>CAZNZF010000023.1:4223-21647 GCA_964577465.1 uncultured bacterium | reverse complement strand
ACGGTCGCCCGCGGGCGGACCTGAAGGTCCGCCCCTACGTAATCGCAATCCGCAAAACGGCGGGGATTAAAATCCCCGCCTTACACCCCCCACCCTAGCCCCCCCCCCCCAAAGGGGGGAGGGGACATCGCATTCCCTCACCTTGGCCCGTAGGCGAACCCCTCAAAGGGGGGACGCGGCATCAACCATCCCTGCGGACCGACTGGACCAGCTCGCCGTCGGGGCCGTAGATGTTGGCGATGAGCGGCGAATGCCCCACGGCGTGCGTGGCGCACGCGTGGCACGGGTCGTAGGGCCGGAAGGCCATCTCGACCATGTTCAACAGGCCGTCGTCCACCTTGCCGCCCTTGATGACGGCCTTGGCCGCCTTCTCCACGCTCATGGCCATGGGGGCGGCGTTGTGGTTGGTGGCCACGATGAGGTTGACCCGCGTCAGGATGCCGTCGGGGTCGGTCCAGTAGTGGTGGATGAGCGTCCCGCGCGGCGCCTCGAGGATGCCGACGCCCTCGGACGGGGTCTTGGTCGGGAGGTTGCGGATGTCGTCGGAGGTGATTTCGTCGTCGGACAGGATTTTTTCCATCTCCTCGGCGGCCTGGAGCGCCTCGACGAGGCGGGCCCAGTGGAAGGCCAGGGTGTTGTGGGCCGGCTTGCCGCCCAGGGTTTCGAAGAGCTTGTCGTGGTGCTCCTGGGCCTTGGGGGTGCGCATGCCCTCCGACGCGTTCAGGCGGGCCAGTGGGGCCACGCGGTACACGCCGGACTCCGGGCCGTCGACGAAGCCCTTCCAGCCGACTTTTTTCAGGAACGGGAAGGTGATGTAGCTCCACGGCTCCACGTGCTCACAGATGTGGTCGGTGTACTCGTGAGGCTCGAAGAGGGCGAACTCCTTACCCTCGGGGTCCACCACGCGCAGCCGCCGCTCGTAGAAGTCCACCTTCTTGTCGTCGTCCACCAGGCCCATGTAGTAGGTCTTGTGGGTGTAGCCCTCGGAGAGGATGAGGTCCACGTAGCCCTTATTGGCCAGGACGATGTCGGCGAAGGCCCCCAGCGCGAACTCGGCGAAGCCGACGGACTCCCGGGCCACCTCGAGGAACTGCTTGCGCTCGTCCTCGTCTATGCCGCGGGAGACGCCGCCGGGGAGTCCGAAGACGGGGTGGATCACCTTGCCGCCGATGGTCTGGATGATGTTGCGGGTCTCGCGGCGGATCTTGATGAGCTTGCCGGCGATTTCCAGGCCGACCTTGCCGATGACGCCCAGGATGTTGCGCTCGGCGGCGGGGGCGGTGGGCCCGACGATGAAGTCCGGCCCGCCCAGGTAGAAGAAGTGGAGGTTGTGGTCCTCGAAGGTGAAGGCGTTGTAGACGAGGCGGCGGATGAGCCAGGCCGCGCGGGTCGGCTCCACGCCCCACAGGTCGTCCAGGCACTTGGTGGAGGCCATGTGGTGGGCGGTGGGGCAGACGCCGCAGATGCGCTCGGTGATGCGGGGCATCTCCTCGGAGGGACGCCCGATGCAGAAGGTCTCGAAGCCCCGGACCTCGGGCACCTGGAAGAAGGCCCGCTCGACGTCCCCGGCGTCGTTGAGGAAGATCTCGATCTTGCCGTGGCCCTCGAGGCGGGTGATCGGATTGATGGTGACCCGTGTGCTCATTATCCCTCACTCCTTGGAAGCCCGCGCTTGAGGATCGAGCTGGGCAGGCTGAATCGGTAAAGTGTACCGGCGGGGTCCACCAGGTTGGCGGCGGCCGCGGCCGCGTCTTCCTCCGTCTGGGCACTCCCGGCGGAGGCGATGGCCGACAACAGCTTGGTCCCCTGGTCCAGGGCCTCGGGGGGCGGTCCGAAGCAGCCGCGGCAGGGCATGTTGGCCCTGATGCAGCGCTCGCCGCAGCCGCCCCGCGTCGCCGGACCCAGGCAGATGAAGCCCTGCGCCAGGTAGCACTCCCCGGGGTCGGGCTGGCTGGTGGCCACCCGCTTGAACTCGCCGATGGTGATTTTGTCCGGCTTGGTCTCGTTCAGGGGGCAGGTCTCGCACAGGGATTTCGACGGCGCCAGGACCGAGCCCTTGGGCGGCAGCTCGCCGGAAAGGATGGCCTGCACGGCGTTCATGATGAGGTTCGGCGGGGGCGCGCAGCCCGGGAGGTAGTAGTCGACGTCGATGACCTCGTCGAGCCGCTTGACGCTGTTCCACACCGCGGGCAGCTCCAGGTCGTAGCCGTCGACGTTGGAGTGCGTCCGGGGCCGGACCTTGTCCGGGTTGTCCACGGTGACGGCCGTCTCGTACTTGTTGCGGAAGAGGTCCTCGGCGGTGGAGAGGTTTATCAGGCCGGGGATGCCGCCCAGGTGGGAGCAGGAGCCGAAGGCCACGATGAGGCCGCTCTTTTCACGCAGGAGCTTGACCCACTCCTCGTGCTCGGAGAGGCGTATCGCGCCGTTGATGAAGGTCACGGCGATCTCGCCGGGCTTCCAGGCCTGGGCGTCCTTGAGCTTGAAGTCCAGGGCCACCGGCCACAGGGCGATGTCCACGGCCTCGACGACCTTGAGGATGTCCTCGGCCAGGTCCACGACCGCCTCCTCGCACCCGCCGCACGCGCCGCACCAGTAAAATGCTACCTTGGGCTTTGCCATCTTGTCGAACCTTCCCGATCCCTCCCGGGGGAGGGCTGGAGACAAGGGGTTTAAACCCCTTGCCTACTATAGGGGCACGTAATGGTTTCTTCCAAAAAAGTCTCGGGCGCCGCGCCTAGGTCACCGCATCGGTGACGGCCCGGGTCCTCGCCGACCAGTCGAGCGGCCCCAGCTCCTTGACGCGGGCGGTGAAGTCCCGGATGGTGTCGGCGAAGAGGTTGCCCTCCGAGGCCGAAATCCAGCGCAGCCATACGCGGTCGCGGTCGATGCCGAACTGCTCCAGGAGCTTCAACAGCATCGGGTAGCGGCGCATGGTCCGGTAGTTGCCCACGTCGTAGTGGCAGTCGCCGGGGTGGCAGCCGCCGATGAGCACCCCGTCGGCGCCGTCGGCGAAGGCCTGGACGATGAATGTGGGGTCCACGCGGCCGGAGCACATGACCTTGATGGGGGTGAGGTTGGGCGGGTACTTTATGCGGCTGATGCCCGCCAGGTCCGCGCCGGTGTAGGTGCACCAGCGGCAGAGGAACCCCACCAGCCTGGGCTCGAAGCTCTCGTCAGCCATACTTTTGACTCCCGGTGCAGTTGACGGGAATTTTCTCCCGGTAATCCGCTTGTGGTTATTGAACGCCGCTGCCGAACGTATCCGCCCCGGTCTACAGGGACCCGACTCTGCGCGTAATGCCCCCCCAGTACCAGCTCCCTTTACCAGCCCCCTTACCAGCTCCCTTTACCAGCCCCCTTTATCGGCCCCCTTTATCGGCCCCCTTTAGCGGCCCACCCGCTAATGGACGGGGATTTCCGGGGGAATAGCGAGGAGCATGCCCTCCAGCTCGGCCAGAATCTGCATGTCCTCGTAGCCCTGCTGGGCGGCGGCGCCGGAGGGGCAGCCCGCCACGCAGGTCCCGCAGCCCTTGCACAGCTCCTCGGTCACCACGGAGACCTTCTTCTCGGGGTCGAAGGTGATGGCGAGGTAGGGGCAGTTCTGAATGCAGAGCTTGCAGCCGCTGCAGAGCTCCTCGTCGATGGCGGCCTTTATGGGCTCCAGGACGACCTTGCCCTTGTCGAGGAGTGAGAGGGCCGCCGCGGCCGCCGCCGCTCCCTGGGCCACCGAGTCGGGGATGTCCTTGGGCCCCTGGCAGGTGCCGGCGAGGTAGATGCCGTCCGTGGCGGTGTCCACCGGGGCCAGCTTGGGGTGCTTCTCCAGGAAGAACTGGCCCTGCATGCAGGAGAGGTGGAGGGTCTTGGCGACCCGGTCGGCGTCCAGCCGGGGCTTCAGCCCGCCGGAGAGGATGACCATGTCCACCGGGACGCGCCGGGTGCCGCCCAGGAGTGTGTCCTCGGCGACGACCACCAGCCGGCCCTTCTCCTCGGGGCCCTCCCAGGCGTCGGTCACCTCGGCCGCCTTGCCGCGGATGAAGTGCACCCCCTCGGCGAGCAGCCGCTTGTAAAACTCCTCGTAGCCCTTGCCGAAGGCGCGCATGTCGATGTAGAAGTCGTACACCTCGGCCGAGGTGTGGTCCCTGATCAGATAGGCGAACTTCAGCGAGTACATGCAGCAGACGCGCGAGCACCAGGCGTTGTGGTTCTCGTCGCGGCTGCCGATGCAGTGGAGGATGGCCACCGCTTTGGGCTCGCGGCCGTCGGCGGTGAGGATGTGCCCCTCGGTGTATCCGCTGGCGTTGCAGAGCCGCTCGAACTCCAGGCCGGTGAGCACGTCGGGGAAGCGCTCCCAGCCGAACTGCGGCGTCTCGCGCACGTCGAAGGGCTCGAAGCCGGTGGCGACGATGATGGCGCCGACGTCCACCTCGCGGACGGTGTCGGTCATGGAGTGGTCGATGGCGCCGGCCTCGCAGGCGTCCACGCACATCCGGCAGTCGGAGCAGCCGGCACAGACCAGGCAGCGCTTGGCCTCCTCGACCGCCTGCTCCTCGGTGAAGGTCATCTCGACCTCCTCCATGGAGATGCCGGCGTCGGGGTTGGTCGGGATTTGCTGGCGCGCCTTTTTCGGCCTCTCGGGACGGCGCACGTCGTCCATGAGGGGCAGCTCCTGGGGCCGGTGCTTGGCGGTGCGCATGACGGCGAGGTCCTCGCCCCGGAGGAAGAGGTCCACGGCGGTGGCGGCCCTGCGGCCCGAGGCCATCGCCTCCACCACCGTCGACGGGCCGGTCATCGCGTCACCGCAAGCGAAGACGGCGGGTCGGCCGGTTTCGCAGGTGAAATCGTCGGCCTTCAGGGTGGCCCACTGGGTCAGGTCGAACTTCTCGTCCCGGACGAGGAAGTCCAGGTCCGGCAGCTGGCTGATGGCCAGAATCATCTGGTCGACCTCGAACTCGACGAAGTCGCCCTCGACGGCCACGGGCCGCCGCCGTCCGCTGGAGTCCGGCTCGCCCAGGCGCATCCTCTGGCACCGGACCCCGCCCAGGCGGCCGTCGGTCCCGGCGAGCATCTCGACGGGGTTGACCAGGAAGTGCAGCTCGACGCCCTCCTCGACGGCCGACTCGATCTCGGCGCCGATGGCCGGCATCTCCGGACGGGTGCGGCGGTAGAGGATCATGACCTTCTCGGCGCCGTAGCGCAGGGCGGTGCGGGCGGAGTCGATGGCCGCGTTGCCGCCGCCGACCACGGCCACGACCTTCCCGGTCTCGACCTTGCCCGTAAGGTTGGCCTCGCGGAGGTAGTCCAGGCAGTTGACCACGCCGGGCAGCTCCTCGCCCGCGATGCCCAGGGCCTTGCCCTTGGTGGTGCCCAGGGCCAGGATGACCGCCTCGTAGCCGTCCTTGAACAGGCTGTCGAGGGTCAGGCCCTTCTCGCCGAGGGGGCTGTTGAGCTTGAGCTCGATGCCGTGGTCGAGGATCCAGTCGATTTCCCGGTCCAGCACGTCGCGGGGGAGGCGGAAGGGCGGGATGCCGGTGCGCATCAGGCCGCCGGGCTTGAAGTACTTCTCGAAAACGGTCACGCCGTAGCCCTCGCGGGCCAGGTCGTAGGCGGCGGTCAGGCCGGCGGGCCCGGAGCCGATCACCGCCACGCGCCTGCCCTTGGGCTCCGCGGTCTTGTCGGGCTCCGGCACGAGGCCCTGCTCCACCTCCCAGTCGGCGACGAAACGCTTCAGGGAGCAGATGGCGATGGGCTCGTCGTGATGGCCGCGCTGGCACCGGTCTTCGCAGGGATGATGGCAGACGCGGCCCAGGCTGGCCGGGAAGGGGTTGACGTCGCGGATGACCTTGAGCGCCTCGGCGAACCGCCCCTCGGCGATGAGGTTGACGTACCCCTGGGTGCGGGTGTGGATGGGGCAGGTCTCCTCGCACATGGGGACGCCGCGCTTGTCGATGGCAAAGGTGTTGGGGACGGCCTGGGGGAAGAGGCGGTAGATGGCCTTGCGGTCGGCGTGTCCCTGCTCGAACTCGTTGGGCAGGTCGATGGGGCAGACCTCGGCGCAACTGCCGCAGCCGGTGCAGTCGTCGGTGACGTAGCGGGCCTTCCGGCGGACCTTGACCTTGAAGTTGCCGACGTAGCCGGCGACCTCCTCCACCTCGGAGTAGGACAACAGCTCGATGTTGGGGTGCTGGCCCACGGAGACCATCTTGGGGGTGAGGATGCAGGCCGCGCAGTCCATGGTGGGGAAGGTCTTGTCGAACATGGCCATGTGGCCGCCGATGGAGGGCTGTTTCTCGACGAGGTAGACCTTGCGCTGCGCCTCGGCGAGCCGCAGGGCGGCCTCGATGCCGGCGATTCCCGCCCCCACGACCATGGCGTCGGGGTGGACCGGGACTTCTTTTTCCTCGAGGGAGCGGTGGCGGCTCACACGGAGCACCGCGGCGCGGACGAGGCGCTTGGCCTTCTCCGTGGCCCGGGCCATGTCGTCGTGCACCCAGGAGCAGTGCTCCCGGATGTTGGTCATCTGGAAGAGGTAGGGGTTCAGCCCCGCGTCTTCCACCGCCCCGCGGAAGGTGACCTCGTGCATCAGCGGCGAGCAGGAGGAGACCACCACGCGGTCCAGCTTGAACTCCTCGATGTCCTTCTGTATGAGCTCCTGACCCGGCTCGGAGCACATGTACTTGTACTCCTTGGCCACGACCACGCCGGGCAGGCCGGCGGCGAACCGGGCCACCGCCTCCACGTCCACCACGTGCGAGATGTTCGTCCCGCAGCGGCACACATAGACGCCAATCCGCTCTTTGCCGTTGTCGCTCATTGTCGTTCACAACCTCTGCGAAGTCGGTCGGTTTGGTGCTCATCGGAAGGTCGGCAAAATTTTTTACGGCCGGCCTTTAACGGTAAACCGCGCGATTCCCAGCTTTCGAGAGGACCGTCCGGCCCTTGGCCCGGATGTCTCTTCACGGCCGCGCCGGGGAGGTTCCGGCTCGACGACATCCGTTCAAGGCTCCACGAACCCGCCCGCTCCAGGGGCTCAGAGATTCAGCATGCCGCCCAGCTCGGCGTATATCTGGGTGTCCGAGTAGTGCCGCTGGCGGGAGGCCCCGGAGGGGCATCCGGCCACGCAGGTGCCGCAGCCCTTGCACAGCACGCTGTTGACCACGGAGACCTTCTTCTCCACGTCGAAGGTGATGGCCGTGTAGGGGCAGTTCTGGATGCAGTACTTGCACCCGGAGCAGAGCTCCTCGTCGATGACCGAGGTGATGGGCTCGATGGCGACCTGGCCCTGGCCGATGAGCGAGAGGGCCTCGGCGGCGGCGGCGGCTCCCTGGGCCACGGAGTCCGGGATGTCCTTGGGCCCCTGGCAGGCGCCGGCGATGAACACGCCGTCGGTGGTGGTGGACACGGGGGCCAGCTTGGGGTGCATCTCCTGGAAGAAGCCCTGACTGCCGCAGCCGATGCCCACGACGCGGCGGACGTCATCGGCGTCGGAGCGCGCCTCCAGGGCGGTGGACAGAATCACCATGTCCACCGGCACCTCGCGCGTGGTGCCCAGCAGGGTATCCTCGGCGATGACCAGCAGCCCGTCGCCGACCTGCGTGACCTCGGCGGCCTTGCCGCGGATGAAGTGGACCCCCTCGGAGAGCAGCCGCTTGTAGAACTCCTCGTAGCCCTTGCCGAAGGCGCGCATATCGATGTAGAAGTTGTAGACCTCGGCGTCGGTGTGCTCCTTGACCAGGTGGGCGAACTTGAGCGAGTACATGCAGCAGACCCGGGAGCAGTAGGAGTGGAACCGCTCGTCGCGGGAGCCGATGCAGTGGAGGATGGCGATGGCCTTCGGCGTGCTGCCGTCCTCGAGCTCGATGTGGCCGCCCGTGACGCCGTCGGCCCGGGCCATGAACTCGAACTCCATGCCGGTGATGACGTTGGGCAGCCGGCGGTAGCCCAGGGCGGGGATGACCGAGGGGTCGAACACCTGCATCCCGGTGGCGACGATGATGGTCCCCACGTCGAGCTGGACCTCCTCGTCGGCGGAGTCGAGGCTCACGGCGTCCTTGCCGCAGGCCTCCTCGCAGATGCGGCAGGCGTCCACGGCGTTGCCGGCGGCGCTCTGGCGGAAGTGGATGCAGTCGTCCTCGTAGACCGTGGGCACGTTGGGGACCATCTGCTTGGTGACGAAGCGCACGGCCGAGTTGGAGGCCAGCGTGAGCTCGGGGTGGATGACCTTGCGGTCGTAGCGGTCGTAGACCCTGGCGGAGCCGGTGGGGCAGATGCTCGAGCAGGAGCCGCAGGCGATGCAGTCCGGCGAGAGGGCGTCGTAGGGCGCGGAGACGTAGCTCTTCTGGCCGCGCTCGTTGACGGCGATGGCGAAGGCCTTGACCCGCTCCTGACAGATGCGCGTGCACAGGCCGCACAGGATGCAGCGGTTGGCGAGGGCCTCCTCGGTGGGCTCGCCGAAGCGCTTGGGGTCGGCCCCGTACTCCGCCCCCAACTCCTGGAGGCGCTCCACGGACGGGGCCTTGGCCAGCAGGAGCTCGAGGATGAACCTTCGGGCCCGGTGCACGTCGGAGTCGCCGGTGACGACGTCCATCCCCTCGGTGGCCACCAGGTTGCAGGAGGTGGTCAGCTTGGCGCCGTCGCCCCGGCCGACCTTGACCGTGCACAACCGGCATCCGGAGTAGGGCTCGAGGAAATCGGAGTAGCACAGGGTCGGGATGTCGATTTCGAGCGCCCGCGCCGCCGCCAGGACGGTCGTGCCCTCCTCGACCTCCACGCTCTGCCCGTCGATGGTCAGCTTAACCATAGATTCCTCCAACTCGAAGGCCGGGGGTGGAACAAGGGGTTTAAACCCCTTGTCTCCCCGTGTCTCCAACTAACGCTTTTCTTCTTCCTCGGCCTCGTGCTCCCAGCGCCAGTCGCAGCGCAGGCACCGCTTGGCCTCGTTGATGGCGTCGCCCTCCCGGAGGACGAGCTCCACCGACTCGAAGTTCTTGATTCTTTCGGCGACCGGCTGCAGGGGCGTCTCGGCCCGGTCGACGATGGTCTCGACCTCCTCGGCCGTCATCTCGTAGGGCTCGACGTGGGCGGTCGGCTTGGTCAGGGTGTACTCGGGGGTCATGTCGCCGCCGCGGAGGTAGCGGTCCATGTACTTGGCGGCCAGCTTCCCGTGGCCCATGGCGTCGGTGGCGAAGTAGGGCCCGGCCACGACGTCGCCCCCGGCGAAGACGCCCGGCACGTCGGTCATCATCGTGCCGCGGTCCGCCTCGACGGTGCCCCGCGGGGCGACCTTGAAGCCCTCGGGGAGGAAGCCCAGGTCCGGCTTCTGGTTGACGGCCGTGAAGAGGTTGTCCAGCTCGACGGTGAACTCGGTGCCCTCGAGGACCACCGGCTCGCGCCAGCCGGTGGGGTCCACGCCGCGCATCTCGACCCGGCGCAGCTCGAGGCCCTTGAGGTGTCCCTTTTCGGCGATGATTTTCGCGGGGGCGCAGAGGTAGATAACTTCTATCCCCTCCTCGAGGCCGGCCTGAACCTCCAGCTCGTCGGCGGGGATCTCGAAGTGGGTCCGGTTGTAAAAGACGGTGACCTGGAGGGCGCCGAGGCGCCTCGCCGTCCGGGCGGCGTCCAGGGCGGTGTTGGTGCCGCCGATGATGCCCACCCGCCGGCCGACGGTCTTGCGGCCTCCGACGTTGACCTCGCGCAGGAAGTCGATGGCGTCCTGAACGCCCTCGGCGTCCTCGCCGGGCAGGTTCAACGGGACGCCGACGTGGGCGCCGGTGGCGATGAAGATGGCCTTGTAATCCCGGCGCAGGTCGTCGAAGGGGACGTCCTTACCGATTTTCACGCCGGTCTTGATTTCCACGCCCATCCGCCGGACCTGCTCGACCTCCCGGGCGATGAGCGCGCGGGGGAGGCGGTAGGCCGGGATTCCGGAGTAGAGCATCCCGCCGGCCGTGTCGGCGGCCTCGAAGACGGTGACCTTGTAGCCCAGACGGGCCAGGTCCCAGGCGCAGCTCAACCCGGCGGGTCCGGCCCCGATGACGGCGACCTTTTCCAGGTTACCGGCCCCCTTGGGCGGCGAGTAGTCCCTGCCGTGCTTCTCCAGGACGAACCGCTTGAGGGCCCGGATGGAAATCGGGTCGGCCACGTTGCCCGTGGTGCAGCGGAACTCGCAGGGGTGCGGGCAGATGCGCGACAGGATGCCGGGGAACGGCGTGGCCTGGTAGATGACCTCCAGCGCCTTGTCGAACCGGCCCCGGGCGATGTAGCCGATGTAGGTCGGGGCGTCCATGCCCACCGGGCAGGTGTGGTGGCAGGGGGCCGAGACCATCCGCTTGCACACCGAGCCGGGGCATTTCTTGTACCTGATGTGGGACTCGTAGTCCTCGCGGTAGTAGCGCAGGGTGGTCAGAAGCGGGTTGGGCGCCGTCTGGCCCAGGCCGCAGAGCGAGTTTTCCTTGACGAAGGTGCCCAGGTCCTCCAACAGCTCCAGGTCCCCCTCCTCGCCCTCGCCCCGGGAGATGCGCTCCAGAATCTCCAGCATGTGGGGCAGGCCCTCGCGGCAGGGGGTGCACTTGCCGCAGGACTCCTCCTTGGTGAAGGAGAGGAAGTACTTCGCCATGTCCACCATGCAGGTGTGCTCGTCCATGACGATCATGCTGCCGGAGCCCATCATGGAGCCGGCCTCGCTCAGGCGGTCGAAGTCCACGGGGATGTTGAGGAGCTTGGCGGGCAGGCATCCGCCCGACGGCCCCCCGGTCTGGACCCCCTTGAACTCGCGCCAGCGGGTGATGCCGCCGCCCATGCGGAACACGAGGTCCCAGAGCGGCGTGCCCATCGGCACCTCGACGAGGCCGGTGTTCTTGATGTTGCCCACCAGGGAGAAGACCTTGGTCCCCTTGCTCCCCGCCGAGCCGATGGAGCTGAACCAGGCGGCGCCGCGGCTGAGGATGGCCGGGATGTTGGCCCAGGTCTCCACGTTGTTGATGATGGTCGGCTTGCCCCACAGGCCGGAAATGGCGGGGTAGGGCGGCCGGGGACGCGGGGTGCCGCGCTTGCCCTCGATGTAGAAGATGAGGGCGGTCTCCTCGCCGCAGACGAAGGCGCCGGCGCCCTGGACCACGTGGACGTCGAAGTCGAGGCCGGTGCCCAGGATGTCGGAGCCCAGCACGCCGTAGGAGCGCAGGGTGGCGACGGACTCCAGGAGGAAGCGGCGGACCCTGGGGTAGTCGCTGCCCACGTAGATGTAGGCGTCGGCGACGTTCCCGATGGCGTAGGCCCCGATAATCATGCCCTCGAGGACCGAGTACGGGTCGCCCTCCAGGACGGAGCGGTCCATGTAGGCGCCGGGGTCGCCCTCGCTGGCGTTGCAGACGATGTGCTTCACGCCGCCGGGCGCCTCGTGGGCGATTTTCCACTTGCGTCCGGTGGGGAAGCCGCCGCCGCCGCGACCGCGCAGGCCCGAGGCCAGGACCGTCTCGATGACCTGCTCGGGCTTCATCGTGGTCAGGACCTTAAAAAGGGTGTAGAGCCCGCCGCGGGCCACGTACTCGGCCAGGCTCACCGGTTTGATGTAACCGCAGTTGCGGGTCGCGATGCGGAGCTGGCCCTTGAAGAAGCCCACATCCTCCATCGTGGGCACGTCGGCGTACTCCCCGTTGCCCTGGGAGACGTCGTAGGAGAGGCGCTCGTCGGTGAGGATGATGTGCTCGCCGTCCATGCGGAACAGGGCCCAGTCGTCGATGACCCGCCCCTGTTTCACCGCTTTCAGGAGCTCGTCCACCCGGTCCTCGGTGATGTTCCCGTAGACGACGCGGGGCCGGCCGGGGACCCAGACGTCCACCAGGGGCTCCATCTGGCACAGGCCGAAGCAGCCCGAATCCTCGACGACGACATCCATCCCCTCGCGCTCGGCCCCCTCGATGAGCCGCTCGGCGACCTCGAGGGCCCCGTTGGCGATGCCGCAGGTGGAAGAGCCGACGGAGATACGGATTTTGCCGGGATGGAGGGATTCGCGGCCCGTCCTCTTCAGCTCATCGAGTTCCTTGACGCTCGTAATCCTCATATTCTTCACCTTTAATGTACCCGAAGGGTTCAGACGTTAACGCTTCATTCACAGCGGCGGTCGGCTCGACCTTGGACCCTCCCGACCCGGGGTCAGACGTTTTCGCTTCAATCGCACCGGCGGACGGCCTCTGGAACGCCTCTCTCACCGGTTCCTGAACCGTCGGTCGGACACCCCATCTTTCAGCGCCGGGGAGCCCGCGGCCCCCGAGGGGGGTCAGACGTTTTCCCTGTCGGCCCGCCTCAGGGCGCCGATGACCTCGCGGACCTTGGACTTGGTGACGTGCCCGTAGAATTTGTCCCGCTTGGTGATGACGGGCCCCAGGGCGCACGCGCCGAGGCAGTGCACCTCTTCCAGGGAGAAGGCGCCGTCCTCGGTGACCTCGCCGGGGCCGATGCCCAGCTCGCGCTTGAGGTCGTCCAGCACGAACATGGAGCCGCGGACCATGCAGGCCGTGCCGACGCAGCACCGGATGTGGTTGCGCCCCTTGGGCTCCAGCGAGATGGCCGAGTAGAACGTGGCCAGGCTGTAGATGGAGCTGATGGGGACCCCCGTCTCGCGGGCGATGAACTCCACCGCCTCCCGGGGCAGGTAGTAGTAGATGTCCTGGACCCCTAGAAGCAGCGCGATGAGGGTCAGCTCGCCCCGGTTGTAGTTCTCGATGAGCGGCCGGGCGAGCTCGGTGTCCACCTTTACTCTATCCTTCTGCACTTCCAGTCCTTTCGCGGAGGGTCGCCCCTTACGGCCACGAAACGCAGACGACCCTGTGCTCTACGAAGCCCTTTCACGCACGGCGCAAACCCTAGGCCCGGGCCGCCACGGGGACCTTCGCCTCGGACGGGTCCTTCTTGTTGATGACACGGCCGCCGATTTCCACGACCTTCAGGTCGGGGTAGATGACCGCCGGACAGGCCGCAACGCAGTCGCCGCAGGAGTTGCACAGCGCGGTGTCCACGTGGCGGGCCTTCTTCTTCACCGTCACGGTGAAGTTGCCGACGTAGCCGTCCACCTTGGTGACCTCGGACCAGGTCAGAAGCTCGATGTTGGGGTGGATGCCCACGTCGACCATCTTGGGGGTCAGGATACAGGCGGCGCAGTCCAGGGTGGGGAAGGTCTTGTCGAAGAAGGCCATGTGGCCGCCCACCGAGGGCTCCTTCTCCACCAGGTAGACCTTCTGCCCGGCTATGGCGCACTTGAGGGCGGCCTCGATGCCCGCGATGCCGGCGCCGATGACCAGCACCGCCGGGTTCACGTCCACCTTCTCCGGGACGAGCTCCTCCTGGTTGGCGACGCGGAAGATTTCCGCGGCGATGAGGCGCTTGGCCTTCTCGGTCGCCCGGGCCTTGTCCGTGGTGACCCAGGAGACCTGCTCCCGGATGTTGGCCATGGCGAAGAGGTAGGGGTTCATCCCCGCCTCGGCCACCGCCCGGCGGAAGGTGCGCTCGTGCATCAGCGGCGAGCAGGAGGAGACCACCACGTGGGTGAGGTGCAGCTCCTCGATGTCCTTGGCGATGAGGGCCTGCCCGGGGTCCGAGCACATGTACTGGTAGGTCCGGGCCACGCGCACGCCGGGCAGGGTGCCGGCGTACTCGGCCACCGCCTTGACGTCCACCATCGACGCGATGTTGGAGCCGCAGTGGCAGACGTACACGCCTATTCTTTTACTGCCGTTCTCGCTCATCTTGGGGACCTTTACGGAAGGACGGCCTCGGCATGGGTGAGGCTGTCTTTTAACATGAGCTCTTTGTGCGACAGCCCCAGGGCCCGGCCCAGGAGCTGGGTGAAGTACAGCACGGGAATCTGCACGTCCTCGCCGATGTGACGGCTGACCTTCTTCTGGTAGGACTCCAGGGTCACGTGGCACAGTGAGCAGGCGGTGACGATGCAGTCCGCCCCCGATTCCTTGGCGTTCTTCAACAGCTTGCCGACCAGGGTTTTGCCGACGTGGGGCTGGGTGGTCATCAGTATGCCGCCGCAGCACTTGGACTTGAGGGGGAAGTTCACCGCCTCGGCGCCCGACCATGTCACCAGGTCGTCCAAGGAGTGGGGCCACTCCTCGTCGTCGAACTCGCCGTAGGGGCGGCCGATCTGGCAGCCGTAGTACGGGGCGACCCTGAGGCCGGCCAGCGGCGTCGTGACCGCCGCCCGGACCCGCTCCTCGGCCACGTCGTTGACCAGGACGTCCAGGATGTGGCGGACGTTGACCTGGCCCGAGTAGGTCAGGCCGTCGGTGGCCAGCGCCTCCCCGATGTCGGCTTGGAGCTTGGGGTTCGAGGCGATGTACTTCTTGGCCTTGGCCAGGATGACGTAGCAGCCGCTGCAGCTCGTGACGATGTCGGGCCGGCCGGTCCTCTCGGCCAGGGCCAGGTTGCGGGCCGAAAGCACGAAGGCCTTCCTGGCGTCGATGGCGATGTAGTTGGAGGCGCCGCAGCAGTTCCAGTCCTCGAGCTCCACCAGCTCGATTCCCAGCTTCTCGGCCACGTTCCTGCCCGAGATGTCGTACGCCCGGCTGGTCTTCGTCTGCGAGCAGCCCGGGTAGTACGTGTACTTGGTAGTGTTGGGGACGGCCATCGTCTATTTCCTTTCCTCCATAACGGCCATCATCTTCTGAAGGCCTTTGATACCCTTGATTTTGTGCGCGCCGAGGTCCAGGCGGCCCTTGGTCAGCATCTTCGCGGCGAAACCGAGCTGGCCCAGGGCCCTGAAGATGCCCGTGCGGAAGTAGAACTTCAGCATGAGCAGGAACTCCGCGGACAGGCCGTACTTGTCGATGATGGAGTTGAAGGCGGTGGCCAGCTCGTGCCCCTTCTTGACCCGGGGGATGATGCCCTCGTCCTCGCCGAAGCGCTTGAGGTGGTACATGATGTCGGTCCAGGGGATGCCGGCGGGGCAGCGCACGGTGCAGGAGTAGCACGAGGCGCACAGCCACACGGAGTTGCTCACCAGCACCTCGTGGATGATGTTGGCGCGCAGGGCGGCGACTATCTGCCGCGGGGTGAAGTCCATGGCGTAGCCGGTCGGGCAGGAGGCCGAACAGGTGCCGCACTGGATGCACATGTTGACCTTTTCCCCGTTGGGGATGAGCATCACCTGATCGAGGAACTTCCTGGTCAACTCCCGGCCCTCTACCTTGCCATCGATAACCCGCATCGGTTTTCCTCCGTCAACTGGAATCAGCCGCGCCGGGGGGCCGATTGACCCGTATGGAAAGAGCTAACAGGATGGTGAGAACGGATAGCAACTATGCGCAAATGATAATGTGAAATAATTCTCAAACTGGGCGTGAAGAAAGGGGATTAAAAACCCGTTCTTTACTCCCTCGTTCAATTCCCGCACCCGGCCGCGGAGCGCCTCCGATCAAACTTGAGGCCGACAGCCGTGTCGAGAGGTCCTTTTAGTTCCACCGGAACCGGAAGAAGATTATTACCGGGCCGGGGGAATGTCAAGCTAGACGGCGTATCAATACCGGTCAATACCTACATTTTCCGCACGAAATAATAGCACATTCGTCGGGGCGGTTCAACGGGTAATCCGCGGATACTTCGTCTCAATTTTGCCGTACCGTCGCTGCTCGGAGGAAAGACCGACCGGGGATTGGGTCATTCGCGCCGGAAGCTCCCCCCTCGACGGCAACCACCCCCGGCTCGAAGCCACCGTCTATTAGCGGATTCCCCTCCCCCCTGCCAGACCGCCCCTCAAACGGCTCCCAGCCCCGTAACAGCCGCATACCGAAGCCGGTTTATCCAGCCCCCCAACCGGGCCCCGGCTCGAAGCAGACGCATCTCTACACGGACTCCACGCCGCCCTACTCACCCCCCCAAGCGGCCCCCCCGACCGGCCACCCTATTCGGGGATGAGGCCCGAGAAGCCCAGGAAGGCCACGGACATGAGCCCGGCGGTGATGAAGGCGATGGGCAGCCCGCGCAGCGGCTTCGGCACGTTGCCGACCTCCATGCGCTCGCGCAGGCCGGCCATCAGAAGGAGCGCCAGGGTGAAGCCCACCCCCGCCCCCACGGCGTGCACCACGGACTGGAAGAAGTCGAAACCCGAGTCGATGTTGAGGACCGTGACGCCCAGGACGGCGCAGTTGGTGGTGATGAGCGGCAGGAAGATGCCCAGCGCCCGGTACAGGCTGGGCAGGGACTTCTGCATGATTATCTCCACCGTCTGCACCAGGCTGGCGATGACCAGGATGAAGAAGATGGTCCGCATCCAGGCCAGATCCAGGGGAATCAAAATGAAGTAATAGATGAGCCAGGTGACCACCGCGGCGAGGAACATGACGAAGATGACCGCCATGCCCATGCCGAAGGCGGAGTCGGTCTGCTTGGAGACGCCGAGGTAGGGGCACAGGCCCAGGTAGCGCATGAGGACGAAGTTGTTGACCAGGACCGCGCCGATGAACAGGAGGATGAGCTGGACGCCGTAACTCATGCCGCCTCCTTCGTGGCCTCGGTGAGACGCTGGCGCTCGGCGAGGATGTCGTCGGGGGCCTGTACGCCCTTCATCTTCTTGCGGCGGCGGCGCCAGTTGAAGTAGCCCATCATGAGGCCGATGGTGATGAAGGCGCCCGGCGAGAGGATCATTATCGTGGCCGGCTCGAAGCCGGAGCCGAAGACGGAGAAGCCGAGGAAGGTCCCGAAGCCCAGGACCTCGCGGATGGTGGCGATGATGAACAGGGCGTAGGTGAAGCCGAGGCCCATCCCCAGGCCGTCCATGAAGGACCGGCCGACGGAGTTCTTCTGGGCGTAGGCCTCGGCCCGGCCCAGGATGATGCAGTTGACCACGATGAGCGGGATGAAGATGCCCAGCGCCTCGGACAGCGGCGGCAGGTACGCCTTCATCACCAGCTCGACGATGACCACGAAGGTGGCGATGATGACGATGAAGATAGGGATGCGGATGCGCTTGGGGACGAGCTTGCGGACGAGGGAGATGATGACGTTGGAGCAGACCAGGACGAAGGTCGCCGCCAGGCCCATCCCCAGGCCCTTCTCCACGAGGCTGGAGACGGCCAGCGTCGGGCAGAGGCCCAGCGCCAGCACGAAGACCGGGTTATCCCGGAAGAAGCCCTTGGTGAACTCTTTTAAGGACAAGGCCGCCCCTCCTTAAGGAGGTTCAATTCTAGGGTACACCGTCCGTAAATGGACCGCTAATAAGGTGTACTTTATAAAACGGCGGACGGGACAAGGCGCGTATTTACCGGGTCCCTCTAGGGACGGGGTTTACCTTCGGTCGCAGATACACGACCCCGCCGCGCTTTACCGTTAACATCCCTCTTTCGGAGGGGATAAAATCCCCGCCCTACATCGCCTCACGCCTCGACCGCAATGCGGTATGAATTTAACAACACCCCCGACCAAACCCCC
>CAZNZF010000023.1:337-4123 GCA_964577465.1 uncultured bacterium | reverse complement strand
CTTACCGGCCCAACCCGTCTAGCGGGGGATGTCGGTGCGGGCCAGGAAGGCGGTCACGCCCTCGCGCACGCCGTCGGTGAAGGCGCGGCTGGTGATGGTGGCGCCGGTGATGGCCTCGACCCGGTCGTGCTCGGGGTCGGCGGGGGCGCCTTTCACCAATTCGAGGGAGTCGGCGTGGAGGCCGAGGTACTGGGCCTGGAACCAGGGCTTCGGCGGCGGACCGGCGGGTTTCGGGTTGTCGGAAAAGAGCCCGCCGATGGCGGTCCACAGCGTCCCCTCGATGCGGACCTCGTTGACCCGCTCGCCCAGGCCCGGGGTCTCGCCCTGCTTGAGGACGCTGGTGCCGGTGATGACCCCGTCCGGGGTGAAGCCGGTCATGATTTCCAGGGTCGAGGAGAAGCCCTTGCCGTAGCAGACGACGGCGTAGCCGAGGACCTTGCCGGAGGCGTCGCCGGCGACGAAGTAGTCCGGGACCTCGAGGCCGCCCTCGGTCTTGGTGACGGCCTCGGTGTAATCGGGGTCGGCCCCCTCGGGCAGGACCAGCGCCACGGCGTCGAGGACCTTGGCCCGCTCCTGGGCCGCGATGGTGTCCTTGGTCACCGAGTAGACCAGGCCCAGGGCCGCGGCCATGATCGCCGTCACGATGAAGAGGGTTGCGCCCAGCTTAAGCACGGCCGGCCCTCCTTTCCCCGAAGAATTTCGGCACGGTGTAGCGGTCCACCAGCGGCACGGCGGCGTTCATCAACAGAATCGAGTAGCTCACGCCCTCGGGGTATCCGCCCCACAGGCGGATGACCGAGGCGAGTATCCCGCAGCCGATGCCGAAAATCCAGCGCCCCCGCTTCGTCACCGGACTGGTGACCATGTCGGTGGCCATGAAGAGCGCCCCGAGCATCAGCCCGCCCGCCAGGAGGTGGAAGAGGCCGGTCCAGGTGCCGCCCACCCAGCCGAAGACGGTCATGAACACGGCGACGGTGGCCAGGTAGCCCACGGGGATGCGCCAGTCGGCGATGCCCTTGATGACGAGGATGAGGGCGCCGATCAACAGGAGGACGGCGCTGGTCTCGCCGATGCAGCCGCCGACGTTCCCCAGGGCGAGCTTTCCGAGGCCGCCGGCGCCGGTGAGCTGGGCCACGACGAGCTTGGCCTGGGCCAGCGCCTCGGGGGTGGCGCCGGGATTGGCGAACACGGCCGCGGCGTCCTTCATCACCGCCAGCGGCGTCGCCGTGGAGACCGCGTCCACCGTCGTGCCGGAGATGTTCGCCAGGTGCGGAAGCGCCCGGGCGCCCTCGACGTGGGAGTACCAGTCGGTGGTCATGTGCACCGGCCAGGCCGCCAACAGCACCGCCCGCCCGATGAGCGCCGGGTTGAACAGGTTGTACCCCAGCCCGCCGAAGACCTGCTTGGCGATGGCGATGGCCGCGAAGCTGCCCACCACGGGCAGCCACCACGGAACGTAGTACGGCAGGTTGAAGGCCAGCAGGACCCCGGTCACCACCGCCGAGCCGTCCATGACGGTCACCGGCTTCTTGGTGACGAGCTGGATGACCGCCTCGAAGACCACCGCGCTCACCGCGGCCACGGCCACCAGCATCAGCGACCGCCAGCCCTGGAACCACACCGCCCCCGCCAGCGCGGGCAGGAGGGCGACCAGGACCCAGCGCATGATTTTGGCGGTGTCCTCGGGGCTCTTCAGGTGCGGGGCGGCGGAGACGGAGAGGCGGTAGGTTTTTTCCGGCGCCTTCTCCTTCTTGGGAACGGGCGCGGGCTTGGGCTTGGGCGTAGGCTTGGCCTTATCCGCGGGCTCGGGCGTAGGCTCGGGCGCAGACTCAGCCTTGTCCGTGGATTCGGGCTCATCCCCGGCGGGCATGTCCGCGGGCTCGGGCTTATCCGCGGATTTTTCAACCTCGCCGCCCTCGGGCGGCCCCCCGGCCTGGATGTCGTCGTCTTTGGGCATGGGCTCTTGCTTTGCTCAGGTTTGGATGTGATGCCAGCGGAGACTCTGCTCTTGACTCCCGTAGGGGAGGGTCTCCTGACCCTCCCGCGGGCGACCGTGGAGGGTCGCCCCTACGGGTCGGTTACGCTATCTGTCGTAGTGGCGGCAGCTAAAAAACCCACCCGGTGAATAACCAACCGCCGTTACACGAATGTAGGGCAGGGACTTTAGTCACCGCCACCTTCACTCCCGCTTGGTCGGGAGTGCTAAAACGATGGCCAATCCGACCAGGCCCAGACAGAATATAATTACCGGACCTAAAAGCATCGAGGCTGTGCTAAATTCTTGATCAGCCCACAGTGCGAAGCCCAGAATGACCGGAACCGCGCACAGGATAATGGAGATTATCTTCGCAATCATAGCGGCCCCCTTTTAGTATGCTTTAGTATGCGGTAAGAGAAATTTTTTTCACTACAAAACGTAGATTCTCTTTCCACAAGTATTACTCATCACACCACCTAGCTTATTAAAACGGAATCAGGCCCCCGTGGCGCGCTCGTCAGATCTCCGTTCCTGCACACAGGAGCCGCCCGACTCCGCCCACCACACGGCCGACCTTGCTACGCCCCCTTGGCCCTCTCGGCGCGGCGCTTCAATACCGCCGGCTTCGAAATCTTGATGGACTGGACCAGGTGCCGCCGGGCCGGGCAGACGTAGGCGCAGGAGCCGCACTCGATGCAGTCCCCCGCGCCGTTGGCCTCGGCCTTGTCGAGCTTGCCCGCCTCGGAGTAGGTGGCCGCCTCGCAGGGCACCAGGTTCATGGGGCACACGTCCACGCAGCGGCCGCAGCGGATGCAGGGCCCGGCGGTGAAGTCCTCGGGCCGCGGCGGTGGCAGGAACAGAATCCCCGACGTGCCCTTGGTCACCGGGACGTCGAAGCGGTGCTGGGCCAGGCCCATCATGGGCCCGCCGAGGATGAACCGCGCCGCGTCGTCGGTGAGCCCGCCGCAGCGCTCCAGGAGCTCGCCCACCGGCGTGCCCACCTTGACCCACAGGTTTTTGGGCTCCTTGACGATGGGGCCGGTGACGGTCACCGCGCGCTCCACCAGCGGACGGCCGTTGGCCACCGCGTCCCAAATCGCGTAGGCCGTGCCCACGTTCTGCACCAGGACCCGGACCTGGAACGGCAGCCCGCCCACGGGGACCTCGCGCCCGGTAACCGCCTTGATGAGCTGCTTCTCCGCCCCCTGGGGGTACTTGACCCGGCACACGGCGACGTTGATGTGGGCCGCGTGGCGGGTCAGCTCCTCCAGGTGTTTGACCGCGTCCGGCTTGTTGGCCTCGATGCCGATGAAGCCTTTCTGGGCCCCGGTGATTTTCAAGAGGATTTTCAGGCCCTTGACGATTTCCTCGCCCTTGGCCAGCATGAGCTGATGGTCGCAGGTGAGGAACGGCTCGCACTCGGCGCCGTTGAGGATGACCGTGTCGAAGGTGTGGCCCTTGGGGGGGACGACCTTGACGTGGGTGGGGAACGCGGCCCCGCCCATCCCGACCAGCCCCGCGTCCCGAATCCGCTCCACCAGCTTTTCCGCCGGTGTCCGGTCCAGGTCGACGATGGGCTCCATGAGCGCCCATTCGTCCGCCTCGGCGGGCTCGATGACCACCGCCGGCTGGTTCCCGCCCAGTCCGTGGGGCCGGTCGCCGACCAGCTTCACCGTGCCACAGACCGGGGAGTGGACCGGGGCGGAGACGAAGCCCGCGGCCTCACCGACGACTTGGCCGGCCTTGACCGTGGCGCCCTTCTCGACCACGGGCCTCGCCGGGGCGCCGATGTGCTGCGACAGGGGGAT
>CAZNZF010000023.1:0-327 GCA_964577465.1 uncultured bacterium | reverse complement strand
ACCTCGGCGGGGCGCGCGGCGGGCTCGAGGGGCAGGGCCTCGGTGAGGTGCTTCGATTCTGGGGGGTGGACGCCGCCGGTGAAGGTCAGGGGCATCTTTACGCCTCCGGGGGGTGGAAGCGGGTCGGAGTTCGTTATTTAAAGCACACAGTAAAGGGAACCCGATTTTGCCACAACCGGACCGCCGTTGCCAAGGGGGTAATTTATCCCCCCCTCCCCCCTTTGGGGGGAGGGTTGGGGAGGGGAGTGCAGCTACCCCCTCTCCCCGTGGGAGAGGGCCGGGGTGAGGGGTGCAGCGGTCCCCCTCTCCCCCTTGGGGAGAGGGTCG
>CAZNZF010000022.1:0-21677 GCA_964577465.1 uncultured bacterium | reverse complement strand
GGACCCGGTTCCGCGGTTTACGTTTATTGACATTCGAGAATTTATCGCCGCGAGCGACGCCGGATTCAGTAATAGAGTCTTAAAAGCTTGAAGCTGGACGCTGTTCCGCGGGAACCGTTTACCGCATTCGAGGGTCTACCGCCGCGAGCGACGCACCGCGAAACCGACACCGCCCGCCGAGCGTACCTTACTTGCCCCCCGACGGGCTTTGGTCTATATTAACCGACGAGGTATCCCCACCGTGATTCAAAGAACGGCACTTGTTTTGATTTTCCTCTGCGCCGCGGCGCCGGCCGCCCAGGTGCTCGTCGCCGACTACGACGGGGACATGGAGTTCACCGACCCCGACGGCGGCGGCTCCGTAGGCTCCGAGTACGCGGTCCTCGACGCCCTCGACTCCAACGGCCGGGGCTACGACCTGGTCACCGACATCCCCGACGACCTCACCGGGTACGACATCGTTTTCGTCCTCCTGGGGACCTTCCCCACCTCCCAATCCCTGGATTACGCCGACCAGCAGGTTTTGCTGGATTTCGGCCGGTGGCGGGGGCTGTACATCGAGGGCGGCGACGCGGGCTACGACTACTCCCCGGCGCCGCTGTGGGACCTCTTCGGCGCCCAGTACCTCTACGACGGCGCGCCCACCGAGGACGGGAACGTCGAAACGGTGTCGGGCGTCTCCGGCACGCTCACCGCCGGCCTGGACTTCGACTGTCCCGGCTATCAGCTCGAGCCCAGCGACAACTACCTGGACGAAATCACCAACGACGGCGGCACGGTGGTCTTCACCAGCACCCCCATGGGCCACGTCTCCAACGCCAGGACGGTGGCCTACGAGGGTGACGGCCACCACCGGGCCGTGGTCTCCACGTTCCTCTTCGGCGCCCTGGCCGACGGCTCCTCTACCAAACAGGAGCTGATGGGGCGGCTCTTGGATTTCCTCGGCGAGACGATGCCTGTGGTGGAGATGAGCTGGGGCGAGATCAAGGCCGATTACCGTTAATTTCAGGGGGCAGGATGCGTAAATCGGCGACGTTATTCCTGGTGCTGGCGACGGCGGCCTCGGCGCTCTCGCCCGCCCAATCCGCGACCGCCCGCACCGGCCCGGCGCCGCCCGTGTCGGGCGTACTCCTGGTGAGCGACCAGGAGGACGGCGTCTCGGACCCGCTCTACTTCGACGACTACTACACGGACGCCATCGACGACATCTTCGGGCACCCGTACTACTACAACATCCTGTACCACACGCGGGAAGTCCGGGCCGAAGACCTCGCGGGGCACGGCGCCGTCGTCTGGTACACCGGCATCTCGGGGGGCACCTCCTCCGCCGACGGGCCGGCGGGACATATCACCCTCACCGAGGACGAGGAGGACGCCGTCATCGAGTACCTGGAGACGACGCCGGAAGGCGAGTGCCGGGGAGTCTGGCTCTCGGGGATGTACATCGCCTGGAACTGCGTCGCCGAGGTCCTGACCGAGGGCCAGCTCTACTCCGAGCTCTTCAGCAATTACATCGGCCTCTCCTACCCGTCGAGCAACTTCCGGAATCCCATCCACGTCGACAGCTCCTGGATCGGGGGCTCCGGCTCCTCGTCGCCGCCGCTGAACGGCGCCGTATACTCCATCTGGTGGGCCGTCGGCGATTACAACTACCCCGACATGCTGGACACATCCGGCTCCGCCCTGTCCGCCCTGACCTGGCAGGACTCGGGCGGCACGGCGCACCACTCCAGCGTCATCGCCAATCAGGGCACGAGCCCCTACGGCGGCACGTGGTACATCGTCCTGTCCGCCCTGCCCCTGGAGAGCATCGGCACCGAGTCCTCCGGCGAGGAGCGCAGCTATATAATGGCGGACGTCCTCTCCTGGTTCCAGGTCACCGTGGGTGTCGCGGAGTCGAGCTGGGGCCGGATCAAGGCCTCCTACGCCGACTGACGGCCCGCCGAGCGGCGCGTTGTTTTCCAAAAAGCCCCCGATAAATGGGGGCTTCTTTGACGGAGACGACCTCGCACCGACCGGCCTACATTCCCTTTCAGGGAGAGGTGAGTAATAAGTTGGGAACGTAAAGCGGCGGGGACTAAAGTCCCCGCCCTACATTTAGGGAAAAATCGAGGATGGGGTGTAGCGGTCCCCTCTCCCTGTGGGAGAGGGCTAGGGTGAGGGCTACCTTAAAAAAAAAGCCCCCGTCGGGGGCTTTTTCATTCGGGTAAACAAGACCGGGGTCAGCGGGCCTTGTTTTTTCGGCTCCGGGAGACGAAGAAGGCGAGGTTGCCCAACAGGATGAGCACCACGATGACCACGTGGACCACCATCTGGGCGACCATCCCGCGCATGGCGGCGGCGGGCCGGGACAACATCTTCTCGTACTCCGCCGCACCCTTCAGGCCGCCGAGCATCCCCACGATCTGTTGCGTCTGGAGGTAGGCGTAGTAGTTGGGAGCGTAAACCGCCGTGCAGCCGACGAGCACCGGGATGCCGTAGGGCACGCCCGCGTAGGAAATCCACATCTCCGGCATGGCCGTCCCGGAAACCGCCGAGACCAGACCCATGTCGTCGAAGGAGTGGACGGCGGCCATCATCGGGTAGTCGTCCAGGGGGGTGCCGTAGTAGTCGCTGGGGTAGGCCTTGCGGATTTCCTCGCCCAACTGGAGGATGACGGCGTCGGCGCCGGCGCGGAACCCGAGGTATATCCAGTCCTCACCCATCTTTATCCGGCGTTCCTCGCCCTTGGCCGCCAGCTCGGCGTTGAGCTGGTCCTGGGCCTCGAGCATGATGCGCTCGCCGATGGACGGCCCCTCGACCAGGAGCGTCATTGCAATCACATGGATGCCCCGGGTGAGTGCGTGGCGGACCGTGGCGGCCAGGATGGGCTCCAGCTCCGGTAGCGTGCTCGGGCCCAGGTCCATGGAGACCAGGATGGTGGATCCGGGCGGCAGGCGGTCGATGGCGTTGTAGTAGCGGGCCACCGGCGCGGTGATGGAGACGTCGACGCTGAAGGGGCCGATCAGGGAGACTATCACGCCGAGGGCGATGAGGAGGAAAATCCAGCGGCGGTCGAGCCCCAGGAGGAAATCCATGGCCCGGCCCATAAAGTTACCGATTTTTCCAAAGGCCACGGCTCAACTCCCGACCTGTTCCCGGGTCCGGCGTTTCTTGACTATCCGACTGCCGTAGTAGGCGAGGTTGCCGAAGAATATCAGAATCACGATCAGCACGTGGACCACCATCTGGGCCACCATCCCCCGCATGGCGTCGCCGGGCCGGTTGATGAGCTTTTCGTACTCGGCAGCCCCCTTGAGACCGCCCAGGATGCCCTCCATCTGGCCCGTCTGCATGTAGGCGTAGAACTCCGGCGCACTAACCGCCGTGCAGCCCACTAGAACGGGGATGCCGAAGGGGGTGTGGGCGTAGGAGACCCAATCCACGGGCAGGGAGGTCCCGGAGACCGTGACGAGCAATCCCATGTCGGCGAAGGAGTGGATGCCGGCCATCAGGGGGTAGTCGTCCAGGGGGACCCCGTAGAAATCCGTGGGGTAGGCCCGCCGGATCTCGTCGCCGAGCTGGAGGATGACCGCCTCATACCCCGACCGAAAACCCAGATAAACCCAGTCCACGCCCATCGTTATCCGCCTGTCCTCCCCGGCCTTGGCGTACTGTGCGTTCAGCTCGTCCTGGGCCTCGAGCATCAAACGCTCGCCGATGGAGGCCCCCTCTACCAGAAGGGTCATCCCGATGACGTTGACCCCCCGGCGCAGGGCGTGGCGGATGGCGGCGTCCATAATCGGCTCCAGCTCCGGCAGCGTGCTCGGGTCCAGGTCCATCGAGATGAGGATGGTGGAGCCGGGCGGCAGATCGTTGATGGCCTTGTAGAAACGGGTGGCCGGAGTGGTGATGGACACGTCCACGGAAAAGGGGCCCAGAAGGGAAATTATCACCCCCGCCGCGATCATGAGGTAGATCCAGCGGCGGTCGAGCCTGGTCAGCCCGTCGAACACGCCTTCCCAGGACAAGTCTCAGGCTCCGCGGCTGTCGGTCCCCGCAGGACCGGGTGAGGACGAGGGATGACGGGCTTTGAGGAACCGGTCGGCGAAGAAGGCGATGTTACCCAGGACGATGGCCAGGACCAACAGGGCGTGTACACCGAGCTGGGCCACCATCCCCCGGCCCGCGGCGCCCGGATTGTTCGTTATCCGCTCGTACTCGGCGGCCCCCTTGAGCCCCCCCAGGAGCCCGGCCATCTGCCCGGTCTGCAGGTAGGCGTAGTACTGCGGGGCGCTCACCGCGGTGCATCCCACCAGGATCGGGACACCGAAGGTCACGCCCGCGTACTCGACCCACGCCTCCGGGGTGGACGACCAGGAGATGTCGACGGCCGCCGCCATGTCGTCGTAGTTGTGCGTGTTATCGAAGAGGGGCATCGCGTCCAGGGGCGTCCCGTAGAAATCGTTGGGGAAGACGTTTTTTATCTCCTCGCCCAGGGAGATGATGACGGAGCTGAACCCCGCCCGGAAACCCAGGAGCGCATAATCCACCCCGGACTCCAGCGGCTCACCGCGCCCGGTCCGGCTCACGCGGTCGTTTACCTCGCCCGTCACCTGGTTCAACAGGCGCTCGGAGATGGCGACCCCCTCCATCTGGAGGGAGATGAGGATGACCGGCTGGCCCCGGCTGAAGGCGTGCCGCAGAATGGCGACTATCATGGGCTCCAGCTCGGGAAGTCCCGCCGGAGGGGTGTCCACGGCCACCAGGAGGGGCTTGGAGGGATCGCTCTGGTGGATGACGCGGTAGAAGTCGTCCACCGGCTTGGTAATCTTCACCCCCACCGAGAAGGGGCCGACCAGGGCTAAAATGACGACGACCGCCTCCAGAAGAAAGATCCAGCGGCGATCGAGATTCAGGAAACGTTGAAGGCCGGAACTGGCCATGACCTGCCGTGAATGACCGCTTGAAAAACGGGTGAAGAGAAGGTTGCCGAATGCCTGATCATCAACGCTCCGACAACCTCTGCAATACAGGATCCCTTAAAAATCCGTGAACTACACTTCGTCCGCCGCTCCCCGCAATTATTATTGGAAAAACGCCCCCCGCAGTCCCCGCGGTCACTTTGGCAGGCCGAGCCAGTCGAAGAGCAGGAAATGGACACGACCGATCAGGAGCGAGACGCGGGCCATGACGGTGTAGCCGAAGCTGGCGCCGAAGCCGATCATCAGGAACCAGATACCGACGCGCGCGGCTCCGCCCAGGACGCCCTTGTGCTCCAGCGAGAAGAAGAAGTACGCCAGGGTGCACAGCGTGCCGACGATGAACAGCGGCCCGGAGATTGCGTCGAAGAAGGTCGAAATCCCCGGTGCGGCGAAGAAATCACGCCAGGCGTCTATGGAGAACAGCGGCACCACCAGGGCGCCGTGGTCCTGGACGAAAGTGCCGCGGAGCTGGGAGATGATGCGGGCCTGAAGGGCGTTCGGGATGGCGATACCGGAGTTGGCGCCCAGGATGAAGGCCAGGGAGTACCGGCTGATCCACGAAATTTTCGGGATGAAGCGGGTGAAGAGGATCAACCCCAGGATGACCGGGATGACCAAAAGGATGAGGGCCATGACGGGGGTGAAGTCCTCCAGAATCGGCGGGAGGGAAGTCATGCCCTGGCTGTCGGCGTAGGCCTGGAACTCGGCCGGGGTGAGGGCGAGCTTGTTGAGCGTGACGCCGAAGGGGATTAAGAAGTCCTCCACGATCACGTTGTGGTACAGCACGGCGGTGAAGTACCCCGCACCGAGCCCCACCATGACGTGCTCCGCGAGTTTGTAAAAGGGGTTGTCCTTGTAGAGGAACGAGTAGACGAACAGGGTGAATATCGCCGCCACCCAGATCCAGATATCAAGGGAGATGTTCAACGTCCACCCCTCTTTTTAACTTTTTTAAAGCCTCACCATCGCCGATTTAGGCTTCAACGTCGCGAATGGTCGACTTCACCGTCTCTGAACACCGTCACAGGTCCGGTGGATATCAGCTAACCGCAAGGCCGCATCGTCGAAGGCTGACGATTCAGCCGCCGTTTCCGAGGGTTACGACTTCTTCGCGGTTTTATCGCCGTCCTTCTTGCCGCGGGTGACGAGGTAGGCGATGTTACCCATCAGGATGAAGGCCACGATGACGATGTGGACCCACTGCTGGGCGTTCATGCCCTTGGTCGCGGTGCCCTCGTAGTTTATGAGCCTCTCGTACTCGCTGGCGCCCTTGAGCCCGCCCAACAGGCCCGCCATCTGTCCGGTCTGGGTGTAGGCGTAATACTGGGGTGCGCTCACGGCGGTGACGCCGACGAGGATGGGGATACCGTAAGGAGCCCCGGCATAGGAAACCCAGGCCTCGGGCAGCGCCGTCCCGGAGATATCCACCACCAGCTCCATGTCATCGAAGGAATGGACGCCGGTCATCATGGGGTAATCGTCTAGTGAAACGCCGTAGTAGTCGCTGGGGTAGGCCTGACGGATTTCCTCGCCGAGCTGGAGGATGACCGAACCGGCACCCGCGCGGTAACCAACGTATACCCAGTCCTCGCCCATGACGATCCTACGGTCGTCCCCCGCTGCCTCGTACTTCTGGTTGAGCTCGTCGGTCACCTCGAGCATTATCCGCTCGGCAATGGAGGGCCCCTCGACCAGGAGCGTCATTGAGATGACTTTCAAGCCGCGGCTGAGGGCGTGGTAGACCGCGGCCTTGAGCATCGGCTCCAGCTCCGGCAGCGTGCTCGGCCCCAGGTCCATCGAGACCAGGATAGTCGATCCCTCCGGGGAGCTCTCGATGACGTCGAAAAAGTTCTGCACCGGGGTGGTGATCCCGATGGAGAGCTTGATGGGAAGGATGAGTGCCGCGATCACCACTATCCCGATGATCAGGAAGATCCACCGTCGATCGATAACCAGCAGCTTCTCGAACAAGGATTTTTTCATCGTTTGGCTCACCTCTGCCGGTTCGTACCGGGTGGTATTCCCGGGGGGCCCTTTTATAACCCACGGACCCCTCTACCGGGAAGCCCGCTTACTCGCCACCGAGATAGCTCCGCTCGATGCCGAGCACGATCTTCAACGCCGTGGCGATGATCCCCAGGCCGACGCCGATGACGATACCGCGCTGCGCGGCGCCGTTGGGAATCTCTAAAATCCATTCCGTGACTTTGGACAACCAGTCCACGTCGATGACGCGCCCCAGCATGATGATTACAGCGGCGCCCAACAGGAGCGTCGCCTCCTTACTTCGGGCACGGAAGGCCCGGAAGGCGGCCGAGGCGATGAAGAAGGCCAGGAGGCTGAACATCGTCGCCTCCATCGGCGCCTGGAGATAATCGAAGAGCCGGCGGAAGAGCGTCCCCTCGTCGATGCCCCCGAAAAGTCCCACGA
Organism: uncultured bacterium; assembly: GCA_964577465.1. Taxonomy (GTDB): domain Bacteria; phylum RBG-13-66-14; class RBG-13-66-14; order RBG-13-66-14; family RBG-13-66-14; genus RBG-13-66-14. The sequence goes on along the minus strand of CAZNZF010000022.1, from coordinate 14,283 downwards.
TGGCCATGACCAGGAAGCTGGCGATGGCGACGGCGTTGAAGGCCCAGCCGGGGACCTGCCGGATCATCTTGCTGCCGTGGTTGCGCAAGAAGCTGGCGATGCCGAGACCGATGGCGAAGGCGGATAGCAGCCGGAGCCAGGCCAGCATCTGCTCGCGCAAGCCCTGAATCACCGGGTCCATGATGACGTAGGAGAGGGCCCCGAAGAGACCGGCGACCAGGGCAATCACAAGCGGGATTTGTCTGCGCACTTATCTCCTTTTGCCGTATATCACGGGCGGCGTTCCGAGACAGCCAAGCCGTTCACACTGCGCCGGCGGTTCATCCCGCGCCGGCGGAAAACCATCCCACCCGTCCCGAGCCCTACCCGACGATGAACAGGTCGGAGAACCAGGTGGTGAAGAAACTGGTTATGACCCCGATGATGATGAGCACGCCGATGATGAACTTGGCCCAGTCCTGCCCCTTCAGCCCGCCCAGCAGAAGCGGCTCGCGGCTCATGTAGGCACTCGCCGCGTAGAGCTCCTCGCCCATGATGCAGTAGTCGCAGGCGGTGATGAAGAACGGTATCTGCACGACGGCGTCGGTGCCGGCGATCTGAATCGCCCCGGTGGAAGCGCCGGTCTCGGCCAGAATCAGCGACTCGGCGAAGAACATACCCATGTAGAAGTTCGTCGCCGGTTTCTCGCGCAGCATGATGCCGTTGATCGCCGCGGCGTAGGCGAACTGGGACTGGGTGACGAAGTAGATGTCGTTGGGGTTGTAGGCGTCGGGACGGCCCGCGTCGAGGTAGGCTTCCTTGACCACCTCACGCTCGACGGCCATGACGATGGGGTCGTAGCACGGGACGATGAGCCGAATCTCGTATATGGCGGCCTTGCGGGCGACCTGGCCCAGGATGTTCACCGCGGCGATGGTGGCCACGTCGGCCATGGTCGAGAGCCCCGAGACGTAGAGGATCGGCTTGCCCATCTCGGTGGCGCGCCCCAGGGCCTCCTCGACGGCGTCCAGGCCGGCGATGCGCCGGATGAAGAGCTCCTTCCCCTTGCGGGCGCTGTAGATGAAGTACACCAGAAGGAGCGTCAACAGGACGATGCCGATGAGCGTGTTCCAGCGCTGGGAGTGGAAGAAATGGGAGCGGGCCTTGGCGGGCTCGCTCGGGCGGGAGTAGGAGAGGGCGACTCCGTTGCTGGCCGCCACAATGTAAACGTAGGTGTGGTCGGGCTCGCAGGTGGAATCGGTGTAGGACGACGTGCCGGCCTCGACCTCGTCTATCACGGTGAAGTCCGTGGTGGCTCCCTCGCCCGACTCGGGATCGGGAACCTCCTTGCGCTGGATGGTGTACGAAACGACGTTGTTCTGACCGCCGCCGTCGTCGAGGGAGCGCGTCCAGCTCAGGGCGAGGCGTTCACCGGTGTCGTCGGGCACGTCCTCGGCCCGGACAAGGAGCGGCGGAGCCGAGGGGAGGTCCACCAGGGGGTAGAGGTACTCCGTCGACTGCGCCAAAGCGGCGAGGGGGGTTAAAAGAAGTACCGCCAGGACGACGTATGTTCGACCGAAGGGATGCACGCTCCTACAGGTGATTTCCCGGCATCCCGTCCCCCCGGAGCGGTGTGAACCGCCGGCCATAGGGCTCCTTTGGAGATGGTTATCGCAAACGTGCTTGATAACGGTCCGAGTTTACCAAAGCCTCTGTGGGGTGTCAACGCCCGTTCTTCACTCACATCCCCTTGGGTTTAATGGGGGATACGACCATGGCTCCGGCGGCGAGGCACCGCTCGACCGCCTCCCCCTTGAGGGCGTAAAAAGTGAAGTACAGGTCCGGCGCGGTCCGAACCATCATCGGCTGGTACATCTCGGCGAAACACGGATCGGAGAGCACGGACTGGTTGGGGTAGGAGAGCCGCTTGAAGGTGTACCCCGGGACGGCGTACTTGCCCTCGAGCCAACCCAACACGTCCACCATCGGGCTGGCGCTGGGATATAGCACCACCACCCACGGCTTATCACGGATGATCAGGCCGGGGTGGGCGATGAAATGCCCCACCATCCCCTCGACGTTTTTCTCCCCTTCCAGAGCCGCCTCGGCGTTGCACAGGCCGGCGAAATCGAGGCTGGGGAGCCCCGACGAATAGGGCAGCGCGCCCGCGGAACCGCTCGCTATAAGGGTCCCCGGCGGCAACGCGTCACGAAGCCACTTCCCCGCCATGATCTTGCGGTTCTGATGCATCATGTCCGGCGAGCGCCCCCAGAAATCCAGCGTCGGGGAAATCGAGAGCACCAGGTTCCAGAGGATGACCCCACCGATAAACGCGGGGACCAGGAACCGCAGCGTCTTTTTTAAAACAACTTTGAGCTCGCCGATTCCCAACACGGCCAGAAGCACCAGAGGTGCGAGGACGGTCACCAGGAAACGAAAATGGGGCAGATAATCCCCACCGGAATAAATGATGAACACGAATTGCCCGATCAGGATCATCGCCAACAGGGAGGCATCCTTCTTCCTCCAGTGGCGGATGAGGCCGTACAAACCGAGTCCGCCGAGGATCAACGGTGGATATAATATCGACCAGTCGAGGAGATAGAGCAGTCCGGCCTTCAGATGAGTGAAGGACCCTCCGGCCTTGACGATGGCGGGCAGAGACCACCACATGCCGTAGTAGAGCCGGCGGAAGACGAACTGCGCCGCCAGGAGGCCAAGGGCGGGGATGAGATCGCGCCAGTCGGACCCCACGGGGTTTTTCCGCCAGCGGCAGTACAGATAATGCGCGGCGAAGACCAGGATGAAGCCGAAACCTTCGGGGCGCGTCAGCGCGGCCAGGCCGAGGAAAAGGCCGGTCCACGGGAACCGGCTCGGCCTTTCACGGAGGTGGAAGTAAACGGCGCAGGCCAGCAGAAGCCCGAAGAAGACCGTTTCCATCCCGGAGCCGGCCCAAAAAACCAGAGAAAAGGACGCGGCCGCGAGGCCCGGAGCCGCCAGGGGAAGCCAGCGACTGTCGGGAAGGGACCTCTTCGCCAGGCGCCAGACGACGTAGAGGAGCAGGGCACCGGAAAGGATGCCCAGCGCGGGGGCGGCGTGCTCCGGCGGGATGCCCGCCAGAGCGAAGGGGGCCAGGAGGAGAATCCAGAGGAGATTGGAGTAGCCCTCGTCGTAGACGCCTGGGTTGTAGACCAGCCCGTGACCCTGGACGAGGTTCTGTACGTAGCGGAAGGAGATGAAGGCGTCTTCGTTTAAAAAAAAGCAGGATGCGGCCCAGGACGACCACAGGACCACGATGGCGAGTAAAACCAGGTGGGGTGCGAGGTCCCGGTTCGATCCGCGTTCAAGCTCGGTCATGTCCGGCCCGCCGCTCGGGTCGTATACGCTTCGCGTCCATTTTACAGAGTGTGGTGAACCAAATTTTGGGGACGGGCTCTGGTCCCCTTGAGCGCGAACACCGGCCTCAGAGTGAGCCCAGCGTCCCGAGCTCCGCCCGCGTGCCCTCCAGCCCCGCCGGATCGCCGACGCCCAGGACCCGGATTCCGGGGGCGCAGCGCTTCAACAGGCCCGCGAGCACGTTCCCGTTGCCGAACTCCACCGCGAGCTCCACGCCCACCCCCTCCAGGTAACGCGCGTCGGCCAGCCAGAGCACGGGCTCGTTGACCTGGCGAGCTAGGGTTTGGGGGATTTCGTCCATATCGGCCGCCGGTTTTCCGGTGACATTCGTAGCGACGGGAAATTTCGGGCGATGGAACGTATATTTCGCCAACTCACCCGTGAGCGCGATAGCGGCGTCTGTTACCAGCGAGGTGTGGAAGGGGCCGCTCACATTGAGTATGACCGCCCGCTTGGCCCCCGCCCCCTTGGCCAGCTCGACGAAACGCTCGAGGCCGGCGACCTCGCCGCCGACGACTATCTGGTTCGGGGCGTTGACCGTCGCCAGCTCGACTCTGCCCGCATCCCGGGCCTCGGGGATGAGCCTGCCGACCACGTCCTCGTCCAGGCCGATTACGGCGGCCAGGGTGCCCGGGTTCTCGGCCGAGGCGTCGCGGATGAGCTCACCGCGCCGGCGTACGAGACGCAGGCCGTCCTCGAAGGAGAGCGTCCCGGCCGCGGCGTAGGCCGAGTATTCGCCCAGGGAGTGGCCGGCGGCCGCAGTCCAGTCCAGGTCGCCCACCACTTCCCGGAAACACGCCCAGGCCGCGTAACTCACCAGGTAGATGGCCGGCTGCGTGTTCTCGGTGGCGGTCAGCTCCTCGTCCGGCCCCTCGAAGCAGAGCTCGGTTATCGAATAGCCCAGCGCGTCGTCCGCGCGTTCGAAGAGCTCCCGCGCCAGGGGGAAGGCGTCGAAGAGGGCCCGGCCCATCCCCACTGTCTGCGAGCCCTGTCCCGGAAACACGGCGGCGAGCTTCATCCCGTCCTTTCCCTGTATGGAAAATCCCGCCGCCGGACCGGGCGGGGGGAAGGTGCGTTTCTTTATTTCAGAGAGAAAACGACGCCGGTGTGGATGTCCAGATACGAAACCCCGGGGGCGTCCCCCACCACTTCGAAGTCATCGCTTTCGCCGATCGTCTGAAACTCCCCGGTGAAGTGGTATCCCACCGCGAGGTTGACGAACATGATGGAATTCAGCCTGTACCCGCAGCCCAGCTCGGCGTGAATGCCGTGGGCCGTGAGAAAACCGGTCCCGTTGACGTCGGTGATGGAGGCGTCGAGGGTGTAGCCCACCGCGGGCCACAGCCGCCACTTCTCGCCCAAATTCACCTCGGTGAAGAGGTCGAGGGAGAAGAGCTGGTGCGACATCGGGACCGTATCCTTCACGTGCCACTCGAAGGGGGAGAACTCGAGCAAGGCCCTGACTCCGACTATGCCGGCGACGGTGAGCCCGAGATCCAATCGGGCCAGGAAACTCGCACCGTCGAGCCCTTCGGGCACGTCCCGGGTAGTGGGGGCGAGCAGGCCGGCTCCCAACCCGATGACGAAGCCGAGGACCTGTTCCTCCTCCTCCTGAGCCAGGACGGGCGCGCACAGGGCGATGGCCAGAAGCGCCGCCAGCGCTATTTTGCCCACGGGCGCGGACATCCCCTTAGGGCGCGGATACTCTTCGGGCGTAGAATTCGCCAACTGCATCGGCCACCTCTGGTTGGACACCGCGCGGCTACCGTTTCAGCTTACCAGTTACGTCCAACCGGGTCAATCGGAACCGACCGGCGGAAGCCCCGGACGAAACGCCGTACACCCCGGCATGACCGCGGCGTCGAAACTAGTACAAAGCCCCGGCGGACCGGGGCCGATGGATGGCAAAAAACGACGGGTTCAGATGCACCAGCGCAGGAGGTTGGCGGCCCAGGCGAAACCCGCTCCGAAGGTTGTCGTGCAGACCAGGTCCCCCTTCTTGAGCCGGCCCGTGCGGTACGCCTCCTCGAAGCAGATGGGAAGGGTGGCGGCCGAGGTGTTCGCCTGCCGCCCGATGTTCACGAAAGCGCGCTCGGGGGGGATGTCCAGCCTCTTGCGCACCGCCTCTATTATGCGCAGGTTGGCCTGATGGGGAACGAGGAGGTCTACGTCCTCCTCGGTGCAGCCGGCTTTCTGGATGACCGCCTGGGCGCCCTCGACCATGGCGCGCACGGCGCCCTTGAACACGTCCTGCCCGGACATGTGGATGTAGTGCATCCGCTTGTCCACGGTCTCGTGCGTCGCCGGGTTGCGGGAACCGCCCGCGGGCTGGTAGAGTTGCATGCCGCTGCCGCCGTCGGCTTTGAGGAAGTGGGCCAGGATGCCCTCCCCCTCGGCGACCGGCGAGACGACCACCGCTCCGGCGCCGTCGCCGAAGAGCACGCAGGTGTCGCGGTCCGTCCAGTCCGTGATCCGGGTCAGCGTTTCCACGCCCACCACCATGACGTTCGTCAGAATCCCCGTGCGGATGTAAGCGTCCGCGACGGACAGAGCCGAGGCGAAACCGGCGCAACCGGCGGAGAGGTCGAACCCCCCGGCGTTCCTCGCCCCCAGGCGGTCCTGCACGAGGCAGGCGGTGGCGGGGAACGCGTAATCCGGGGTCACAGTCGCCACGATGACGGCGTCCAGGGCCAGGGGGTCCAGGCCGGACATCTCCAGGGCGGCCTGGGCCGCGTTGAAGGACATGTCGCTGGAGGCTTCGTCGTCGCCGATGATGTGCCGCTCCCACATGCCGGTCCGCGTTTTTATCCACTCGTCCGAGGTGTCCACCATCTTCTCGAGATCGAGGTTGTTGAGCACCTTCTCGGGGAGGTAAGACCCCACTCCGACTATACCAGCGCTGCGTTGCATCATGACTCCAATCGTCGCCTGAAAGGCTGGGGTTCGGTGGTTGACACGGCGGCACCCGTCCGGAACGTGAACGGGCGGCTCAACCGTTCTCGGCCAATCTCACGTTACCCGAATATAACTGCCGGCGGAGTGACGGCTTCGATTATTACGGCGCGGTATCCCATGCTCTTCTCGCGGGAATGTCCCCGGGGCGCGGCGGTTGCCGCGATTAACGCCGCTGTAAAACGAACTGCCTCACGTAGGAATACTCACCGTACGCGGGAAGCATACTGAAAAACTCGACGAACTTGTTGTTGTATTCGACCTGCGCATTGCCCAGCAGGGCCGGGTAGAGCACCTTGCTCCCGAAGTAATACGTGCTGAGGAAGTTTTCCTCCTCCGGCGTGGAGACGACGGTAAAATCGCGCTTTACGTAATCCGCAAACGCGGCCCGCCGGAAAAACAGGTTGTGAGACGGTTGGGGAATCGGGGCCAGGCGCAGCGCCGATCGGGCGGCGTTGAGATTCTCCAGCCCGTCGGTAAATCCCTCGATCAGCAGGCAGAATCCCCCCGGCCGGAGCACCCGCGCCAGCTCGTCCAGGGCCTTCGTCTGCTGCTCCCAACTTTCCAGATTGATCAGGCAGCGTTCGGTGAAGAGGGCGTTGAAGGAGCCGTCCGGATAGGGCAGCCCGCGGACGTCCGCCCGGTCGAAGCGCACCCCTTCCAGCCGTCTGGAACGAGCCAGCTCGAGCATCTCCTCACTGAAATCCATCGCGGTGAAGGACAGGCCCAGATTTTTAGCGAGATATTCCGCCGTGTAGCCGTTGCCGCAACCGACCTCGAGGAGCTCCAGCTCATCTCCGCCCGGGCGGGGTCGGGACACAAAAGCGTGAATCGCCTTGATTTCGGCGTCACGGATGAAGATATCCTTCATGGTGGACTGTTTCGACAGCCCCTGTTCGACGGCCTCCCGGCGATAATGTTCCCGAATGGGGTCCATCTTCCCCTCGAAACCCGTCGGACGGAATCCGTCTTCGCCGTCCACGGGATTTACCGGCGCGCATCCCCGGCGGAATTCAGACGTCGCGGCGGACGCCGAGAATCCTCACCCGCTTTACCCCGAATCCGCACCGGCGGAGTTTTCCTGGAGGTTCAGGATTATCCTGCCGTTCACGTCCTCGTTGACGAGACGGCGGGCCATCTTCAGCGCGTTCATCACCGCCTCGGCGTCGGAGGAGCCGTGGGCGATGATGCTCGTACCCCTTACACCCAGAAGAGGCGCCCCGCCGATGGAGCTGGGATCGGCCACCCGGCGGAAGTGGCGGAAAGCCGGCCTCATCAGGAGGCCCCCCAGGGTGACCAGGGGCCGACCGCGCATGCCCTCGCGGAGGTGGTGAATCACCCAGTGCGACGCCGATTCGGAGAACTTCAACAGCACGTTCCCCACGAAGCCGTCGCAGACCAGCACGTCGGCCCCGCCCGTGTAAACCCCGCGCCCCTCGACCATGCCGATGAAGTTGATCCCGGGGGTTTCACTCAGGAGACGATGGGCCTCCACCACCAGCTCGTTGCCCTTGGCCGCCTCTTCCCCGATGGAAACCAACCCGACGCGGGGATTCTCGACGCCGAAGATGTGCCGGAGGTAGAGGGTTCCCATGACGGCGAAGCCGACGAGATGGCTGGGCCGGTTCTGGGCGTTGGCGCCGGCGTCGATCAGGACGCCCCAGCCCTGGGTGCCGGGGAAGGCCACGGCGATGGCCGGCCGTTCCACCCCGGGCAGGCGGCCCAGGTGGAGGATCGAGCTGGCCACCTGGGCCCCCGTCGAGCCGCAGGACACCAGGGCGCAGGCCTTGGCGTCCCGGACGAGGCGGGTGGCCACGGCGATGGAGGCTTCCCGCTTCCTCTTCAGGGCGTACGTCGGAGTCTCGTCCATGGCCACTATCTCGGCGGCGTGGACGATTTCGAAGGTCCCGGGGGGTATCTTCCGGCGCTCCAGCTCCCCCGAGACCTCGTCCGTTTGCCCGACGAGGATGATGGGGCCTATCCCGTTGCGCAGGGCCAGCCTGGCACCCTCTATCTGGGCGCCCGGCGCGTCGTCGCCGCCCATGACGTCCAGCGCGATTGGCAGGGGTGCCGCGTCGACTTCAGCCTTCTGCGACAAGGGTTTCCCTCGGGGGTATAAGCAAGCGGCGCGGCGCGGTTCGCCCCGGCCCCGCGCCCTCAGGGGTCGAATCTATCTGCGTACCGCCTGAGTCGCCCGGCTTTACTCCTCTTGCTTCACGGGGATGATTATCTGGCGTCCCTTGTAATAGCCGCAGGAGGGGCAGATGCGGTGGGGGAGTTTGGCCTCTCCGCATTTCGGGCAGGCGGTGAGGGTCGGCACATGGAGGCTCGCCACCCAGTGAGCCCGGCGCATGTCGCGCTTGGAGCGCGATTTCCTTCTCTTCGGTACGGCCATGTCAAGCTCCTCGTATCAACGACGGTTGTTCCGGGACCCCGGAATCTTTTCTCAAGCCGTTACGGAGGCCATGACGATGTCTTTGGTGTCCCGGGCTATCACCAGCTCTTCATTGGTGGGGATGACCCAGACGGATACCGTGGAATCGTCCCTTGAAATCCGGCCCTCTTTACCCGAGCCGGGCTTGAACGTGTCGGTGTTGAGCCGCTCGTCGAGCCGGAGCCCCAGGTACGAGAGCGGTTCGCAGACCAGAGTGCGGACGATGGAGGAGTTCTCGCCGACCCCCGCGGTGAAGACGACGGCGTCCACGCCGTTCATGGCGGCGGCGTAGGCCCCGATGTACTTGCGGATGCGGTAGGCGTAAATCTCCATGATTTCACGGCAGAGGGGGTCGCCCTTGAAGTACTGCTCCTCCACGTCCCGCATGTCTATGTACTTGTCGCCGGAGAGGCCCTTGATGCCCGACCGGCTGTTGAGGAGGTTGTCCACCCGGCTCGGGGAGAAGCCCTCGCTCCTCATCAAAAAGACCGGAACTGCCGGGTCTATATCACCGCAGCGGCTGCCCATCACCAGTCCCTCCAGGGGCGTGAACCCCATGGAGGTGTCCACGCTCTTCCCGCCCTTCACCGCGGCGACGGAGGCCCCGTTTCCCAGATGGCAGGTGATTATCTTCAGCTCCCCGGCGGGGCGGCCGATGAGCTTGGCGCAGCGCTCACTCACGTAGCGATGGCTCGTTCCGTGGAAACCGTACCGCCTCAGGCGGTACTTCTCGTAAAGCCAGGCCGGTAGGGCGTAGAGGTAGGCCGTACGCGGCATGGTCTGATGGAAAGCGGTGTCGAAGACGCCGACCTGGGGGACGCCGGGGAGCACCTTGGTCGCGGCCTCTATCCCCTTGATGTTTGCCGGGTTATGCAATGGAGCCAGGGGGACGCACTCCTCGAGAACCTTGTACACGTTTTCATTTATGAGCATGCTCTCGCTCATCATTTCCCCACCGTGGACGACCCGGTGCCCCACGGCGTCTATCTCCTTGACGGATGAGAGAACCCCCACCTCGGCGTTGGTGAGCTGATCCAGGATGACCTGGATGGCCTCGGCGTGGTCGTTCACACCGGGGGGCTCCTTCTCGAGCTTGCCCTTGGAGGTCTGGTACTTCAACCGGGCCTGCCCCGCGCCGATCCGCTCGACGATACCCTTCGACAGTAACCTCTCGTTGTCCATGTCCAGCAGCTGGAACTTTACGGAGGAGCTGCCGCAGTTCAGGACCAGGACTTTCATCGGTGGGCCCGCAGTCTGATGTCGTATCTACTTTAATCATCCCCGCCCAAGGGGGGCGGGAATCTTCGCAAGCGGCTTTTGGAGCGGTAGTTTAGCACCCGGCCCCCCGTTAGTCAAGAACGGGCCGACCCGGATTTACACGCCGTCGACCGGTTCAAAAAAACACCCGTCGGTCTCCGACGGAACCGCTGCCAAAGGTAAAGCGGATGGTCCGGACCATCCGCTTCAGGAGGTGCGTAAGGGGGTGGCGGGTTACCGTGAGATAACCAGAGGCGCGCTCGCGCTCGCTCCGTCGCTCGTGGCCTGGACGAAGTACGCCCCTGAACGGAGCCCCGTGGTGTCCACGGAGAGCTCATGCCGCCCCGCGGTCAGTGTGCCCGAGAAAACGGTTCCCACGCGGCGCCCGGCCGTATCGTACACGGCGACCTCGACGTTTCCGGTCGTGGGCACATCGAAGCTCACCACCGCGCCGTTGTCGGTCGGATTGGGGGTTATCGAGCCGAGGACGATCCGGGGCGGGGAATAACCGTCGGAGTTGCCTTCCCGCGGTACGGGGTCGTGCCGGTAGTAGATATCCCAGCCCGAAGCACCCGTCCCGGTGTACGAGTAGATGAGGTTCAAATCCCCGTTTTTCCCTTCGGTAAGCGATATCTGCCGGCTGTCACCGATGAGCGGTCCGAAGAGAGTGGGGGCGCTCTGGCCTTCAAGACCGATATTGGACTGGTACAGGTTGTAGTGGTTCTCGCTCCCCTGGCCCCATACAAGCCGTACACCGGTGCGACAGGCGGACACGGCGGCCTGCTTGACGTGGATATCGCCCAAAGCGCTGACCTGCATGTCCCGGAGAACCCAAACGTCGTCCGGATCCGAAAGGTTCTTCACCGAGTACCGAACCTGTGTGGGTACTTCATCTTCAGGTTTGTAAATCCCCGTGTCCACACCCGGTATCTCCCACATCGGTTCCAGGCCGTGAATCTGGGACAGGAACAGGTAGCCGTTATAAATGGCGATGTCCATCGGGACTCCTCGCCCGAGGTTCATCTCCTCGCTCCATGCGCCGTCGGGGCTGAGCTTTTTGTAGTAGATGAACCAGTCATTCCTGGCGAGGCGTTCGTCGCTCCAGAAGAGGTGGAGGTTCCCGGCTTCGTCCAGCTTCATCAACGGTACCCAGCGGAAGTAACGGCCGGCGTATGTGAGCCGCACCTCATCGGACCACTGGCCCTTCTCCAGGTAGCGGTAGTAGAGCTCGAAGTCCGCCGGCCTGTCCCCGTTCCTGCCGTCAGACCAGACGAGGTGCACCTTACCGCTGGGCTCGGCCACCACCAGCGGAACCACCTGTTGGGAGCCCGGCACGACGACGAGCGGAAGATCCTCGCTCCAGGTGCCGGTCGCGGCGTCGTAACGACACCAGTACAGATCGCTGTACGGATACTCCAGGCGGTAGTCGAACCAAACGACGGTGATGTTACCCCGGGCGTCGATCGCCATCGTGGGGCCGTTGGAATAATTTTCCCCGTGGCTCAGACGCAACGGCTCCGACCAGGTGCCGCCTTCGTTGTTCATGTAGTAGATTTCAGTGTTGCCCGGTTCCTCGTGGTCGGAGTAAAACACCATGTGGAGTGTTCCGTTGTCGTCCACCACCTGGCTGTTCGTACCGGGACCGCCGGTATACTCCACCGCGTCGGTCGTGACGATGGGCACCGGCTCACCCCAGGTGTTGGCGAGCACAACCCCGGCTAGGAGAAAAAGCACCAACATCGCGTTCCTCATCTTCGCACCTCCCGCCTCTTCCATTCCCTACTAAATTAGCCTAAAAAACGCTTTTTGGCAAGGCGGATTCTCCGTTTATTACCAGCTTCACCAAAATACTGTAAAGCACACACCGTGCCACATCCGCCGGGCCGACGGCAGTCAAATTTTATAAGCCCATCTTCAATTCGGTGAACAAGTTACGAACTCACTCCCCCGAACGGCCGGCCAGGGCCGTGACGCCGACGGGGAGAATCGGGGGCTTATTTTACGAACCGTGTTACATTTCTTCCCCTCACCGGGTGAAACATTGATAAAAAAAGGGGGCGCGAAATGCCCCCCAACGTCAAAACCCGCTCACGGATTCGGCCCCCATACGCCGCCACCGTCATCGTCGTCGTCATCATCGTCGCCGCCGGTGGACGGACCCCAGACGCCGCCGTGGTCGTCGTCGTCATCATCATCGTCGTCGTTCCCGGAGACCCAGCCCCCGGTATCGTCATCGGGCTCGGCGGGGGTGCAGAACGCAGCAAAAAGTACATCCAGAAGACAGGAGGCGACGGCCTCCCCGGCGCTGTTGTCGTCATCGTCCGACTCCGCATCGAAGCCGAAGTAGAACTCCTCCACCACGACCCCCTCGGGCACGACGCTCACGAAGCGCGTCTCCAGAGGAGTTACCTCGCCGTCGTAAAGGGTGAGGCGGTGGGAGCCCGAGGTCAGCCGCAGCTCGAGCCCGTCGTGCGGGACTACCCCTACGGGATTTCCGTCCACGGCGGCGGTGAATCCCCGCCCATCGCAGCGGACGAGGAGCCGCCCCCAGGTGACCGTCTCCTCGACGACCGGCGGAAACTGGCGGTGGAAGCCCTCGACGGCGGCGGCGGTAAGGAGGGGGAGCACGTCGGCGGAGGTGCCCGTGAAGCGACGCTCCTCGAGAATCTTGCCGCTCACCCCGACCAGATTCAGGCTCCAGTCGCCGTCGGTCTCGATGAAGACGAAGAGGACGGCGCGGGCGCCGTGCTCGGCGGCGGGACCCAGGTAGGGGGTGAAACCGCGGGTGCGCTGGACCGGGCCCCAGACGTCGGAATCCGGCTCGTCCGCCACGGTCCCGCTGTAGACCAGGTCCATCTCCCCGCCGAAGGTTTTTACCAGCACCCCGTCGGCGTGGTCGGCCTCGGCGGACGCGTCGCCCCGCAGGTCCACCACCGGCGCCAGGGCTATTCGCCCGCCCTGGGTGGAAAACACCCGCAGCTCGCCGCCCAGGGACACCAGACACAGAATCGAGACGAAAAAAGCGATTCGACGCACCGCAAACCTCCCGGAACGGTATTGCTTAATTATACCAGTAAATCCGCCCGACTCCCGGGAACTCTTTATTTCGCCGGGGGGCTGTGGTAGCATCCCTTTTTTCGAGCGGAGGCGGCGATGCGACTGTACGAGTACGAGGCGAAGGGCCTCTTCGGTGAATTCGGCATCCCGGTACCGGGGGCGCGGGTGGCGAACGACCTGGACGAGTTGGGCGGGTTCGCCGGCGAGCTCGCGTATCCCGTGGCGGTCAAGGCCCAGGTGCTCACCGGCGGTCGCGGCAAGGCCGGCGGCGTGAAGGTGGTCGGGAGCGCCGATGAGCTTCTGCGAGAAGGGGAGCGCATTCTCGGCCTAACCATCCGCGGGTTCCCGGTGCGGAAACTTTTAATCGAGGACGCCCTGGACATAGCCGAAGAGCTATATCTGGGCGTCACCCTGGACCGTGCCGCCTACGCCCTCACCCTCATCGCCTCCCCGGAGGGCGGGGTGGAAATCGAGCGGGTCGCGGACGAGAGGCCCGAGGCCATCCACCGGCTCACGGTGGGGATCGACGAGCGCTTCTACCCCCACCAGGGCGTGGCGCTGGGAAAAAAGCTCGGGCTGAAAGGGGACCTCCTCTCGAAATTTTCCACGGTGACGACGCGTTTACTAAAGCTCTTCCGCGCCCTGGACCTGAAGATGGCCGAGATAAATCCCCTGGTCGTGACCAAAAAGGGAGAGCTGGTCGCGGCCGACGCCCGCATCAACGCGGACGACGACGCCCTCTTCCGCCAGCCGCGGCTCGAGGCCCTGGCCGGCGGCGGACGGCACGAGGAGGGGGAGCTCACCCCCCGCGAGAAAAAAGCCCGGGAGATGGGCATCCCCTACCTGGACCTGGACGGCGACATCGGCATGTTCCCGGGCGGCGCCGGCTTCGGCATCATGGGCAACGACTTCATCCACTACTTCGGCGGGCGGCCGGCCAACTTCATGGACTCCGGCGGCGGGCCCACACCGGAGCGTCTGGCCAACATGCTGAAACTACTGGACGACAACCCCAACGTCAGGGCCATCTTCGGCGCCCGTTTCGGCGGCGTCTCCCGCTGCGACGACTTCGCCCGCGGCGTGGTCATGTTCCTCGCCGAGCACGGCCTGTCGAAACCCATGGCGCTACGCTTCACCGGGAACATGTGGCGGGAGGGCGTGCGTATCTTCACCGAGGAGAAGGAGAAAAACCCCGCCCTCTTCGAGAA
>CAZNZF010000021.1:0-21960 GCA_964577465.1 uncultured bacterium | reverse complement strand
ATGGCCTTGGTCATGGCGCCCTTCCGGACGTCGGAGGCTTCCTTGTAACTGCCCTCGAACACCCCGAGGCCGGCCTCGAAGTAGTTGGGCATCCGGGCGGGGCACTTCTCCTGGCACAGGCCGCAGCCGGTGCAGAGCTCGGTGTTGACGTAGCGGGCCCGCCGGCGGATGGTGGCCTTGAAGTTGCCGATGAAGCCCTCCAGCTTCTCCAGCTCGGCCCAGGAGATGATGGTGACCTTGGGGTGCTTGGCCGCCTCGACCATCCGCGGGGTCAGGATGCACTGGGAGCAGTCCAGGGTGGGGAAGGTTTCGTCGAGCTGGGACATGTGGCCGCCGATGGAGGGCATCCGCTCCAGCAGAATCACCTCGTGGCCGCCGTTGGCGATGTCCAGGGTGGCCTGGATGCCGGCGATGCCACCGCCGATGACCAGCGCCCGCTTGGTCATCGGGACCCGGATGCGCTCCAGCGGCTCGTCGAAGAACGTCTTCTCCACCATCATTTTCGTCAGCTCGACGGCCTTGGGGGTGCCCGCCTCCTTCGACGTGTGGACCCAGGAGCATTGCTCGCGGATGTTGGCCACCTCGAGCATGAAGGGGTTCAGGCCGCTGGACTGGGCGGTGGACCGGAAGGTCTTTTCGTGCATGTGCGGGCTGCAGGCGGCCACCACCACGCCGTCCAGGTGGTGCTCCTTGATGGCCTGGGCGATCATGTCCTGGCCCGGGGCCGAGCAGACGAACTTGTAGTCCGTCGCGTAGACCACCCCGGGGATTTTCTTGATTTCCTCGGCCACCCGGGGGCAGTCCACGGTGTCGCCGATGTTCTTGCCACAGTGGCAGACGAATACGCCTATTCTGCGGGCCATTTAACGTTCTCCTTCAGGCGGGTCGGGCGTAGACGACGGGGTCACTCGAAGAGATCCGGCTTCTTCCGCTCCGGTTCCTGGTGGTAGAGGCGGGCGATGATGCGGCGGCTCTGGAAGTACCGGAGAAAGCCGATGACGGTGATGACGCCCCCCAGGGGGAGGAAGACCCAGCCGAGAATCTGGAAGAGCGGCGTTTCGCCGAAGAACTTCAGCATCGTGAACCCCACCGCCCCGAAGCCGAGGGCGGTGCGGATGTAAGCCAACAGGGTCCGTTCGGCGGCCAGGAGGTTCCGATGGGCGGCCAGCTTATCCCGTATCAATGGACCCTCTCGCCGTATTTGCCGATCCTGAGTTGATCGAAGGCGCACCCCCCACCGCCGTCTTCGGTGGCCGGCTCCTCCGGGGAGGTCTCCTCGGAGGATTCGGCTGTCGAGACGGCGGCCGCGCCGCGGAAATCATAGACGTATACACCGCGGACCAGGCCGCTCTCCGGTGATGCGCCGTCCCAGAGGGCCGAGTACGCCGCGTCCAGGAGCGCGTCATCGGCGACTTTCTGGCCGCTCGAGCGGATGAGCCGGGCGTCGAGCGCCAATCCCACGTCGTCCACCTCGAGACCGATGACGGCGAAACCGTCCACGGTGTAGTCCACACAGATGGGCGACCGGGGCCGGAGCTCCGCCAGCGGCTCGGAGTCCTCCGTTTCCGCGGACGGCTCGGTCAGCGCCGGGCCCAGCGGGTCGCCGGGCAGGACGCCCAGCTCGAACCGGTAGGGGATGGTGAGCCGGCTCGAGACGGGAACGCCCTCCAGGGTTGCCGGTTTCCAATGGGTGTTCTCGGCCGCCTCGAGGGCGGCGAGGTCTACGTCCTCCCGGTCGCTGGACTGTGAAATCCAGGCCTCGCTCACCTCGCCGAGCCCGTTTATTAACAGGCTGACGCGGCACTCCCCCTCGAATCCCGCCTCGGCGGCTCCCGGGGGGTAGGCCGGCGGCTCGAGGGGCTCCACTGGGACGGGCGCGGTGTAATTCACCGCCGCCCCGGCGACGCCGGCGAGCAGGACGAGGGTTGCGGAAATCTGTAGGACCAGACTCTTCATCGCGTTCAGGCGAACCGCGCCGTGACGGACCGGGTCGGGACCAGGTGCATGTTCAGCCCGAGCTCCCGAGGCTTGTGCCCGTAAGCCAGGCCGATGAGCTCGGTGATGTAGACGATGGGGATGCGCAGCTTCTTTCCGGCGATGCGCCCGGCACCGCTCTGGCGCATGTCCAGGTTGGCGTGGCACATGGGGCAGGCCACGGCGATGCAGTCGGCCCCGGCCTTTTCCGCCGCCACGAGGATTTTGGCCGCCAGGCCCTCCACGATGTCCACCCGGCTGAAGGGGAAGGCCGCCCCGCAGCACTCGGTGCGGTGGCTCCAGTCCACCGGCTCCGCGCCGACGCTCTCGAGAATCCGCTCCATCTTGCGCGGCTCCTCGGTGTCGTCTACGACGGCGTAATCCGGCGGCCGCGTCAAGAGACAACCGTAGTAGCAGGCTACCTTCAGGCCCTCCAGGCGGCGGTGGACCTTCTTCTGTATCTCCTCAAACCCCACGTCGTCGGCGAGGAAATCCACGATGTGCCTGACCTCGACCGAGCCGTCGTAGGGCTCCTCGACCGCCTCGGCGACCTCGGCCGCCAGCTTCTCGTCGTGCCGGAGCTCGTAGTTCGCGGCCGTGAGCCGGGAGTAGCACGCGGCGCAGGTGGTCAACACCGGAAGGCCGAGCGGCTTCGCCTGCGACAGATTGTACGCCCCCAGGGAGACGGACAGGAGCTTCGAGTGGTGGTGTCCGGGGGAGGCGGCGCAGCAGACCCAATCCGGCACCTCCTCCAGCTCCACGCCCAGGTCCTTGAACACGGCGAAGGCGCTCATCTCGAACTCGCGGCTGGTGCCGTGGTTGGAACAGCCGGGGTAGTAGGCGATCTTCAAGAATCCTCCCAGGCTCGTTTATTTCCCTTGGGACTCGATGCCGAGTACCCGCTCGTAGATGTCTTTGATGGCCTGCCGGCCCTTTTTCGTCCCCCGCTGGGGGAAGAGTCTGAGCTTGCCCTTGAACAACAGGCCCGGCAGCTTGGTCATGTTGTTGAAGAAGTGGCCGCTGGTCAGGTTGTACATCGCGGCGAGCTGGGCCTCGAACAGGCGGCTGTGCATCCGCACCGTGCCCAGGAAGCGGCGCTCGAAGGTCAGAAGGTCGCGGTTGGGCGGCTTGATTCCCCGCATCCGGGCGATCTGGCGCAGGGCGTCCATGACGGCGGCCACGGACACGCCCTTGGGGCAGCGCGTGTAGCAGGTCTCGCAACTGGCGCAGATCCAGGGTGTGTTCACCTTCAGGAGCCTCTCGCCGAGGCCGAGCTGCAGGTAGCGCATGACGCGGTTCGGCTTGATCTCCATCTCGTAGGCGGTCGGGCAGCCGGCGGAGCAGTTGCCGCACTGGTAGCACTCCGCGACGACCTGGCCCGAGAGCGCCTCGACACGGTGCTCGACGTCGCCCTGCAGCCGCTCAAGATCGAGTGTCAGCTCCATGAAGTCCCTCGTGGGGTTGAGTTCGTGAAAAATGGTGCGCAACGGGGGAACGATACGGCTCGCCCTGGAGCAAGCCCTTTTCGCGGAGGGGATTCGGAAAATCTTTCATCCCACGGCGTAACCTAGCAGACGGGTCTCCCTTTGTCAAGGCCGGCGCGCGGCGCGTTGAATCGCGATTCCGGGGGGTTGCAGCGACTCCTTCTCCCTTTTAGGGAGCGGCGCGCCGACGGATTAGGGTGAGGGGTAATTCGTGGCGGGGAAAGGATTCCCCGCCCTACGAACAATGACCAACGTAGGGCGGCAACTCCGTGTGCCGCCCATTTTCACGATAAAAGGGCGGGGTACGGAGCCCCCGCCCTACGGCGTGTGTTCAGTTTGGGGGCCGCGTCTCCGCTTCCTGATGAATCAGTCTTTCGACCAGCGGGACAGGTGATATCTCGGCGTAGCCCAACTCGGCGGCGAGCTCCCCGGGTGTCGGCTTGTACCCCTGCGACCACAGCCCCTCCAGGAATTCCCCCGCCGCCGGGTCGCGCCACCACTCCTCGCCGAAGCGGTCCAGGAGCGTCTCACGGACCAGGGCCTCCAACAGCCAGGCGTAGAGGTAGCTCGTCGTGTAGAAATCCTCGTTGGTGATGTAGAGGCCGACGTCGTACTCCTCCTCGGTGCGGGTCCAGACGCCGGCCCAGTCCACCAGCTCCCGGTAGCTTTCCCGCGGGTCGGCCTCCACGCCGTGAAGGGTGAGCTCGTACAGGAAGCTCACGCAGTAACTCCGCAGGCCGGAGACCTCGAAGTAGAGCTGCTCGCGCCGGAAGCTCCGCATCTCATCCTCGTCCGTCATCCCCACGGCCTGGCTCAGGAACGCCGGGTTCTCGAAGACGTTCTCGAAGGTGAAAGCGTAGGTCTCGGTCACCGCGTCGTCGCCGAGGAGCTTGAACTCGTAGGGCAGCGTCGGGTCGGTGAAGGCGAAGTGCAGGGCGTGGCCCATCTCGTGGAACAGGGTCTCGTAATCTGTGAACCCGCCCGTGGGCTTGACCAGGACCCGGACGTCCTCGGGGACCCGCATGGGCCAGCAGGCGGCGCGGGGCTCCTTCTCCGGCCGGTCCTCGGAGTCGAGCCGGATATTTTTCAGATTGGCAAAATCTATCCCGAGGCCCGCGGTAAAATCCAGCCACAGCGGGATGAGCCCCTCGGCGGGGAAGTGCGAATCGTAGGCGTCGGTGCGCCAGAGCTGCCCCCGGTCGTAGCTGCGCACGTCCGCCAGGGCCAGGTCGGGGAAGACCTCCGCCACCCGTTCGCGCGCCAGGGTTTCGAAGAGACCCCGCGTGGCGCCGAGGATGTACAGGCAGTCGCCGGTAAGCTCGCCGAAATCCCGGCCGTAGATTTGGGCGTAGTAATCCACGAAGTCGCGGAAACCCAGCTCGCGGCACTCCCGGCGCTCGGCCTCCACGATTCCCGCCAGGCGCGGGTTGATTTCGTCCACGATGAACCCCCGCTCGGCGGTCCACAGCTCCCGGCGGCGGTCGCGGTCGTCGGAGCGGAAGATGGCGTCGTCCATCTGCCGGTAGGGAATCTCCTCCCCGTCGACCTCGATGACCGCGGACGCCTCGGTGGAGATGTAGTCGTTGTATAGCTCGTCGAGGGGGAACCACAGGAGGTTGTCCTCGAGGTCCCGCACCAGGAACGAGTAGGACCTTCGCTGGAGCGGGTCCGTCGCTTCGGCCTCCAGGGAGAGCAGCCAGGCCGCCAGGGCGGGGTCGTCCAGGTAGGCGTACTTCTCGTAGATGGGCCCGGTATCGACCTCCTCACCGTAGGCGTCCAGGGCGTAGTAGGCCTCGCCAAGCTCGTAGCTGAAATTCTCCAGGTCCCCGCGCAGCGTCTCCACGGTGAGGGGCTCTGTGTCGGGGCCGAGCGGCGCCGGGAGGGACGCGAGAGCGCCGGAAATGATGAGCAGCAGGATGAGTGTGTTACGTCGCATGGGTATCTCCGTGTCCGCGGAGCAGTTCGAGGGTTTCGGTGAATACGGGCGGTGGTTCCGAAGTGAAAGACAACCGTTCTCCGCTCTCCGGGTGGTCGAAGGCCAGCAACCGGGCGTGGAGGGCCTGACCCTCGAGGGGCAGACCGGCGGAGGCGCGGCGGCTGGCCCGGCTGCCGTACACCTCGTCCCCCAGAAGTGGATGACCCCGGTGGGCGAGGTGCACCCGGACCTGATGCGTGCGGCCCGTTTCCAGGCGGCATTCGACCAGCGCCGCCCACGGCTCGTCGGGCGGTAGCGATTCAAGGACGCGGTAATGGGTCACGGCACGCCGTCCGCTCTGGACCACGGCGAAGCGCTTGCGGTCCCGCGGGTGGCGGCCGATGGGCGCCTCGACGGTCCCCGCGGCGGGCTCCGGCACGCCGTAGGTGAGCGCCCAGTAGACCCGCTCGGTGGTGTGCGCCGAGAACTGCCCCACCAGCGACAGGAGGGCGGCCCGGGTCTTGGCCAGCACCAGCACCCCCGAGGTGTCCATGTCGAGCCGGTGGACCACCCCGGGGCGGCGGCCGTCCCCCACGACGGCCAGCCGGATTCCCCGGGCGGAAAGGGCGTTCAGCAGGGTGTCGTCGGCGTGACCGTGGGCCGGGTGGACGACGAGCCCCGCCGGCTTGTCCACCACGACCACCGCGGAATCCTCGTAGAGGATTTCAATCCCGGCCTCGCGGGGGGTGAGCGGATTCAGCGGCTCCGGCTCGGCCAGGGCTTGGGGGGAGATTGTTACCCTTTCGCCGCCCCGCAGTTTTTTATCCGGTGAGGACGGCGCGCCGTCGAGGAGAATGAGCCCCCCCCGGATGGCCGCCGTGACCCGCGAGCGCGAGACGCCGAGCCTTTGGGCCAGGTAGCGGTCCAGCCGCTCCCCGGTCGCGTCCCCATCGGTCAGGAATTCCAGCGCTTCAGCGTCCACTACGGATTCCGGTTTGCGGCCCGGCCCTTACGGTTTGACCCCCGGCGTCGGGGGGCGGTAAAATCACCTCGGGAGGCCCCATGCCCTACGTCCGATACCGCGGTCCCTACGCCGTTCTGGTCCACGCCTGCCGCCGGGGCGGGAAGGTGGTGCAGCGGCACCTGGCCTACCTGGGGAAGCGGTCGCGGGTGGAGCCGGAGCTGCGGCAAAAGATTGAAGCCCGTTTCCCGGAAATCGCCTTCGACTGGGAAAAGCTGGAATCGTGTCTGCGGGGCGGGACCGGGAGGAGCACGCCGACCTGGCTCGAGGAGGATTAGCGCCGCGACCGTGTATTTAAGCCCCGTGGAAGGGGCTTTTATTGATTCCCCTCGCCGGCCCGGTGGTCAGTCCTGCCGGAAGAGGATGATGCGCGCCTGGTCCTCCGGCACGTACTCGCCCTCCCACGATTCGTACCAGAAGTAGGCGTCTATGACCCACAGGTCGCCGTCCTCCGTCACCACCAGGTCCAGGGGGCAGCGCAGCCGCCAGTAACCTTCGCCGTAGATGACCGCCAGCAGCTCGCCGTCGCCGGAGAACTTCTGGATGCGCGCGTTGCGTGAGTCGCAGACGTAGATGTTCCCGTCAGCGTCCGTGTCAATCCCGAAGGGGGACGCGAATTGGCCGTTGTTGAAGCCGAATTCGCCGATGGTCCCCTGGTAGCGGAAGATGTACGGATAGGTATATAACGGGTCGTAGTCGGGGTCCTCGGGGTCGGTGGGCGTCGGCTCCATGTGAAACGTCTGGAGCCGGTGGTTGTAGGTGTCGGAGACGACGACCGTCTCGTCGGGCGTCACGCAGATGCCCATGGGCCGGTAGAACCTGCCCTCCTGGTCCCCCTCGCCGCCGCCCTCGGCCGTCACGGATTCCCCCTCGATGTGGAAGAGGTAGCTCAACGCGACATCGGTGTACACGATTTTATCCTGCGGGTAGTAGGCCACGGGACCGGGCTGATACGTGGTGGGGTACCCCAAAAGGATGTCGGTCTGGGTGATTTGGGTGTAGCGGGGGCGGCGGTCGTCGGGGTTGTCCAGATAAGGCACGGGCAGTTTCAGCTTGGAGACCTGCCTCCCGAACTCGAATATGGGGCCCATCTCCGATTGGGACTCGGAGACGTACACCAGCTCGTCTTCGGCGGTCGATTCGGGTTGGGATTCGATGAAGAGCTGGTAGGTGGATTCCAGGCGCCCGCGGGGCCAGACCCAGAAGGCGTCCCAGATTGCGCTCCCGTCGGGGTTGGGGATGAAGCGCTCGAGGTAGCCGCCCCGGATGTTGGTGACCAACAGGTTGCCCTCGGCATCGGCCGTGATGGAGTAGGGGAACCAGAAGCCCCAGTCGGGGTCGCCCTCGGCGTCTCCGAGGGAATAGGGGCCGGGGTCCGGGTCGCCGACCCGGGTGATTTCGAAGCCGCCGATGGAGGAGTAGCTCTCGGTGGGCACGGGATAGGTCGTCTCCTCGCAGCCGGTGAGGAGCAGGGCGGCGCAGGCCGCGCCCAGGGCGAACGGGCTGTATTTTTTCCAGACCATCGGCTGCATTTTACCACACCGCCCCGCGGCCCGCCAACGGTGTGTCGATGGTATAATCCCCCGGTCGGAGGACTATTGAGCCCAGAAATAATCACCCTGGCCCACGGCGGCGGCGGCATCGCCTCGCGGCGCCTGCTCCGGGAGCATCTGCTGCCGCGGCTGGATTCCGCGGCGCTCCGGCCGCTGGGGGATTCGGCGCTGGTAGACGTCACTCCGGGCCAAATCGCGCTGACCACCGACAGCTACGTGATTCAGCCCTGGCGCTTCCCCGGCGGCGACATCGGCCAGCTGGCGGTCTGCGGGACGGTCAACGACCTGGCGGTGATGGGCGCCCGGCCGCTCTACCTCACCCTGGGGCTGATTCTCGAAGAGGGCCTATTGCTCACGGACCTGGACGAGGTTATAGACTCGGTGGCGCGGACGGCGCGGGAGGCCGGGGTCGAGGTGGTGGCCGGGGACACCAAGGTGGTCAACCGGGGGAACGCCGACGGCCTCTACATCAACACGGCGGGGGTCGGCGTCTTCGACGAAGGTCACGCGAAGCTCCCCGGGCCGCGGACCGGCGATAAGCTCATCGTCACCGGGGCCCTGGGGGACCACGGCCTGGCGGTGATGGCCGCCCGGGAGAAATTACCTCTGAAAAGCGAGCTTGTTTCCGATTGCGCCCCGCTCGCGGGGCTGGTCGAGGCGATGCGCGGGGCGGGCGAAATCCACTGGATGCGGGACTGTACGCGGGGCGGGCTGGCCTCGACGGCCAACGAGCTGGCGGAGGATTTTGGTATGGGCGTCCGCCTTGCCGAGGAACAACTGGTAGTTCACGACGCGGCGGCGGCGGTGGCCGAGCTCCTCGGCCTCGACATCCTCCACGTGGCCAACGAGGGGGTCATCCTGGCCGCGGTGGCGGAGGGGGACGCCGGGCGGGTCCTGGAAGCGGCCCGAGCGCACGTCTACGGCCGGGAGGCGTCACCGGCCGGCTCCCTGACGGAGGCCCACCCGCGCCGGGTCGTCCTCGAAACGGCCGTCGGCGGGGAGAGAATCGTGGACATGCTCAGCGGCGAGCAACTCCCCCGCATCTGCTAGTGT
Source organism: uncultured bacterium (assembly GCA_964577465.1). Classification (GTDB taxonomy): domain Bacteria; phylum RBG-13-66-14; class RBG-13-66-14; order RBG-13-66-14; family RBG-13-66-14; genus RBG-13-66-14. Next base: position 12,960 of record CAZNZF010000021.1, on the reverse strand, counting down.
CCGTCCGGGGAATGTGTTAATCTTCCGGCGTATCGTAAAGTTCACCCGAAGGAGACGAGATGGCGGACGGGACCAGCGGGGAAAAGGCGCGCAACCTGGAGGCGGCCTTCGCCCAAATCGAGCGGAAGTACGGCAAGGGCGCGATTATGCGCATGGGCGGGGAAGGCGAACGGGATATAGACGTCATCCCCACCGGCTCCCTCACCATCGACCGCGCCCTGGGCGTGGGCGGACTCCCCCGGGGCCGAATCATCGAAATCTACGGCCCCGAGGCCAGCGGCAAGACCACCCTCACCCTCCACGTAATCGCCAGCGCCCAGAAGCTCGGCGGAATAGCGGCCTTCATCGACGTGGAGCACGCCCTTGACATCAATTACGCGAAAAACCTCGGCATCAACATCGAGGAGCTGCTGGTCAGCCAGCCCGACACCGGGGAGCAGGCGCTGGAAATCGTGGAGATGCTCGTCCGCTCGGGCGCCGTGGACCTGGTGGTCGTGGACTCCGTGGCGGCCCTGGTCCCCCGGGTGGAAATCGAGGGCGAGATGGGCGACAGCCACGTGGCCCTGCAGGCCCGGCTGATGAGCCAGGCCCTGCGCAAGCTCACCGGCGTGGTGAGCCGTTCCCACTGTTGCATCCTCTTCACCAACCAAATCCGCGAGAAGGTCGGCGTGGTCTTCGGCAACCCCGAAGTCACCCCGGGCGGGCGGGCGCTCAAGTTCTACACCACGGTGCGCATGGAGGTGCGCCGCATCGGCTCGTTAAAGGTCGGCGGCGACAACATCGGCAACCGCAGCCGGGTCAAGGTGGTAAAGAACAAGGTCGCCCCGCCGTTCAAGGAGGCCGAGTTCGACATCATCTTCGGTCAGGGCATCAACCGCGTGGGCGAGGTCATCGACCTCGGCGTGGAGGCCGGCGTCATCGAGAAGTCGGGGAGCTGGTTTTCTTACAACGGTGAGCGTCTGGGCCAGGGCAAGGAGAACGTCAAGGAGGCGCTCGACGAGAAGCCGGAGATGCTGACGGCCATCGAGGCCAAGGTGCGCGACTTCTTTAGTATCCCCGTGCAGAAGGCCGGCGCGAAACCTAAAAAAGTGGCCGACCCGGAGTGACCGACCGCAAATTGCGATGACGTAGGGCGGGGATTCCTATCCCCGCCGCTTTCACACTCCCGGCCCTTACCCTCACCCTAGCCCTCTCCCTGAAAGGGAGAAGGGACACGCGGCAGCCCTAATCCCCATCCCCGCGCCCGGCAAATTGCGATGACGTAGGGGCCGACCTTCAGGTCGGCCCGCGGACGACCGTGGACGGTCGCCCCTACGGTCGGATTCGCTACGGCTGGATGTGGGGCAGGTCCTCGGACCCGCCACATCTACAAAAAAAACGGCGCCCGGGCACCGTCTTTTTTAACGCACGGCCGACTGCCTATTACTCCGACGTTTTGTCGCCGATGACGCCCTTTAAAATCAGAATCCCCACCACGACCAGCGCCACGCCGACCCAGCCCGGAATCGAGGCCCAGAAGCCGATCCACAGCGGCAGACCCATGAAGGCGCAGCCCAGGAAGCACGACAGGCCGATGAAAAAGAGAATCAGCCCGGAGATGAAGAACCCCGCCGCCCGCTGCCGGGGCGTTTTCTGCTTCCGCTCGATGTCGGTCAGCCAGTCGGGAGGCGTGATGCCCTGCCGCAGCGCCTCCATCCTCTCCTCGTGGACCAGCTTTTTCCTCCGGAAATCCAGCCAGATGGCCAGCATCCCGATGCCGATCCCCATGAAGACCGCGGTGAATCCGACTACATCCATGAGAGCCCCCGTCCGCTGTACTCGCCTCGCACCCTAAGATACACCCCGGGCGGGACAGGTTTCACCGGCGTGCTGCCCCGTTTCACCTTGACGATACTACCACATCGTCCTACCATTGGAAAATAGAGTCCGGCGCAGGAAAACCCGTCGAAGTGAACCGGGTGACGCTCCTGCATATTTGTGAGCAAAGGCGTATCTGCGACGGCGAAGCCGTGTATCTGCGACGGCGAAGCCGTGTATCTGCGACGGCGAAGCCGTGAAACCGACCCGCCCTTTTTTGTATCGAAGGGTATGAAAGCCGTTTTTTATTGGAGACGGAACGGGAACAGGAACTGATTCGCCGGGCGACCCAGGGCGACGAGAACGCATTCGCCGAGCTTGTGCACGCCACCCAGGATTTAGTTTACACGTGCTGTTACCGCGTCCTGCGCGACCCCCGGGCGGCCGAGGAGGCGGCGAACGAGGCCTACCTGCGGGCCTGGCGCGGCCTGGCCGGTTTCCGCTTCCAGGCGAAATTCTCCAGTTGGATCTTCCGCATCGCCCACAACGCCGCGGTGAGGATGGCGACTCAGCGGCGCCTGGATACGGTCTCCATGGACGACGAGGAGCACCCCGGCCTGGCGCAGGCGGCCGTGGAGGAACCCTCGGCGGAGCGCGCCCTGGAGGCGGACGGCGAGATGACGCTCGTGCGCGGGCTGCTGGACGAGCTGCCGGAGAACGAGCGCCGGGCCATCGAGCTGGCGTACCTGGAGGGCGTGGATTACCGCGACGCCGCCGCGGCCCTCGGGTGCCCCGTGGCCACCCTCAAGACCTGGGTCCATCGGGGGAGGAAGCGGCTGCGGGAGCTCTACATCGAGCGGACGGGGGATTCGTTCCAGGTTGCCGGATGATTGGATTTTAGGCTATGCTTTACGAGGGGTGAACATGGACGCCGACGAGCTGAGGGAGCTTTTGGACCGGTACGTCGCCGGTGAGCTCTCCCCCGAGGAGCGGGAGGCCTTCCGGCGCGCCCTGGATACGGTTCGTGAAAAGGTGGAGGGCGTCGAGGAGCGGGTCGAGCGGCTGGACGGCGAGATTACCGACCGGGTGGACCGGGCCGTGGAAAAGCTGAACGCCGGGCTTGCCGAGGGCGGGGAAAAGTTCCGGCGCAAGCTGGACCTCCTGGACGAGCTGAACCTCGCCCGGCGGATCGAGGAAAAACTCCACCGGGTGGTGCTCTTCCGTGCACCGGAGAATCTGGGCGCCGCCGTGATGCGGGGCGTTTGTGCCGAGAAACGGCCGAAGGTGGTCATCCCGCCGATGCGCCGCTCGCCGATGCCCGCGGTGCTGCTGGGGGGCGGCCTCCTCGTGGCGTTGACGGTCGGCGCCGCCGCCATCCTGCCCATGTTCGGGGTAAACCTCGGGGTGAATCTCGGCGGGCTTCCCGACTGGCTTTGCTGGATTCCCGCGGGGCTGTCGGCCTGCTTCGGCGCCGGTATGGTCCTGCGGACCCTGCTGCGCTCCAGGAACGACCCGGCCTTCCGGACCGCCGCGAAGAAAGGGTAGGAAACGATGGACGGGGACCTTTTGCCCGACGGCCGGCGCGAGGTGAGCGTGCTGTTCACCGACCTGGGGGGTTTCGCCGGGCTGACCGAGAGGCTGGGCGACGAGCGCGCAGCCTCCCTTCTGACCGAATACTACGCCGCCGTGGGCCGGATAGTCGAAAAGCACGGCGGGGTGGTGGACAAGCTCATGGGCGACGGCGTCTTCGCCACCTTCAACGCCGTGGCCGAGCTGGATGACCACCGGGTAATCGCCCGCCGGGCCGGGGAGGAGATAATCGCCGAGGTCTCGAAGCTCACGGTCGAGGGGAAGCCGCTCCGGGCGGCCGTTTACGCGGCGTCTGGTCCCGCCGAGGTCCGCACCTTCACCGCCGGCGGCCACACCGCCACCACCGTCGTCGGCCGGACGGTCAACCGCGCCGGCATGGCGATGCGGAGCCCGCGCTACGGCTCCGTTACCGACACCGACGCGAAGTAGCGTCCGTTTCACGATGAACCCCGCCCCGGCGGGGTTTTTTCCGCATTTGACGCCCGCGGCGGCCTGGGATAAGATAGCCCCATGCTCAACGGGTTCCCAGCGACCGAGCCGTACAGCGTCAGCGCGCTGACCGCCCTCATCAAGGGCACCCTCGAGGAGCGCTACACCGGGGTCTGGGTGGCCGGGGAGCTTTCCGACGTGAAGCTGGCCGCCAGCGGCCACCTGTACTTCCGCCTGAAGGACGAGGGCGCGGTGCTGGGCTGCGCCATGTTCCGCCCAAAACCCCAGCGGCTCGGCTTCACCCCCGCGGACGGCCTCTCGGTGGTGGCCCGGGGCGACGTCTCCGTTTACCCGCCCCGGGGGAATTACCAGCTCATCTGCGACGAATTGGTCCTGCGCGGGCTGGGTGAGCTCCAGCGGGCCTTCGAGGAATTAAAGGCGAGGCTGGCCGCCGAGGGGCTCTTCGCCGCCGAGGGAAAACGGCCGCTGCCGCGCCTGCCGAAGAGGGTGGGAGTGGTCACCAGCCGCGACGGGGCGGCCCTGCGCGACATCCTGCGCGTCCTGGCGCGTCGACACGCCGGCCTGGACGTCGTTCTTCGTCACGCCGTCGTCCAGGGCGAGGGCGCCGGGGCGGAGTTGGCCCGCGCCGTGGAGGAGCTCGGCGCCTCGGGGCTGGTGGACGTGCTCATCGTCGGGCGGGGCGGCGGTTCCTACGAGGACCTCTTCTGCTTCAACGACGAGCGGCTGATTCGGGCGATTCGCGCCTGCCCGGTGCCGGTCGTCTCCGCCGTGGGGCACGAGGTGGACGTGACGTTGGCGGACCTGGCGGCCGACGTGCGGGCGCCGACCCCCAGCGCCGCCGCCGAGATGGTCACCGCCGAGCGTGAGGAACTCCGCCGCCGTGTCGCAGCCGCCCGTAGCTCCATCCGCCGCGTCGCCGCGGATTTGGTAAAGCTCGAACGCCAGCGGCTCGTCAATCTATCGAAAATCCTCTCCGTGGAGCGGCTGGCCGGTTACCTGAACCTCCGCCGCCAGCGGGTGGACGGCCTGGGCGAACGCCTGCGGCACGCCTCCCTTTCGGCGCTGGAGGCGGGGAAGTCCGCCTTCGCTCGGATTCGGCTGGCCCTCTTCCGGGCCCATGCGGTCCCCCGTCTGCGCGAGCGGGCGCTGGCGGGCCTCGTCCGCCGGTTGAGCCTTTCCGCCTCGGGTGGAATCAACGCCCGGCGCGTGCGTCTGGGCTCGGGGACCGGAAAGCTCGCCGCCCTCGACCCCCGCGCCGTCATCGGCCGGGGCTACGGCTATCTAACGCGCAGGGGCGCGACCGTGCGCTCCGTGAAAGAACTGCACCCGTCCGACGAACTGGGCGTCACCGTCCGCGACGGGACGGCGCTTACCGTGGTCAGGAGGACTTTTGGGGAAGATGCCGACCTTCGAGGAGGCGATGGAGAGGCTGGAGGCCATCGTCGCCGAGCTCGAGAGCGGGGGGTATCCCCTGGACAGACTGACCTCCCTCTTTGAGGAGGGACTTGCCCTGGCGAAACTCTGCCAGTCCCAGCTCGACGCCACCGAGCGCCGGCTCACCGAGCTGGTCGAGGGCGACGACGGCTCCCCCGTCGAGCGCCCCCTGGACCTGCCCGACGTGGAGGGATGAACGTGGCCGATGAGCTCAAGGCCTATCTGGAACAGAGGCGGGCCTTCGTCGACGGCGAGCTGGCGAGGCTCCTGCCGCGCCGGGGGGCCTACCCGCCCGACGTCCACGAGGCGCTGCACTACGCCGTCTTTTCCGGCGGCAAGCGCCTGCGGGCGATTCTGGTCCTGGCCACCGCCGAGGCAATCGCCGACGCCCTGCCCGACGGGGCCTCCGAGGCGGCCTGCGCCGTAGAGTGCGTTCACAACTACTCCCTCGTCCACGACGACCTGCCGTGCATGGACGCGGACGAGCTGCGGCGGGGCCGGCCCACGGTGTGGAAGCGGTACGGGGAGGCGGTGGCCGTCCTGACCGGCGACGCGCTTCTGACCGTGGCGTTCCAGATTCTGGCCCTGGGGGCCACGCGGGAGGTCGAGCTCTCCGACCGCCTGCTGCTGTGTTCCCAGGAACTGGCAGTGGCTTCGGGCACCTTCGGGATGATCGGCGGCCAGGCGGCGGACGTGGCCAACGAGGGCACCGATGTCGACGCCTCCATGCTGAACTACATCCACACCCTGAAGACGGGGGCGCTCATCCGCTGCGCCTGCCGGATGGGCGCGATTCTCGCCCGGGCCGACGCCCCCCGGCTCGTGGCCGCCACGCGCTACGGGGAGCACCTCGGCCTGGCGTTCCAAATCACCGACGACCTGCTGAATGTCGGCGGCGACGAGGCGAAGCTGGGAAAGTCCGTGGGCTCGGACGAGAAGCGGGGCAAGAACACCTTCCCCAAGATTCACGGGGTCGAAAAATCGCGGGAGATGGCGAAATTCAACGCCGATTCCGCCGTGGAAGAGGCCCGGCGCCTGCCCCGGCCGGAGATTCTGATGGAGCTGGCGCGGTTCGCCGTCGAGAGGGACCACTAGTTGCCGACCGCAAGTACCAGGCCGCTTCTGCTCAAGGGCGGGACGGTGGTGGATCCCTCCCGTGGGCTCTACGCCAAGTCCGACGTGCTTCTGCGCGGGAGGCGGGTGGCCGCCGTAGAGCGGGGGCTCGCCGACCCGGCGGCGGAGGTCGTCGACTGCGGCGAGCTTTTCATCGTGCCCGGCCTGGTGGACATGCACGTACACCTGCGCGAGCCGGGGCTGGAGGACAAGGAGACCATCGCCACCGGAACGCGGGCGGCGGCGCTGGGCGGATTCACCTCCATCGCCTGCAAGGCGAACACCGGCCAGTTCGTGGACAACGAGGCGGCGGTGGAGTACGTGCGCACCATGGCGGAGCTGCGCGGGCTGGTGAACGTCTTTCCCATCGCGGCCCTGACCGAGGGGCTGGCCGGGGCCGGAATCGCCCCGCTCCACGAGCTCCGGGAAGCCGGGGCGGTCGCCCTCTCCGACGACGGACACCCCGTCCGCCGCTCCGGCCTCCTCCTCAACGCATTGAAATACGCCAGAGACGTGGGCTTTCTGGTCATCAGCCACGCCGAGGAGGAGGCGCTCTCCGCGGGCGGCGTGGTGTCCGCGGGCCCGTCGGCCACGGCGGCCGGGCTGGAGCCCATCCTGGCCGAGGCCGAAGAGGTGGGGACGGTGCGCGACATCCTCGTGGCGGCCCGGGTCGGGGTGCCGCTTCACGTGGATCACGTCTCCACGGCCCGTTCCGTGGAGATGGTGCGCGACGCAAGGCGGCGCGGATTCGACGTAACCGCCGAGGCGACGCCCCACCACTTCTGCCTGGACCAGTCGACCCTCCCGGACGATTTCGACCCGAAGACCAAGGTCAACCCCCCGATTCGGTCCGCCGCGGACCGCGAGGCGGTCATCGCCGGGCTGCGGGACGGGACGCTGGAGGTCATCGCCAGCGACCACGCCCCGCACACCGTGGCGGAGAAGGACCAGCCGTACCAGACCGCACCCTTCGGCATCGTGGGTCTGGAGACGACGCTGGGGCTGACGCTGACGTATCTGGTGGAGGCCGGGCACCTCTCCTTCGGTGAGGCGGTGGAGCGGCTCTCCACCAATCCGGCGCGGCGGCTGGGGCTCACGGGGAGGGGCGAGCTCGGTGTGGGCTCGGCGGCCGACATTACGGTAATCGACCGCGGCGCGCGGTGGACGGTGGACCCGGGGAAATTCGCCGGCAAGGGGGTCAACACGCCCTTCGCCGGGTGGGAGCTCACCGGCCGCGCCGTGTGCACGGTGGTCGGGGGGCGGGTCGTGATGGCCGACGGCGCCCTGGCCGGGGGTTGACGCCATGCTTGTCGATAAATCGCTGACCAACGGCGACCGGGTGGAGACCATCCTCCATCTGGCGAAGGTCCTGGCCTTCACCCGGGACCGCGGGGTCATCGAGAACATCCGCCGGTCCATCCTTCTGCTGGAGCCGCTGGTGGACCGCTCCCTGCTCTCCGGGGACGAGGGGCGCGCGTTCGATGAATCGGTGCGCCTCGCTCGTGGCCCCGAACCGGTGTCGAACGGGGGCGTTTTTTCGCCGTGAGGACCGGACTCATCACCCGTCTGATGGGCGCAACCCGCGGCCGGCGCGGGTTGACCCTCATCGAGCTCATCGTCGCCATGGCGATTTTCGCGATCATCATGGTGCCGATGGTGCTTCTGATAACCGGGGCGGGGACGGGGTTCAACGAGTCGAGCCGTCGGGCCGAGCTCCAGCGTCGGGGCCGCATCGCCCTCCAGACGATGGTGGCCGCCCTGGGCCAGGCCGGGGCGGACCCGACCGGCCTGGACCTTTTCGAGGCGATTCCCGAGGCGACGCCCCACGCCGTCGTCGTGGCCGCCGATTACCGGGGGGACGAGCCGTATACGCCCCCCGACGGCGACGCCGACGACCGGGCCGAGCGGGTCGGATTCCGCCTCGTCCCCGGCGGCTCCCTGCTCAACGAAATCGGCAACCCCCAGCGGACCGACCTCTTCGAGATGTCCCGCGACGTGCGCGATTTCAGCGTGGTCTACCGGGACGGGGCCGGCGAGGTCATCGCCCCCGAGGCGCTGGCCTCGGAGAAGGCTCCCGGCGTCCTGGCCCGGCGCCGCATCCGCAGCCTGGAGCTCAGCCTGACGCTCGCCCCGGCCGACGACCCCCGGTTCGCGCCCATCGTTCTCTCGACCACCGTAACCCCGGTGAACCTGGCCTCCCGCTACCTCGGAGTGGCGGCGGGGGGCGGATTTCCGCTGGGCGAGGAGGCGGGCAAGGCCGGAGAGACGGCCGTTCCCGGCGAGGGCGCCCCGCCCCAGGGACCACCCGTGCTCCTGACCCAGGGGGCGGCGGCGGAGCTGCGCGATTCGGGCGTCGGCTCGCCCCGGGTGGTCTTCGATTCCCCCGTGGACGGTGCGGTGGTGCGGGGGCCGGTCCCCGTGGGCGCGGCGGCCTACGACGCCGACGGTACCGTGCGCCAGGTGGAATTTTATCTGGACGACCGTGTGCTCGGCGTGGATGGCTACGCCCCCTACGACGCCCTGAACGGCGGCTGGAACCCCGTTTCCGGCGACGCGGCCGTCCCCGACGGCCACCACCTGCTCTACGCCCTGGCGGTGGACAATCGCCACCAGGTCGGTTCCGATTCCCTGATGGTCGAGGTGCGCTCGGGGTCGGGACCGGCGCTCCGCCTGGACGCCTCCCGCCCGGCCTACGTCCTGGCCAGCCGCGAGCTTACCGGCGCTTTCGGCATCGAAAATTCGGGCGACGCCGAGGTCCGCCTGACCCAGCTCCGGGTGGTGTGGAACCGCCGGGGGCTTTTGTTATCCGGCGTGGAGTACGAGGGCGTGAGCCGTTTCAGCGACGCGGAGGGTGTCGCGAGCGGCGACCTCGTTACGTTGAAGGAAACGCTGGTCCTGCCGCCGGGCGCGAGCGGGGAGCTGGTTCTGCAGTTCATCCCCGGGCCGGGCGCCAACAGTCCGCGGCTCGCGGGGGCGCGGCTGGCCGTGCTGGCCGCCGACGTGCAGGGACGCCGCTGGGGGGTTAGCTGCTACCTGACACCGGCATCCTTCGTGCTGGACCGGCTCCTGGTGCAAGGCTCGGCCTACCTGGACCGCTGGGCGGATTACTACCGCCTGGCGCGGCTGGTCGTGGGCTACGCCCTGTACTCGGACGAAAGGTTCTCAATCCTCACCTTCCCAATCTCCTACGACGGCCTGGTATGGCTTCTGACGGCCGATCGGGACAGAACCAAGGGTTGGGGTGAGGCGGCGCTCGGTCGGGACTTCCTGGGCCGCCTGAGGGCCGACAACCGGGTCCACGTGTACCTCCTCTACGACGACACCGCCACCCCGCCGATGTGGGTGCGCGACGACTTCCTTAAGAGCCGTTACGTGGCGCTCACCGACAACCCCCGGGGCGACCGCCTGCGCGTCTGGCTGAACACGGCCGATCCCGGCGAGGTTTTTTTCTACGGCAACCGCTCCGCCGGGGTCTCCGATAACGCGGACTGCATGTACATGCTCGGTTTCGGTGGGATTTTCGCGCCGGGCACGGGCGAATGAAGAGAGTGTTTCCCCATGCGCGGCGGGGAGTAATCCGGGCGGCGGTTCCGGAAGTGGTGTCGTATCCGTTCTTGCGATGACGTAGGGCGGGGATTCCCATCCCCGCCGTTCCAACTTGACATTCCCCCCGGTCCTGTTTGCGATGATGTAGGGCGGCCCCGTAGGACAAGTCCTCTGCGGGCCGCCGCGGGATGAGATGACGTAGGGGCCGACCTTCAGGTCGGCCCGCTTTTATTTGGAAGCCCTCACCCCTAACCCCTCTCCCACGGGGAGAGGGGGACCGCTTCACCCCTCTCCCTAGCCCTCCCCCCATAGGGGGGAGGGGACGTTATCAATGCGCCTTGAGCCAATTCCGCCCGCTCCCCACCTCGACCACCAGCGGCACCTGCAGCTTCAAGAGCCCCTCGCAGGCGTTCTCCATCGCCTCCCGCAGAATCCCGCCCACGCGCTCGGCTTCACCCTCCGGGCACTCGACGAGCAGCTCGTCGTGGATTTGCAGCAGCAGCCTCGCCCCGCAATCGCAATCATTTAAAAGCTTCTCGGCGCGAATCATGGCCAGCTTGCAGATGTCGGCGGCGGTGCCCTGGAGCGGCGCGTTGAGGGCGGCGCGCTCGGCGGCCTCCCGGGCCTGGCGGTTGGGCGAGTTCAGCTCGCCGAAGGGACGTCGGCGGCCGAAGAGCGTCACCGTGTACCCCAACTCCCGCGCCCGTTCCAGCCCCGAATCCATCCATTCCCGCACCGCCGGATATTTTGCGAAGTAGCCGTCGATGAACGCCTTGGCCTCGGCCCGGTCGATGCCGAGGTCCGACGCCAGGCCGTACACGCCCTTGCCGTAGATGAGCGAGTAGTTGACCACCTTGGCGGCGTTGCGCTGCTCTTGGCTCACGTCTTTTATATCGACGCCGAAAATGACGGCGGCGGTGGCGGCGTGGATGTCGCCCCCGGCGCGGAACGCCTCTAGCAGCCGCACCTCGCCGGAGATGTGGGCCAGCAGGCGCAATTCAATCTGCGAGTAATCCGCGGAAACCAGGACGCACCCCGCGGGCGCGATGAAGGCCCGGCGTATGCGCCGCCCGAGTTCCGTGCGGACGGGGATGTTCTGCAGATTCGGGTCGCTGGAGGAGAGCCGCCCGGTGGCCACGGCCGCCTGGTGCAGCGTCGTGTGCAGCCTTCCGGAGACCGGGTCCACCTCGGCGGGGAGCTTCGCCGCGTATGTGCCGTCGAGCTTCGCCAGTTGCCGATTCTCGAGGAGCACCGCCGCGATTTCGTGCTCGGCCGCCAGTTTTTCCAGGACGTCGCCTGCGGTGGAGAAGCCGGTTTTCGTTCGCCGGCCGCCGGGCAGCTTCATCTCGCCGAAGAGCACCTCGCCGGTCTGCTTGGTGGAGGCCACGTTGAAGGGGTGACCGGCCAGCTCGTGGGCCCGTTTTTCCAGCTCCACCATCCTGACGTGCAGCTCGGCGGAGAGCTCTGCTAATGCCGTGGAGTCCAGTAAAAGCCCCCGCCCCTCCACCGCGGCGATGACCGGCAGCAGCGGCAGCTCGATTTGCCGGTACACGCGCTCCAAATCGAGTTCTTTTATTTTCTCTACCAGGACCGGCTGCAGTTCCAGTGCGGCGGCGGCCCGTCCGGCCAGGCCCTTCAATTCCGAGCCACCCTCGGCGAGCAGGTCGCCCTGGACGGATTGAGCCTCCTCACCGGCGGGTCGCTTGCCGAGGTGAGTCTGGCAGAGCGCGGCCAGGCCACGCGGCAGGCGGTCCGCTTCCAGCAGCCACCCCGCGAGCATCAGGTCCTCGGGGTGGGAAACGCGTAGGGCGATGGGCTTCAGGTCGTAGCCGATGGTGGAAATTTGCGCGTCGGTGAGAAGCTCGAACAACCAGGCGGGTGCCTCGCCGTCGCACGCCAGGCCGTATCCGACGCCCGGTTCGGCGGCCAGGCCCAGGGCCTGGATTCGATAGCGCCGCGCCGGGCCGGTCTCCGCTTCGAGGGCGATTCCCAGCCGCCCGCTTTTGCGAATTTTCTCGACGAACCCGTCCGGCGGTCCGGTGGAGACAACCTCCAGACGGGCCTCGGTGCGCTCCACGAGCCCCATGTCCCGGATGACGCCTACGAAACGCAGGTCCTGGAGCATTTCCAGCGCGCCGGGTTTGGCCGGGGAAATCGCCAGCTCGTCCAGGGGCGGGACCGGCGCGTCCTCGGCCAGGCCGACCAGTTTCCAGGTCAACCGGGCATCTTCGATGTGTTCTGATAAATTCTGGCCCAGCTTGCCCGGAATCTCGGCTGCGTGGGCCAGGACCCCCTCCATGTCGGAGAATTTGGCCAGGAGCCCGGCCGCCGTCTTCGGCCCCACGCCGGGCACCCCGGGCAGGTTGTCCGTGGAATCGCCGGCCAGCGCCAGCAGGTCGCGCATCCGCTCGGGATTTACACCGTACCGTTCCCGGACGTAGCCCGCGTCGCGCAGGCTCTCCTCCCCCTTGCGGCCGTGGGCGATGTGGACCACCCGCGGGCCGATGAGCTGCATCAGGTCCTTGTCGTGGGTGAAGATGCGCACGTCGTAGCCCGCGTCGAGGCCCGTTTTCGTTAGCGCGGCGATGGCGTCGTCGGCCTCGTAACCGGGGGTCTCAACCAACGGCCAGCCCAGCAGCGGGAAGAGCCTGCGCAGGAGGTCGGCCTGGGGCCGAATTTCGGGCGGAGCGGGCGGGCGGTTGGCTTTATACGAGGGGAAGATTTCGTCGCGGAAGGTGGGGCCCGGCGCGTCGAGGACGAAGGCGACACGGTCCGGCTTTTGGCTTTCCAAAAGTCCCAGGAAGATGCGGACGGAGCCGTAGAGGGCGGCCACGTTCGTCCCGTCCCGCGCCGTCAGCGGCGTCTTGATGGAGTGGAACACGCGGAAGAGGAGGGAGTAGCCGTCCACCAGGAGCAGGCGGGGCCTGGAGGAGCCTTCGGGCATGGGGATTCCCCTTTTTGCCCGGATTATACCAGCAATCGGGGGTGGGGGAGGGCAGGTTGCGGTGACGTAGGGGCGGGGCTCTGTCC
>CAZNZF010000020.1:9551-22105 GCA_964577465.1 uncultured bacterium | reverse complement strand
TGGGTTAACACCTAATGATCTACCAGCACCTTTGAGACAGTTTCAGGCTACTCAATTTAAGAAAAATGATTTTAAAAAATTGTTAAAAACAATAAATGATTCTACTGGTGAGAATAAATTAAATGACGCAGTATTTGACGGAGTATTTAATAAATGGTGGCCAGAATTAGAGGAAAAATACAATACTATTTTTTCAAATGTAAAAGAAGACGAAGAGGAAACAACGGTTCGTTCTGAAAGAGAAATACTCGATGAAATTCTAGCACTAAAAAGACTAAATTCTAAAAGTGCTCCACAAAAAAACATTATTGACCCAAGAGCTATAACAGATATTATAAATGCATTAAAAGAAGCACATGATGCAATTAAATATAAAACAAATCCTGAAGGTGCTGCAATGACTGCTCTTTCCAAAATGAGAAATCCTTTAAAATATATTATAGGTCATTCTGTAGACACAACATTTTTTGAGGAAGAAATACAAATTTTAAATAATTTAGATTTTAGCGATATTCCATTCTAACTGTTTTTCACAGAAGTAAACAACAAGCGGGGCGGGCCGGAGGGCCGGCCCCTTAACTGCAACGGGAATTCGGTGGACGAAGTTGAAACCAGCCGGACGCGCCCCTGGCTCGCTGCTCTTATAGCGGCGGTGATTGCCCTGACCGCTTTCTGGCTCACCGCGGCGCCGGGGACGGTCCTGTTGGAGAGCAACTCCGAGCTGACCCTGGCGGCGGCGGACCTCGGCTGCGCCCACTCGCCGGGCTACCCGCTCCACTCCCTGGCCGCCCACCCGCTCGTCGCCCTGCTGGAAGACCCCGCCCGGGCCACGAACCTCTTCTCCGGTCTCTTCGGCGCGCTGACAGTCTTTTTTCTTACACTGGCCCTCGCCGAGCTGGGCCGCTGCGCCGACGGCAGGGAAAATCCCTGGCTGGCCGCCCTTGGAGCCCTGGCCTTCGGCCTCTCGGCGACGCTCTGGACCCAGGCCTCCCTCACCGACGTCTACACCCAGCACACGGCTTTTCTGGCGGCGGCGCTCTTCGTGGCCCTGCGGGCCCGGCGCCTCGCCCTGGCCGATGAGCCCTCGGGGAGGGAGACGGTCTCGGCGGGCCTTTTAATCGGGCTGATGCTGGTCAGCCACAACGCCGGGTACGCGTACCTCCCGGCGCTGGCGGTGGTGATGTGGCCGGCCTTGAGGAAGCTGAACGCCGCCGGCTGGGGGCTGGTCGTCGCCGCGCTGGGACTCGGCCTCTCGGCCTACCTCTACCTGCCCATCCGCGCCTCCACCGGGCCGCTGGTCAACTGGTCCTCCCCTGACACCCTCGGCGATTTCACCCGGAGCTTGAGCCAGGCGGTGTACGCCGACACGCCGCCGGCGCGGAGCGCGGCCGTCCTCGGCGCCCAGCTCGCCTGGATGGGGCGCACCTGGTGGGCGGACCTCGCGCCGGGGGCGCTATTAGCGGGCGTCGCCGGGCTCGTGGTCTTATTCAAGAAGGGGCGGCGCCAGCTCTTCGCCGGATTATTGCTCCTGTGGCTCCTGCCGGCGGCGCTACTGCTGGCGATTCGCAACTACCCCGTGCCGCAGCTCGAGGGGTCCGGGGAGACGTTCCTTCTCACCGGGGCCTTCGTCCTCGCGGCGGGGCTGTACCTCGGGGCCTCGTGGCTGGCCCGGAAGTTGAAACGGGGGGGCGGGCTGGTCGCCGTCGGCGCGCTGGCGCTCATCCTCGCCGTCGGGGCATTCATGAATCACCCCCGGGCCGACCTGTCGGAAAGGACCGGGATGGAGGAGCTGGGGGCCGACCTCTTCGCCTCCTCACCCCCCGGGGCCATCCTGGCCGTGTCCATCGTCCAGGGCGACAGCTGCTACTTCGACGCCCTCGTCCGGCGCTACGCCCGCGACCGCCGCCCGGACCTCGAGGTCTCCTCGGCGTACCAGGTGGGCGAGCCGTGGTACCAGCGGGAGCTGGCCGACCGCGCCGGGCTGCCTCCGCCGAGCGAGGACGAGCAGATGCGGATGTGGCGCTACGCCGGTAAAGGGGCCCCCGACGTACGCACGGCCCGGAGCTTCGTGGATACGAGCCTGCTGGAGTACTACTCCCGTGCCGCCCGCCGACCACTGGCCCTGGCGGTGGACGTGGATTATTTCTACGGCTTCTCCCTGGCCCTGAAACAGGACCGGGACGGGTTCGTCCCCCTGGGCCTCGTCGAGGTCTGGCGGCCGTTCGAGGCGTACGCGGCCACGGGGAATCCCGACCTGGGGAGCCAGACCCTGACCCGGGCGCGCTGGGAGGTCATGCGGTTCAGGCCCCGGCCCGCGAGCCCGCACAAGTACGAGCGCGCCGCCACCGATTTCGTCCTCGGCCGGCTGGACGTGTTCGTCGAGGCGGCATCGGCGGCGGGATACGCCCCCCAGGCGGCCGCGGCGGCAGTCCGCGCCGGGTGGTTCTCACCCCTCGCCCCCCAGCGCTGGAGCGCGGCCCGGGACGCAGCCGCCACCTGGACCGTCCTCGCCCGCGACTCCACGCCCTCCGACGTCCTGGTCGGCCGCTGCCTGTTCTACGGCCTCTACGGTCGCGCGGCCCTCTACGCCCGCCGCCGGCTGGAGGAGGGGACGGCCGGTCTCCCGGACATCTACGCCCTCTACGACCAGAGCCTGATACTGGGCGACGAGGAGGGCGCGGCCAGGTTCGAGGGCGTTCTGCGGGCCATGACCGCCCCGGCACCTTGACGCGGGGAACGCCCTTCTGCTAAACTTCGCCCGCCTCGTAAACAGGGTAGAGGAGGTCGGCCCCGTTGGTTATCGTTCTCATAATCCACATTCTCCTGTGCATCGGCCTGGCGATCACCGTCCTTCTGCAGGCCGGCAAGGGCGGCGGGCTGTCCGGCGCCTTCGGCGGCGCGGGAACCCAGACCGTCCTAGGCCAGCGCGGAGCGGCGACCTTCCTCTCCAAGCTCACCCGCTGGCTGGCGATAAGCTACATGGTCGTCTCCATGGCGCTGGCCTTCCTCTACTCCTCGCCCAAGCGGGAGGAGGCCGGTCAGACGGGCGCCGGAACCGAACAGACCGAAAAGCCCCCCGAGGCGAAGCCCATGGCGACCGAGGAGACCGCGGCGGATACAGGCGGCGGGGAGCAACCGGCCTCCGACACACAATAAAAAAAGGAGGGGCCCCGGGCCCCTTTTTTTTTCGACTTGACCGAAACGCGTCCGGTCCGGTTATAATGGATGCGCCCATTCAAGGAGGCGTGGAAGATGCGGCTGCTTTTACCCCTGTTGCTTCTGCCCGTCGCCCTGGCGGCCCAGGAGGTCAAACCCCCGGACCCGGAGGCGGCGCAGGCGGCGCAAATAGCGGTCTGGCTCGCCGAGGAGGGATTCGACCCCCTCACCTACGACGACGAGCCCAACACCTGGTACATAAGCACCACCGGGGACAACATGGGCGCCATCCCCTGCACCCTGTACCTGTGCGACGGGTTCCTCTGCTTCCAGTCCGTCCTGGTCTCCATCCCCGAGCACAGCCACGGGGACCTGGGCGACCTGGCCGGGGTACTCCTGCGCGTCGGCCTGGAGAACTACATGGTCAAGGCGGTCATCAACGACTACAACAACGTGGAGCTGGAGGCGGAGTTCCCGGCCACGTCCCTCACCCGTGACGACTTCGTCACGGCGCTGTGGCTGATGCTCGGCACCGCCGACTCCGAGTACCCGCGGATTATCGAGAACGTCTACCGATAGGGGGACGGATGCGCGCCACCGTTTGGTTTCTGGCACTACTCCACCTGGGGGCCTGGGCGACGCCGGGCCTCTTTTATTCCCCCGCCAGGCCCGAGTCCTCCGTCTTCGCCGTTCCCGCGGCCGACGGCTGGCTCTACCTCGGCGAGGCGACGCCGGGTGCCCGCAGGCTGGCCGACCACGAGCCCGGCTCGTACTACTACCTCTTCTACGGCGAGGTCCCGCCCGCGGAGGTCCAAACCGTCGCCTCCTTCCCCGGCGTCCACCTGCTCTCCTCCGATGGGCTCCTGCCGGGATTCCCCGGCGGCGAGCTCCTGCTCCTGTACCCCCTGCCCGGCGTCTCCCGGCCCGCCGGGTTGCTCCAGGACACGCCCCCCGAGCCCTTCGGCGGGGGATGGATCGACCCGGCGGTCATCGCCCAAATCGACACGGAGCACTACCTGGACCATCTCGAGGAGCTCACCGCCATCCCCACCCGCTTCTCCTTCTGCCCGGGGTGCGCCGAGGCCGCCGAGCTTCTGATGACCACCCTGGGGGGTTGGGGCTACGAGCCCTACTACGACACCTACGACCTGAACGGGGTGGGGACGGTGGACGTGTGGGACATCTCGGCCGTGGATGAAAGTACGGCCTTCGCCGTGGGGCTGATGGCGGTCAAGACCGAGGACGGGGGGGAGACCTGGCACGCCCTGGAGGATACCGGCGGCTATTACACGCACGCGTTACTCTTCCTCGACGCGGACCGGGGGTTCGTCGGTGGCTTGCGGACGATTCTCGCCACCGACAATGGGGGGGACAGCTGGGAGGTAGTGGACCACGACTTCCCCTCGATCATCCGGGACATCGCCTTCTCCGACGACGGGCACGGATGCGCCTCCGGGCCGGACTTCGTCTCCTGGACCGACGACGGGGGGGAGACGTGGGCCGAGGCCGACACGCCCGACACCGGTGACATGCTGGGAGTGGACCTGGCCGGGTCATTGGGGCTGGCCGTGGGGACCTGGGGAACGATTCTGCGCAGCGTGGACGGGGGGGAGACGTGGGCGGACGTGGACTCGGGGACCGAGCGCAACCTCTACGCCGTGAGCCTGTATCCCGGCACCGGCGACGCGTGGGCTGTCGGCGCGGCCGGCACCATCCTCCACTCCGGGGACGGCGGGCTGTCCTGGGAGGAACAGGAGAGCGGATTCGCCCAGTTCCTCTACCAGGTCGAGTTCGTGGATGAGCTCCACGGCTTCTGCGTGGGGGACAACCGCCACCTGTTCGAGACCACCGACGGCGGCGCGACCTGGAACGTCATCCAGGGCTCGGACCGGGACCGCTTTCTCGCCCTGGATGTGGTGGACGACGACACCCTGTGGGTCGGCGGCGGGGAGCCGCCCTTCGCCTACGTCTCCACCGACGGCGGCGGGACGCTCGTCGGGGGTCACATCCAGACCGAGGAGAGCCTGACCTGGCGGAACGTGGTCTGCGAGCTCGAAAGCTCGGGGGACGGCCCGGCCCTTCTCGTCACGGCGCACTACGACAGCATCTCCGACGATCCGCACCGCCTGGCGCCGGGGGCGGACGACAACGGCAGCGGCGTGTCCGCCTGCCTCGAGGTCGCGCGCGCGTGCCGGGGGCTCACCTTCGAAACACCCGTGCGCATCGTCCTCTTCTCCGGGGAGGAGCAGGGGCTTATCGGGTCGTCCTACTACGTGGCCGACCTGGAGGAGGGCGAGGTCGGCTGCGACCTGAACATGGACATGTACGCCTACCGCGACGACGAGAACTACGACCTGGAGGTCTTCACCCGGGACGACTCCCTCTGGCTCTCCGGGGCCTATGACGACGGGTGTGGCTACACGCCGGCCTTCGAGGTGGAGACGAACGACCCCGGATGGTACCGTTCGGACCACGCCAGCTTCTGGCGGGCGGGCATCCCCGCGGTCCACGTCGCCGAGTACGCCGGCACCCAGATCTACCCCTACTACCACACCACCGAGGATACGATCGACAAGATGGACATGGTGCAGGGGGTGAGCGGAGCCCGGGCGGCGGCCGCCGCGGTCCTGCAACTGGTGCCCCGCGGGGACCAGGCCGGGGGGCTGGACGCGGCCTACGCCTTCCCGAACCCCTTCCGCCCCGACCAGGGACACACGACGGTCACCTTCCGCGACCTGCCGGCGGGCACGGAGTTGAAAGTCTTCGACGCGGCGGGGAGCCTGGTCTTCGAGGCGGGGAACCTGGAGGGTGAGTACGAGTGGGCGGTGGAGAACTCGGGCGGGCGGCGACTGGCCTCGGGCGTGTACCTCTACCGGTTGGCGGCCCGGGGCGAGGAGAAGGTCGGGAAGCTCGCCGTCATCCGGTGAGGGGCCGATGGCGCGCTGGCGGCTGAAAGCCCTGGACATCCCGCTGGCCGTCGTGCTGTCGGCGGCGGCGGTAATACCCTGGATGCTCCCCGGCGAGCCGGGCACCGCGGCGGTCGTCACCTACCCCGGCGGGGAGCTCCGCGTCGGCCTCGACGAGACGCGGACCCTGGTGCTCCAGGGACCCGTCGGCAAAACGGTCGTCCGCATAGAAGGCGGCCAAGCCTGGGTGGAGAGCTCGGACTGCCCCCAGAAGCTGTGCGTGAAGATGGGGAAAATCGACCGGGCGGGCGAGGCGGTCTGGTGCGTCCCCAACTGCGTCGGGATTCGCATCGAGGGGGGAACAGGTGTCGACGCCGTCACCCGTTAGGCGGGTCGTGGAGAGGTACAGGGGGGTCGGCCTGCTCGCGCTGGCCCTGGCCCTCTACGTCCTGGAAGGGCTCCTGCCGCGTCCGGCCCCCTGGTTCCGCCTCGGGCTGTCGAACATCGTCGTCCTTTTAGTCCTGGTGAGGCAGGGTCCCTTGCCGGCCCTGAGGCTCAGCCTCATCCGGACCCTCCTGGGCTCCCTCTTCCTGGGCAACCTCCTGACGCCGGTGATTGTGTTGAACCTCGCCGGCTCCGTGGCGAGCTGGGGGGCGATGAGCGCCCTCATGCCGCTCTACCCCCGACGGGTCAGCCTCGTCGGCATCTCCCTCACCGGGGCCGCGTTCCACGCCACCGCCCAGTGGGCGACGGCGATTGGAGTGCTGCTGCCGGGCCTCGCCTGGGGCCTCCTGCCGCTCATCCTCCTCCCCTCCCTCGCCGCCGGGGTGGTCGTCGGGTTAATCACCGCGGCCGTCCTTCCGCAGGAACCCGACCTCCGCATCCAGCCGGGCTAGGCGCCCGTCCTGCTCCCGGTTGATAACCCGCTGGGATTTCAGCTCGTCGCGCACCTCGCCGCGCATCTCCCGCACCTCATCCTTTAGGTCGGTAAGTTGGGCCGAGAGGCTGGCCCACTGCACGGCCCACAGGGCCGCGATGACCGCTGGAAGTACGAATCGAGCGACCCACGTCAGCCAGCGTTTCTCGCCGTTGCCGTTCTTCTCGGACATCAACAACCCCCGAAGATGAGACTGAACACGCCGAGCCAGAAGACGGTCAGGATGACCACGGCGGCCACGTCCACGATGAGGAACCAGAACTTCATCCTGGAATCGGCCGCCTTATCCTTGCGGACGCAGACGATGACGCCCAGGAAGAGGAGCACGCCGGCGAGGATGTAGTAGAGGAGGTCGGGCATGGGGTCCTTTCGGGTGTAAGAAAAGTACCGCTGTTTCGCCAAGCCGGCACAGCGGGCAAGCCTCTGTAGGTTCTCCCGCCACAGGCGGGGAACGGTGTACCCAAATTGGGTGCGTTCGTACCCTTAATGGGTGCGAATCGCGGTCGAGCCCGGGCGGAGGCCGTCCCACCAGTGCGGCGGCGTCTCCCGGTAGGCGTGGGGCTGCGTCCAGGGCGCCAGCTCCACGGCGATGTGCCAGTATTCGTGCAGTTTGAAGTACCCCTCGATCCAGGAGCGGTAGTAGTACCAGGGGTGGAAGAGCCCCGCGGCGACGAGGGAATCCCGCACGTCATCCCGCCGCCACTTGGGGGCGTCCGGCCAGAAGGTCTCGGCGGTCAGCCGGGCGGAGTAGTCCACCGCGCAACCGGTCCAGTGGCCGTTCGCGTCGGTGTAGTCTATCGGGTAGCTGTCCTCGTCCACGCCGGGCTCCGGTCCGGGACCGCCCGGCGTCAGGTCGGACTTGGGCCGGTAGCAGGAGTTCGCCACCAGGCAGCCCGCCGGGTCTCCGCCGTACCGGGCGACGACGATGGACTTCCAGCGGTCGAGCGTTTCGATCAACCGCCCGGTCCCCCGCATCCGTACGCACGCCTCCCGGCCGGGCCGGGGCAGCGCGAGGTCGGGGGGGATACTTAACAGGTCAGGCATCATCCTCCAATTTGAACCCGATGGCGTCCTTGGCGGTGCCGATTTCGACGGTTGCGTTGGCCCTCTCCCGCGCCGCCGCTTGAACTCCGCGGACGATGACGCCGCCCGTCCCCACGGTCCCCGCCGTCCCCACGGCCACGATGAAGGCCGCCTCGCCGATGACCCCGCAGGCATGGAGCACGAGGGCGGCCACCGCCAGGGCCGCGAGGATGGAAAACATGAAGAGCCGCTGGCCGAACTCGATGCCGCCGCCGAAGTCGAAGAGCTTCATGGTGTTCCTAATAAAAAAAGGCCGCTATGCGGCCTTTTAGGACTAAAAGCAAACCTCTTTATTTCTTTTTGCCCTGTTTACCCCTGATCAGACCTAGACGTCTGAGGTCGTTTACGTCCCATCCAGTTTTATCGAGGATGTGTTTTAACAAGCCTGGCTGGTATCCGCCCTTATTCGGGTGGAAGTGGATCGTCACTTCTCTGTCGGGGTATGCGGAGTGGACGTAATGGCGAATCGGAGAGCGTCCCTTCTCCTCGATATCACGAATCCATCCATCCCTTTCCAGAGCGTCGCAAATTTCTTTTGGTGTAAGAGCTTTCAGTTGACCCCAAACTTGTTTGGGCCACTTAGGCATACGTAAACTCTTCATCGGCCGGCTCAATGGGAACCGCTATCTCACGACGCTCAACTACCCTGCCGGGGTGGGTCGGACGTCCGATTTGACAGGCAACTGGGATTGGTTTGCCACGCTTGATATAGGACAGGGAAACAACAACCACCGTCCTCATCAAATTGGTCATGGCCTCATCAGGCGTAGCGCCTGGCGCGTAAACGTCATCCCAGCACGGAATGTAGGCGAGAAACTCGTCCTCATCTTGTTCAACGACTGCGGTGAACAGAAGTGTTAACTGCCCTCCTTTGGGAAACATGCCCGCTCCTTTTTTTCGGTACCTCTAAGGGTATCAGATGCTTGTCGAAGAGGTTTGGTGGGTACTTAATGGGGTACATACCCCAAGGAGAATATAGCTGGCCATTTTAAAAAAGTCAAGTAACCGTCGCCGTTTTTGGGTGTAAACGTCTTCAGAATCATCCAGGCAGTTCAGACTTCTACGGTCGAGTCCCCCTACGGCAGCGCCAGCGTGTAGCCGGTCAGGACCACGCTGCCGGTGCTCGGGTTGGCCGAGGTGGTCGTGTGCGTCACGTAGATGCGGAGGTAGTTCAGCTCGGCGATCACGTCGGACTCGGCGGCGGAGGGTATCTGCGTCGCCGACCCGCCCGCGCCGTCCGCGTCGGGAGCAGTCTCGGCATTCACCCGGGCGTAGAATCCGGTCGAGGCTGGAGCCGCACCCCAGGCGGCGGTGTAGAGGGTGGCGTCGGTGTACCCCGCCGGCCCGACACGCGCGGGGCCGGTCAGCCAGTAAACGTCCATCCGTGTCGGGTAAAACCGTTCCGGCACCGGCCACGCCTCGTCGAGGTACGTCCCGGTCGAGACGGAGCCGGTCTTGAAGAAGAAGTACCGCACGGGCGACCAGATGGAGGGCATGTTACCGGCCCAGGGCATCGGCCGCGAACCGATGTTGAGGCAGGCCGAGTCCACCAGCAGCCCCGCCACGACCGCCGCCTGGTTCGCGGACACCGAGACGGTCAGGAGCGTCGCCGCGGCGTCCACCTCGTGGACCACCCACAGCCGCGTCCAGTCCGCGTAGTCGTCCTGGTCGAAGGAGATGCTGGTCGAGCCCGCGTTGTCCTCGACGGTCAGGGCGAACTCGCGGGAGGTCCCCGGCGTCAGCTCCTTCACGTACACGCTGAAGCAAACGGTCTTGCCCCTGAGGAAGGCGAGCACGTCGGAGAAGGCCCCGATGCGCTGGCATGCGCCCTGGCCGATGGCGGCCGTGTCGGTTATCTCCAGGCTCTGGTTGCCGAAATGAGCGTCCGCGTTGGGCGCGGACACGCCGGCGCCGTAATCCTCCCACTGGTCCGCCATCGCGGTTACGTCCGCCCAGTGCTCGAAGTCGGCGTTGAGCAGGAGGTTGACCGGAACCACGTCGTGCTCGGCGATGGACCCCTCGGGGCTCCGGGAGTACGCCTTGAGCATCGTCCCCTCGTAGGCCGAGAACTCGTCCAGGTAGAAGGCGGGCGTGCCCCCCACCGAGGCGATGATGACCTCCAGCTTCGTCGCGGCGTTGGCGATGGTGTGGCGGCAAAACGCCTGCTGAAAGTTCCCGTTCAGAACCACGGAGAGGCCGGTCGTGGTCCCCACCCCGTCGTCGATGGTGATGGCCACGGTCCCCGCCGCGACCTGCTTCACCCAGCAGGAGGCGGTGAACACCTTGCCCAGGTAGTCGCGGAAATTGGGGGCGGCGTACTTAATGCCCTGGCCCACCCCGCTGGTGGTGATTTTGACGGAGTAGTCCCCAACGCGGACGTTCCCCGCGCTCGATTCCTGCTCCACGGAGGTTGGGGCGCCGTAGAGCTCCCAGCCCTCCGGCGGCGCGTCGACGCCCGCGGGCCAGAACTCGAACTTCCCGTACCGGATGACGTTCTGCCACGCCTCCGCCTGGAGGCAGGTGTTCTGGTTGACCATCTCCGGTTCGAGGAAGCTGTCGTCATGCACCCCCGTCGCCAGGTCGTGCTCCACATCGAAGGCCGTCTCCAGGTTGGTCAGCGATGTATCCACGTCCTCGGAGTTCGTCGGGGACCGGGCGATGTCGTCGGCGGTGAGCGCGTTGGGCGCGTCGTAAGTCAGGACCATCTCCGTGTTGTCCACCACCACGGAGACGGTGTCGGAGCCGGTGGACCAGACGACGAGGGAGTCGATGAACCCCGCGGAGGAGTAATCGGCCGGGCCCGCCGCACCGTTCACGATGTCCCCGTCGTCGAAGCGCAGGTCGTCGTCGCCGTGCATCGCCTTCTTCCACAGGCGCGTCCCGTCGCCGATGATCACCCAGTGCTCAATGTCGAAGAGCCCCGTGGGGGTGGTCACCCGGCACTCGCCGACGGTGGAGCCGTTGTCGGTGAAGTCCACGCCGAAGCCCTGGCGGACGGCCAGGGCGTTGTTGGTGTCGGTGTTGTTGGCGTCGAAGTAAACGCCGTCGATGCGCTTCGCGGCGTTGTCCCCCTCGCTGGGGGCCAGGTTCTTCGCTTCGAGGTCGGGGTAGGTGACGATGTCGCGCGGCTTGTCGAGGGCCATGTTTGCCTCCGCTATCTATGAATCAGGGCGTAAAAAAAGGCCGCGTTTGCAGCCGATAACCCCTCCCGATACCGTCAGGCTAGTCGAGTGGGTAGTAAGCGGTACAAAAAACCGCCCTGTGGGCGGTTAAAACTACCGGGCAGTATCAACACTATTTACATTGCTCCCACAGCTTGAAATATTCCTCGCGGCTCATCCCCACCGTTCTCATATTGCTTTTGATTATCTCGACGTCAACCTCTTTTTTCGTCGGGATGACAATCGGCCTCGCCGTTGCGGGTCTGGTGTATATCCGATGATCGGTCGCGCCCTGCCTCTTGAAAACGAAACCGGCCGCTTGGAAAATACACTCCAGCACCTTCCAATGAACCGGCGTCAGACGCGGCATGCCTTGTGCTTCTTATTTATCTCAAAGGGAACTGGCACCTCAATGTACGACTCGGGCGGGCAGGCCTGCTCGGGCACCTCCGAGGGTATTTTCACCAGCTGGAATCCGCATTCCTTGAGAACCTCGTCTAAAACGCCCCTCTCAAAACACGATTCCAGAAAAAGCTGAACCGTCTCAATAAGAGCCTTTTTCGCATCTTCCTTAGTGTCACCTTGCGAATAAAGGTCGAGAACCGGACAGAAGGCTACAATCCATCTGTCCCGTTCAATTAAATCGTAGGGTAGGCAAACCTCAAACTTAACCCAGATGGGCATATCTAATTGCTCCTTCAATTCCCGCAGCACAATTTAGCCCTTTTTTTCACCCGTTGTCAAGTTATGCACAGGCGTTAAGGGCCTTTATTCCGCCTTGTTGAACCACCCCACCTTGTCGTCGGGGTCGTAGGCCAGGTCCTTATCGGTGAAGCAGCAGATTTCATCCGCCGGGTCGTAGGTCTCGTCCTTGTCCGAGAAGTGCGACCGCTCGCTCTCGCAGGGCACCGACGAGTGGAGCCTCACCGTCTCGAAGGTGATGGAAAGCGGACCGTAGCCGATGGCCCTGCCGTCGAGTTGCTGCATGATGCCCGTGGTCGAGGACACCCGGCAGAGGTAATTTTCAGAAACGTCGGAGTGGGGGTAGAAGTACACCCGCCCGCCGACGTTGAGTATTTGGGCGATGTAGCGCCGGCCCTCCGCGGTGAGGTAGGCGTAGTGGACGGTGAAGACGCCGCGGTAGCCGACGACGGTCTCCGAGACGGTCCGGCTTGAATCCGCCGCCGCGTTGACGATTTTCTCCGGGACCCAGTCCTCGTCCATCCGGGTGAAGCCGAAGGAGGGAAAGGAGAGGTCGGGGAGGCCCATCGCTCCGCCGGAATAGCTGACCTTGGGCCGCGCCTTGCCACC
>CAZNZF010000020.1:242-9451 GCA_964577465.1 uncultured bacterium | reverse complement strand
GCCTGGCCGAGGTTCAACTGCGGCTCGATTCCCACCACGACGCCGATGCCGTCATCCGGGGAAATCGCCCCGGACAGGGGGACGTGCAGCCCCATACCGGTCTCTATGTCCAGGCGCAGACCGGCCAGCGTCACCTCGGCCCGGCCGGAACGATTCGACTTGGCCGTGTAGAGGAGGTTCGCCAGCAGATTCGCCCAGCCCGCCGAGGTCACCAGCGGCGCGCTGAAGGACTCGTTGTCGGTAATCCGCGTAGCCGAGAGCACCCCCGCCGTCTGGGCGCCGCCCGGCCAAGAAACGGTCACCGCCGGCGCCGCCCGCTGCCAGGCCCCCGGCTCCTGGTAATCCAGCACGTCCGCCGGGAGCACACCGGCCCCTCCACCGCGCCAGCCCCGCGGGACGAAGTGGATGACCCCCCTGCCGTCCACCCAGAAGATGCACCCGAGCGCCAGGGCGACCTCGGCCAGGCAGGAGGCCAGGCCCTTGCCGGACCAGCCGGAGCGGTCGCCTACGTTGAGCGAGTGGTTGACCGAGAGCTGGAAGGGGTAGTTGCCGCCGCCCTCGGCCACGCCGTAAACCGTAATCGGGAGCGCCGCCGAGGGGATGACCAGCGGCGATGCGACCCCCGAGGCCTGATAGTGGACTTCGCCGTGCTCGGTGACGGAGCCCGACCAGGACCGCAGTTCCTTCCCCCGGGTGTAGTAGACGGTGGAGCCGGCCGTGGCCGCCTCGGTGAACCGCAGCGACACGTCCCAGTAGGAATAGGTGACGGTCAGCTCCAACCCGGCGTACCTTCGGGGGAGCGCCAGGACGCAGTCCCCCGTCTCGTAGAGCCCGTCGGTATCCACGGTGAAGGAAACCGGCGAGCCGCCCAGGGTTACACCGATGGTCGTGGTGTCGGGGAAGGAGTGCGAGAGGGAGAGCGTCGTTCTTTGGTTCTGTGGGTCGTCCTCGGCGGTCAGGTCCTCGGACACGTCCTCGCGGCCGAAGTCGATGGGGGCGCCCCAGGAAAGGGTCGAGAGGTTGAAGGCCCGGAAGTAGGTGCGGACCTCGCGGGCACCGGCCTCGCGCTGCATCGTCGGCGGCCCCCATTCGAAGTCCTCGGGGTAGCTCCCATGGTACTCCTCGATCCCCAGGGAGCGGGGGCCGTTCCAGGGGATTTTCCGGTCGTCGGGATTGAGCGCCCCGTCGGAGCAGTCCAACTCCGGGGCCACGAGGAGCTGCGTCCACCGCTCGTTGACCCATTCCACCCGCTGAACGGTCCTCGGCAGGGGGGCGTAGGGGAACCGGCCGATGTCGTCGGGCCACAGGCGGATGCGGTCCCCCGCCTTGAATTCGTCCATGTAGTACCCGGAGAGGTCCACGATGGTAAAGTCCAGGATGCTCCTCACATCGGTATCCCAAACGTTCTGGAGGGTGTGAACCCTCACGTTCCCCACCTCGACGAACCGCTGGCAGGTGCTGTAGTAACCGACGTAGAGCCGATTGCCGAGTCGGGTGACGGACGTGGGGTAGTAGTGGTAAACCGCCTTCTCGATGTCGGTGAAGACGTCCGGCCGGCCGCCGAGGGAGCCGAGCTCCCGGTAGCGCCAGGTTCCGCCGTCGGAATACACCCGCCCGACCTCCAGCTTCACCAGGGGGTCCTGTCGCCCGTAGGCCCCCGGAAGCCCCACCTCGCGGGCGAACACGGCGTATCCCTCCGTGGCGCTCACCCGCGTCAGGTGGACCAGGTACGCCCCCGAGGGGAAACCGGTCACCTCGACCCGCGTCCCGGCGGCGAGGTCCCGGTGGTACAGCCGCTCGAACTCGTCCCCGCTCAAGGAGAGGAGCGGCCCCAGCGGTTCATCCAGGGCCGAGATGTCCACGTCGTCCTCGGCGGTGATGACGTGCCCCCCGTCCGAGGTGTGGAAGGTGGAGGGCCTCCGCTCCAGGCGCGAGAACCCGACCTCGAAGGAGGAGACCTGCTCGAGGGTGTAATGCTTCTCCGAGTCCAGGTTCGAGGTGTCCAGGGTCGAGCCGGAATTGACGAAGGCGTAGTAACCCGCTGGAAGCTGCATGGGCAGCTCGCCCACGAGCTCGGCGTAAGGTCTCCCGTTGCCGTAGTCGAGAACGGTTTCCCCGGAAGGATTCGGAGCCAGGGCCGAGGTCGGGATGAAGTAGGCCAGCGGTCCCGGCATCCGGTAAACCTTCACCTTCTCCTGACGCTCGTCGGACTCCAGAAACTGCACCGACACCTCGGTTTCCTCGGAGAGGTAGAGGTTGCGGCCGAGGATGCCGGGGGCGTCGGTGGTCCAAACCCGCTGAACGCCCGGCTCGGCGCTGATTTTGATGTGGTACGCCCGGGGCTTGACGTAGCGGTTCCCATCGTGGAAGGCCTCGTCACCGAAGGAAAGCTCGGCCATCTCCGGCCCGGCCAGCCCGATGGCGTTCCCGGCGCACATGAGCCGGTCGGATATCTTGTTGGCCCACGACGCCCACTGACTCCTGACCGTCGCCCGACCCGCGTTCCACAGCCTGAACGGCTCGTCGGAGTAGGGGGTGTAGGTGACCGGCGGCCCGACGACGTGCGGGTCGAATCCCGAGAGGTCCGCCCGGACGATGTAACCGGGGAGCGTCGCGGTCGCATCGGAGGTGGGGAGGCTCACGCCGTACACGTCGGTCCCGTCCACCCACAGGTGCTCGATCTGGCGTACCGGGTTGGAAAAAAGCGGCCTCGCCAGCTCGTAACTCGCCCCCGTCGAGGGTTCGTAGCCCCAGATCCTCTCGTTGACCCCGCACAGTAGCATCCCGTGGACGGGCCACCAGGCCAGTCCCCGAATCTGCACCGCGGCGTCGGCGCCGCCCGGCCGGGGGTGGTGGGTGATGTAAGGCGTGCCCGCCCTGAACCCGATCCCGTGGAGGTCATCCACGGTGAGGTCCATCTCGGCGGCCAGCTCCCGAATCACCGCGTCGTACCGCGCGGGCTCCGTGTCGGTGAGGATGGACGCCGACGGCTGACGCTCGTTCCCGGCCTTCAGCAGGTCGTTGACGGTGAGGTCCAGGGTGTCCCCGGCCCGGAGCTTGGTCAGCCGGGCCAGCTCCACCACGCGCCCGCGGAAGACAGGAGTCGCGCCGGGGCCTATCGCGCCACTCGTCGCCTCGTGGAAGAAGAGCCGGAAGTCGATGCGCCCCGCTTCGAGCACCTGGCGGATACCGACGCCGAGCTCTTCGAGGAGCGGGACGATGACCCGGGCCCGGACCTGATCGCAGATGATTTCCCCGGTCTTGTCCTCCACGCGCCAGGAGGGCGTGACGAAACCCTCGACGGCGGGGGTGACATCCACCCACACCCCGGAATCGAGGCGGATATCCACGGTCTGCGCCGGGGCTTCGATGCGGTCCATCACAGCCCCCGGCTCGAATGGCCGGCGTCGGCCCGGCGTCCGTACTCGTCCAGCTTGTCCAGGGAGCCGACGGCCGGGGCGTAGTGGAAGTGCTGGACGGTGGTCGTCCGCACGACGGACCCTCCCCCGCCGGTCGCGGAGGGGGCCGCACCGCGGACATCGGCCAGCAATCCCGCCATCCCCGCAAGACCGCCTTCCAGGGCGCGTTGGAGGCTCGCCTCGGGCAGGACGTACTCCGGCCCTCCCTCGCCCAACAGGGCCAGGGTGGGCGAGTTTACGAAGCCGCCGGCGGCGAAGGGCAGGATTAGCTCCAACAGGTCGCCGACGAACCCCAGCTTCGAGGTCACGAGGTGGGAAAAGAGGCCGAAGAGCCCCGAGAATAGGTCGTCGAAGTCGAGCTTGAGGCCGCTGAAAAGATCGGTGGTGGCGCCGACGACGGTCTCCGCCAGGTCCTTCTCGAAGGCGGTCAGGCGCCGGTCCAGGTCTTCGTCGCCCCCTGAACGCCCCTCGCGGCCGGTAGAGCCGAGCTTGTCGGCCGTCCTATCGAGCTTCTCCGCCGCCCGCTCCACGGCCTGGGCGCTGCGGCGCAGGGCGTCCGACTCCTGTTCAAACGCGCGATTCAAGTCCGCTCCTCGGTGGGGTGTTCCGCCAAAGTTCCCTCTCCCCGACCCGCCGCAGGCCCGCCATCAGGCGGGAGTAGGCGACGGCCCGGCGCGCGGGCCAGCGGTAGAGGACCCTCTCGACGGTGGTTCCGGCGAACCGGGCGACGGCGGCCAGCCTCTCCACGAGACCTACCCCCGATCCGGGATCGCCGGCGGCGGGGCTTTTTTTTTCACCGCGCCCGACGCAGACGGCAGGTAGCCCTCCAGGAAGGCGGTGAGCTCCGACGGGGTATGCTCGGCGGAGAACCGGGCCAGCTCGGCCTCGGCCAGGGGCCGCTGGGTCAGCGCGGCCAGCTCGGCGGGGCTGTCCTGATGCAGCACGACCCACAGAAGGTACAGGGCGCGCTCGGTGGCGGTGAGCTCGTAGGGCAGGCGCCCGGAAGCGACCCGCTCCAGCATGACGTAGGCGTAGCAGGTGGGCTCGGGGTAGAGCCGGCCGCCGACCTCGACGCTCCCCGGCGGCAGCAGCTCCTCGGGCTCCACCGCGTCCTCCGTCCCGGCGTCGTCACCGTCCAGCGCGGCTCCGGCCAGGCGGAAGAGCTCCCGCTCCTGCGGCTCGCGCTTCATCTACTCGGCCTCCCGGGGCGGCAGGTAGAACACCACGTCGCCGGGCTGGTCGTTCTGGGCGGTGAAGGACAGGGTGAATCCGCCCAGGCCGTCCGCCGGGGCGCCGAAACGGAACTCCCCGGTCCGGCGGCAGTCGGCCAGGTACACGGCGAAGCGGGCCTCGGGCGCCCGGCCTTCGACCAGGTCGTGGCCACGGAGCACGCCGTAGAGCGAGAATTTCGCCGGGATGTCCTCGGGGCCGACCACGAGCTTGTCACCGGCGCCGGGGTCCAGGCGCAGGTAGGCCAGGCGCAACTCCGCGTCCGCGTCTGCGGCACAGAAGGTGAGCGTGTCGCCGTCGATCGCATACTCCCCGGAAGCGGGATCGTCCTCGACCCTCTGGAAGGAGCGCCCCGCGGCGTCCTTCACCGTCTCGGACCTGGCCACGTTGTCGTCGTGCTCCAGGGTGACGGTGTACGGCTCATCCCCGGGGACGGCCGCCTCCTCGTCGAGCACCTCCAGCACCCGCCCCGTGGAGCGCGCCCCGCCGAGGACGACCCCCAGCGTGGCCGCGTCCAGGGCCTTGAAGGCTATCTCGCCCCGCCAGCTCACCCCGACGGGCACGGTGTACGAGCACCAGCGCTCCCCCGCGGGGAAGCTCCGGGTCTCCAGCTCGTTCGTGAGCTTGAACTCCTGCACGCCGCCGTAGACGAGGCCGGTGGTCACGTCCACGATGCAGCCCTTGCCCGTGAGAACGGTGGAAGGCATGTGATTCCTTTCTTCAACGGGGGGCGACGACCGCCAGGACGGCCTCGATCGTCGCGTGTCGGTAAACGGGCCGGGGCGGGGTCGTCAGGGAGGTGCGCCAGTACCGCGCCGTCAGGCCCTCCAGCGAGAGCCACTCCTCGGCGGTGTGGCCGGAAATCTCGCTCCCCCCGTAGGTGTAGACGTAGGGCTCTCCCGCGTCCGCCGCCCGGGAGAGGAGGCGCCACAACGAGGCGCAGCGGGAGGTCAGGTCCCAGATGACCTCCTCGTCGCCCAGCCGGGCGAGGCTCAGCGTGACCTCCAGCTCGACGCGGGCCCGGCCGTCGAGGAGCTCCACCCCCTGCGGAGAGATGGAGACCAGCCCCGCGGCGGGCAGCTCGGCCAGACGGTGCAGGAGCCCCGGGTCGTAGGTGACGCGGGCGCCGGTAAAGAGCCCCGCGGCCAGGGCGCCGACGACCATGGAGTGGTGCCGGGCGAGGTCTACCATGACCCCTCCTCGCCGGGGAACCGCCCGAAACGGGAGAGGCCGGGACGGTCCGGGTCGTCGTGGAAGACGGCGACGCCGCCGCGCCGGGGGCCCAGTTGCACACCCAAGAGCGCCGGGTCGCGCAGGAGCAGGGCGACGAGGGTCTCGTAATCGTCGCGGAACCGCTCCGCGCGACCGTCCTCGGTCCCGGCCCCGGTCCGGCCGTAGTAGACGACCAGCACCTCCGCCGCCGCCCGGTAGAGGCACATCCGCCCCACGAGCGCCGGAACGGGGTCGAAGGGCAGCTCCGCGAAGTGCGGCGACAGGCGCGTGTCGATTTCGGCGGAGGCGTAGTCCAGGTAACCGGCGAGGGTCTCGTCCTCCACCGCGGCGAAGGCGTCGCCCAGGAATTCGCGCAGCTCGCTGGATTGGGCGTAGGCCAAGGTCCCTCCTTGGATGAAAAAGAATCAGTGCGGGGTGGAACCGGGTCCACCCGTGGGCCGTCAGGACTCGGTGCCGTCGCTGGCGTAGGCCAGTTGGGGGAAGGTGTAGCCGGCGTTGTAGCGCTGACGGGTGCCGAAGGCGTAGAGGTCGTTGCGGAAGACCACGTCGCCCGTGGCCGGGTCGGTCTGGGCGGTGAGCTCCAGCTCGGTGCGGCGCTGGAAGACGAGCGGCTTCAGCGGCTCCGTCGTCTGCAGCAGGTACCAGGCGGTCTCGCTGGTGAGGTACGGGTTGAGCGCCACGTCGAACAGACCGGCCAGGGGGTTGTTCTCCGGGTCGCCCCCGGAGTAGTGGGGGTGCTGGGTCAGCTCCAGGGCGGTGAAGTAGAGCGCCGGCGGGACCATGAGGACGGTGTTCTCTTTCGAGACCACGTTGCCCCAGGGGGCGCCGTCGGAGCGCCGCATCCCCATCAGTGCCGAAAAGCCGTCCCGCAGCGAATCCGTGCCCAGCAGGGCGTCGGTGTAGTTGCCGAAGGTGCCGCCGGAGTCCAGGGGGTGGGAGCCGAAGAAGAACGGCTCGCCGTCGTAGCAGGCGTCGGTGAAGCCGGCCTCCAGGACCTCGGTGACGAGGCGGGCCTGGTGCTCGGCGGCGCGCTGGGCCGCGGCGGTAATCGCCAGGCCGATTTGGCCCGACTGGTCGTCCTCCACGGCGGAACGCTCGAGGTAGAAGCCGAACTCCCAGGTCCGGTTGCGGATGGAGTAGCGCTCGGCCACGCCCTGATTGATGACGCGGTCGCCGACCCACTCCCGCACGTCGCCCAACAGGCGCAGCCAGTCGTAGTACTCCTCGGCGGCCCCGGACTCGACCTGGGTGGTGTAGCGCTGCCAGCCCGTGTCCCGGAGCTCGTGGTAGGCGCGGAAGAACTCGGTGCGGACCACTCCTTCGAGCATCTTCGGGGAGAGGTCGCTGGCGGTGGTGAAGGGCATTTAATCCTCCTTTAAGAATGTTAGGCCGGGGCGCAGTCGCCGGCGTCGAAGCGCAGACGGACGTGGCCGGAATCGGTCACACAGACGACGAGCCCGGCGTAGACATCGTTTTCGGTGGTGAGCGCCACGGTTTCGTCGTCGGAGCAGAAGGCGCTCGCGCCCACGTCTCCGGCGGCGGCGCCGGATTTGGCGACCACGATGGAGCCCTGGGTCACCACGACGACCTCGGTGTCGCCGTCGGAGCCCGAGGAGTTGTCCGCGCCGTCCCGGGCCACGCCCACGAAGCGCAGCCCCGCGGTGTCGGCGGCGGGGACGAGGTAGCCGTTCGTATCGAGGCAGACCAGCGCCCCTTTGTAAATCGTCGTCGACGCGGCGACGGGGAAGGGGAGCTGCCAGCCCGCGGCGAAGCGCTCGTCGTAACGGTTGGCTGTAAGGGCCATGGGAACCTCCAGGTTACCGGTAATCGGGTTTTTCGTTAGGTTTGTCGTTAGAGTGAATGCGGCGGAGAAAGGATTCCCCGCCCTACGTCTGCGCAATCTGCGACATACGTATCTCCCTCTCCCTGTGGGAGAGGGATTAAGGGTGAGGGCTTCCTTATGTCCCCTCCCCCCTCTGGGGGGAGGCGCGCCTACGGGCTAGGGAGGGGGGTGCAGCGGTCCCCTCTCCCTTCCAGGGAGAGGCGCGCCTATGGGCTAGGGTGAGGGGTTAAAAACGGGCGGGGTACGGAGCCCCCGCCCTACATCCATACTAATAACGCGTAGGGCGGCAGCTCCGTATGCCGCCCTTTCAGCGGTGAGGGTCGGAATGCGGGCGGGTCTGGAGACCCGCCCCTACGTCATCACAGACCAGGTCGGAGTCGGCACAAATCGGCGGCCCACGGAGGATTCATCCCACGGGGCCGCCCTACGTCCCCGCTCTACATTCAGGCTGGCGCTACCCCCCCTGCCCGGCGGTGTTCTCCAGGTAGTAGGCCAGCGCCGCCGGCTCCAGGCCGAATCTCCGCGCCACGGCCTCCAGCTCGGGGTCGGCCCCTTCTCGATGCGCGGAGGCGGTCAGGACGCCGGGCCTCACCCGCGGCCGGTCGTAGCTGGCCAGAAGCCGCTCCCGGGCGTCGTCACCGGGCAGGCCCGCGGCCAGCGCGAGCACGTCGGCGCGCCGGTCCGGGGAGAGTCGTCCGCCGGCGATGAGCCCGTCGACCCGCTCCGCCAGCCGCCGAAGACGCTCGGCGTCCAGGTGGCGGGAAAGCTCGTGGTTCTTGCTCCGGCTGGCCGCCAGCTCCACCGCCAGCTCCCGCACCCCGGTGAGGGTGACGAAGGGCTCCTGGCGCCGGATGTGCGGCTCGGTGACCAGGCTCACCTCGAGGACGGCGTCCTCCCAGTAGTCGCCCGCGTCGTCGGCCAGGGGCCCCAGGGCCAGGGAGGTGTGGCGGATGGTCCCGCCGCGGATGAGGTCGGCCACCTCGGGCCGGGTGATGACCAGAACGGCGTACAGCCGCTCGCCGTCCTCGGAGAGCTCCAGGCCCTCCACCCAACCGGCGTTGTCCGTGGGCTCGGGGCCGTGGTTCAGCGGGACGGGGATCTGAATCCCGGCCAGGCGCGCTTTTTCAAAAACTCCCACCCAGGCCGCCAGCCGCTCCGGGGTGAACTCCAGCTCGCCGTCGGGGTGCTGGAACGTGCCGACCCGGGCGATTTCCTTGCGGAACCGGGGGGCTTCCTCCCCGTCCGGGGGTAGGGGGTCGAAGGGGTTGGGCATTTTCCTCCTTAGAAAAAACCGTGCGGCTCAAAAAGCTATCCACGCGCGCATCGGCGGGTTGCACGATGACGCGGCGGCCCGCAGAGGACTCGTCCTACGGGGCCGCCCTACATCATCACAAACGTGGGTGAGGGCTGCGATAGCCCCCTCCCCCCGAGGGGGGGAGGGTTGGGGAGGGGGGGTCCGAAAGCGGCGGGGCTGGGTATCTGCG
>CAZNZF010000020.1:0-232 GCA_964577465.1 uncultured bacterium | reverse complement strand
CGCGGGCCCCCCCCCACCCACCCCCTCGGGGGGGGGGGGCGCGGCCCCCCCCCCCCCCCCGGTGGGGGGGGGGGGGGGGGGGGGGCGGGCCGGAAAGCGGCGGGGATGGGTATCTGCGACCGAAGGTAATCCCCGCCCTACGGAATTCGATTGAATCGTACGTCAACTCCGTAGGGGCGACCGTCCACGGTCGCCCGCGATTTCCCTCTCCCGGAGGGAGAGGGATTGAGGG
>CAZNZF010000019.1:17035-23342 GCA_964577465.1 uncultured bacterium | reverse complement strand
TGAGAGAAGGGGACGAGTTCTGGGAGGAGGACATCTGGGACCAGGGGCGTTGGGTGCAATAGGGAGGTATACTGATGCGCAAGATCATTTTTTTTGTCCTCGTAGTAGTCATCTCTACTACAGCCCAACTGGATGTCGCTTTCATGATAGGTGACTATAGGGAACATTGGGATGAAGCATTAAATTACTTCGGAAGCGATGGGCGTTTTGGCGACGTGGATTTCTACGATTGCTCGGATGACAGTACACCGCCCGTGGGTGTCTTTTTGTGTTACGACGTAATCGTTGCCGGCGGCACGGCAAGTTATCTGGAACCCGTAATATTCGGCGACCGGCTCGCCGATTACGCGGACCAGGGCGGCTGCGTTGTTGTCGAAGCCGGGAAGTTGTCTAACTGGCCCTGGAGAGGTGGCATCGGAGGGCGCTGGTACGGGGACGGCTACGCACCCTACTATGCAGAAAACACAGACTACCACGAGGGCGACGAGGATTTGGTCATAGACGAGCCGGGGCATGAGATATTCGACGGCGTGTCGGGGCTTTGGGACAGCCACTGGCGCGTAGAAACCATTCTGCGCTCCGATGCGGTCGAGTTGGCCCACTTCCCCGACTCAGGCGGCGTGGCGGTGAACGCCCGGGAGAACGTCTTCGGGCTAAACTATATGTGCGGTGCTCATGGATGGACGGGGGACGGCTATCTCATCCTGGCCAACGCCGCCTGCTGGCTGGCCGCCCATTCCGATGTCCAGGAAATGTCCTGGGGCCAGATAAAAGCCGAATTCGAGTAAAACCAAAGGAATGTAAAAAAAGGGCGGGTACTCCGCCCAGAGACAAGGGGTAAGACAAGGGGTTTAAACCCCTTGTTCCTTGTTATACCAGCCCGGCGAGGTGGAGGCTAATCCGCACGTAGCGGTCGTACTCGGCGGTCTTGGCGGGATTGGCGCCCTTGGCCCCGGCGTAGTAGGCGGCGTCGTGGAGGTGGCGCAGGCGGACCAGGGACAACAGCGGCCGCAGCGACCGGCGCGCCGCGTCGGAATCCCAGTCGTTGGCCTGGCAGGCGGCGTGCCACAGGGCGGCGAAGACCACCGGGGCGAAGCGGTCGGTCTCCTGAAGGGCGAGCATGAAGTTGTCGGCGGCGGCCAGGCCGGCCAGGTCCTCCTCCAGATACCCCGCTCTCCAGCTCTCGGCGTCCATGACGGTCAGGCGGCCGGGCATCTCCTCGGGCGGTTCCAGGGGCAGGGTCAGGGGGTCGAGCTCCTCGCCCTTCACCGCCTCCCCGCGCCAGACGACCTGGCGCCACATCAAATCACCGTGGACGGGCCGGGGGCCGTGGAACACGGGGCTCCCCCCCTCCAGGCTCGACACCAGCCCGGCGATGATGGCGCGGTAGGCCTTCGAGTTGACCCGATACCCGCGCAGGGCGCGCACGTCCTCCTCGGCCCGGCGGAAGACCCCCTCGTCGACCGGCCCCCGCCCGGAGTCGAACTTCATCCGCCGCGCGATCTGGTCGTGGAAGGAGGCGATGGTGCGCAGGCTCTTGGCGAAGACCACCCGGACGCGCGCCAGCACCGATCCCGTCGGCACTATTCCCAGGAGCCCGTAGAGCTTCCAGAGCACCAGCCCGACCTCGACGCCGGGGACGAACTCGTAGAAACCGACCCGGGTGTTGCCGGTGCGGGTGTCCGCTAGACGGCCGACGGGCCGCGGCACGAGCTCGCTGGAAAGGGCCGCGGCCAGCTCCCACTCCCGGTCGCCGCGTTCGGGCTCCTCCCGGGGGAGGTAGCGCTTGGCCACCAGGGCATGCTCTCCACCGGCGCCGCGTACGTCCAGGCGGTAGAGGTGGTTGGTGCTCGGCTCCCCCTCCCGCTCCAGCAGCGGTTGCACATCGCACCCCGCGGGTTTGAACAGGGGGTTGCGGGTCGCCGTGGCGAACGGCCCGACGGGAGGAGAATCGAGCCGCAACCGGCCGGCGTTGCCGACACCGGCGCTCTTTAACAGCGTCATCAGCTCCGGGGGCGAGAGGAATGGGTCGGAGGCGAACCATTCGCCGTCGCCGATGGTCAGCGGAACACCGCCCGCGGGGGGGTTATCCCGGGTGAGGAGGAGGGGGATGTAGAAGGTGAGGGCCCGCTCGCCGGCCGCCGGTTTTACCCGAACCAGGAGATGCGTCTGGGGCGGACGGTGCCAGAGGGTCTCGACGTCGACGTCGGCCAGCCGTTCGTCGCCGACGCGCCAGCGGCGTGGGTCGGCCAGGAGGCTCATCCGCCCCTTCACCGCTTCCACCACGTCCGTCTGGTTCGGTATGTCCAAGGAAATTTCTGTCCCGGCCTCTACTTCACCTTGCAGTATACGGGGGCGACGACTATAATGTCAACGCACAGCCCGCCGATAGAGGGCGCTAAAACGCCCATCCCGTCGAGGTCCGCCATGGAGATAAAGCTCGTCCGGAAGGTTCTGGAGGCCCACGAGGCCCTGGCCGGCGAAATCCGCGCCGACCTGGCTAAAAGGCGCATCTACTGCGTGAACGTCATGAGCTCCCCCGGCGCCGGCAAGACGACCCTCCTGGAGCGCACCCTGGCCTCGGTTACCGGTGAGCTCCGCGCCGGTGTAATCGAGGGCGACATCACCACCACCCGCGACGCCGACCGCATCGCCCGGCACGGCATCCCCGTGGTCCAGGTGAACACGGAGCCCTTCGGCGGCGACTGCCACGTCGGCGCCAACTTCGTCAAGACCGCCCTCGGCGAGCTGCCCCTCGACGAGCTCGACCTGGTCATCATCGAGAACGTGGGCAACCTCGTCTGCCCCGCCGAGTTCGACCTGGGCGAGGACGACAAGGTCGTCGTCTTCTCCATCACCGAGGGGGAGGACAAGCCGCTCAAGTACCCGCTGATGTTCCGGCAGTCCAGCGCCTGCGTGGTGAACAAGCTGGACCTGGCGCCGCATCTGGACGTGGACCTGGCAGCCCTCCACGCCAACGTCGAGCAGGTCAACACCAAGCTCGCCGTCTTCGAGCTGTCGGCGAAGACCGGGAAGGGGCTCAGCGCCTGGCTGGACTGGCTCCGGGCCAGGGTATCCGCCAAGCGGGGCTAGGGTCCGGTGGGGATGACGGAGGGGGCGGAGTGCCCCCTTTTTTCACCTGCGAAATTACAGCCTTTTTTTTACCGCACACGGCGCGGACGCGTTCCTTGCCTCCCGACCTACCCCGTGATAAAATGCGCCGACACGAAGACGGCACGCGCGCCGTCAGGAGAACGCCCATGGACTACCGCATCGAGCCGCTCACCCCAGAGCTTTTCGACGACTACATCAAGCCCTGCTGGGTTCCCGGCGAGGAGCTCGAGGAGGGGGCCCGGCTGAAGCGGGAGCTGGTCACGCGCCAGCTCGCGGAGGGGCTCATCGGGCGCATCCTCTACGTCGAGGGGAACCCGGTGGGCCTCGCCGAGGCGCTGCCGCTGGAAATCGCGCCCTTCAAGATCGCCGGGAGGGACACGGCGGTGCTGCACTGCGTCTGGGTCAAGCCGGACTGGCAGGGCCGCGGTCTGGCCCGGGCGCTCATCGGGGAGGTCCACCGGGCGGCACACCCCGACGCGCTGGCCGTATTCGGCTTCGACTACGCCGGCTTCATGCCCGCCGAGTTCTTCCTCCACCTCGGCTTCACCGAGCTCGAGGAGCGGGACAACATCAAGCTCCTATACCTGCGGCCCGAGGGCGCGTCCGAGGACGAACCGCCCCGGATAAGCTGGCTGCCCCGGAATTACCGGCCCGCCTTGAAGCCGGGCAAGCTCGTCGTCGAGGTCTTCGTGGACCACCACTGCCCCTACGCCGCCCTCATCGCCGCCCGCGTCGTCTCCGCGGCCCGGGAGCTGGACCCCGACGGTATCGAGGTCCTGGTCCACGACGTCAGCCGGCGCGAGGACACCCTGCGTCTGGGGAAATCCCTGGGCGTCTTCGCCGACGGCGAGGAGCTCTTCCTGGGCCCCCTGCCCCGGGACGAGGTCCTGGAGCTGCTGCGGGTCAAGCTGGAATCGCAGGGGTAGTGTCTGCTGAGCGGGGCGATTGACGGAGAGATAAACACGGCGGGGATTAAAGTCCCCGCCTTACATCGTCTCCCTCCCCTTCTGGGGAAGGTTGGGGTGAGGGGTGAAAACAGCGGGGATTAAAATCCCCGCCCTACATCATCGCAATTCGCGGCGGCCCGCGGAGGGGCCGCCCTACGTCATCGCAAACGAGGGTGATGGTCGGGGCCGGGAACGTCGAAAACGCCGCGACCCACGGTCGTCCGCCGGCCGGGCCCGCATCCGCCCCACCGGGTGCCCAAACTCCTACTCACCCTAATAACAAACCGGCCCTTCGCGGGCCGGTCTCGCTCGCGGTCAAACGCTACTCCGAGGTCAGCGGCTCCGGCTTGGGGAGGAGCGGCTCGAAGCTGATGGGGTCGTCCAGCTCGGGGTTTATCAACCGGTCGCCCTCGACGAGGTCGTGGGGGGCCAGCGGAATCTCGGTCTCATCCGTAACCTCGGTGGTGGCGGAGGCGGGGAATACCGGAAGACGGCGGCGCGTTATCGGGTCCTGGTCCCCCATGATGTAGAGCGCCGGGTCAACGTTCACCCCGTCGCGCAAAACCTCGTAGTGGCAGTGGGAGCCGGTGGCGCGGCCGGTGGCACCGATGGCTGCAATAACCTCGCCGCGGCGGACCACGTCCCCGGGCTTTACGAAGGCGCTGGAGCAGTGGGCGTAGCGGGTCTGGAATCCGTACCCGTGGTCGACGCGAACTAAAAGGCCGTACGCGCCGGCGAACCTGGCTACGACGACCACGCCGTCGGCGGCGGCCACTATGGGCGATCCGGAGGGCGCGACCAGGTCCACGCCGTTGTGGAACTCGATGCCGAAGTTGATGGGGTCGCGCCGGTATCCGAAACCGGACACGTTGCGCCCGTTGGGCACGGGGTTGAGCGAGGGGAAGTGGACCAGCATGTCCTCCTGCCCACGGGTCAGCCGGACCAGCTCGTCGAACTGGGTCACCTGCCGGTCGAGAATGGCCCGCGCCTGCAGGACCTCGATCTTCAGTTCGTTGCCCTCGGCCATCGCCCGGCCGAGCTCGGGACCGCCGATGCCGGTCTCGTCGTCCAGCCCGGGGGGGAAGCCGCGCACCAGCCGCACGGCGTCGTTGACCCCTTCCAGCTCCGTCGCCTCACCGACCATGAACCGGAGCTGGTCCTTGCCTCGGGTCAGGCCCTGCCGCTGGCGGATGTCGCGGTAGGTCAGGCGGAGGAGCTCCCCGTTCTCGGAGAGCCGCGCGAAGTAGAGGAAGGCGAACACGACGACGCCGGCCAAGGCGGCCAGAACGAGGGCCCCCACGAGGGTCAGGAGCGTGGCGGAAAACCGGGAACGACGGGTATCCCGCCCGCGGTGGCTCTCCACCAGAATCGTGAATCCCCGGAGTTTCAACGCCGCGTCCCCGATGAATCTATCCCGTTTCCCGTCCGGGTGCCCAATTTCTAGATTACCGTCGAGTCTAACACATACGCCGTGATAAAGACAGCAGTGCCGTGAGAAATTCTCAACCGGAATAACATCCACTTAATATATAGTCCAAAAGGGGGGCCTTGGCAAGCCCCCCCGAAAGTCATGAACTATAAAAAGACACCACGAAGCCCGGCCCGGCGCAATCCGAGCTACGTCTTTTTTTTGTGCGAGCGGACCTCGGCGATGATGAGGCTTAAAATGACGAGCCCGACCCCCACCACCACGCAGCTGTCGGCCGCGTTGAAGGTCGGCCAGGTGAAGCCGCCAATCTTGAAGTCCAGAAAATCCACCACGCCGCCCAGTCGGACGCGGTCCACGAGGTTACCGATGGCCCCGCCCAGGATGAAGCCGAAACCCCAAAGCTGCAGTTTGTTGATTTCCTTGCTCAGTCCCAGCCAGGCGACCAGGGCCAGGGAGACCAGGGCCTGGATCGCCATGAAGACGTAGGCCATGCCGGGCACGTCCCGCATGAATCCCCAAACCACGCCGGGATTCTGACCGTGCACCAGGTTGAGGAAGCCGGGGATGACGACGATGCCGTGACTCCGGGGGATGGTCAGCGTGATGATGAGCTTGGACGCCTGGTCGACGACGAGCGCTCCCAGGGCGAGCCAGAGCGACAGGCTCCGCCCCTTCAGCGTTTCCCGGAAGGATTTCCATCCCGGCCAGGGCATCAGGCCACCCCCAATTCACGGGCGCAGCGGCGGCAAACCGGGGGCTCACCGGGCAGGCCCGGCACGAGCGTCTCCACGTGCCAGCAGCGCGGGCACTTGTCGCC
>CAZNZF010000019.1:3380-16935 GCA_964577465.1 uncultured bacterium | reverse complement strand
CGGGCAGGCCCGGCACGAGCGTCTCCACGTGCCAGCAGCGCGGGCACTTGTCGCCACTGGCTTTGTGAATCGCCTCCTTGTTATCTCCAATGCCAATTATCATGGTAGTGTGCATAGTGCCACTTTTATCCAGATATGAAAGCCAGTTATTAAAGCCACTGCCATCCTCAACCGCTTGATTGATTTTTAACGAAGAAACAATGAATAAATCTTTCAAAGTTTCTTCGCCAAACGAGCTAAGGAAATCGTGAGCTTTTTGACCTACAGGAGTAAGCTCAATTGCGGCTTCTAGAGAGTTTCTTCCTTCAGCGCGGAAGGTTTCCATGAACGGGCCAATGCTAACACCTTGCGTTCCATCTCTTAACTGTAACAGCATTTCCCAACGCTGTCCTAAATCGTCATCAAGCCACTCCTCTACATCCGGCCAGTCGGCCAGGTGGACCGAGGCTTCGCGCTCGCCGGGCAACTGCTCCCAGAGCTCCTCGGCGGTGAAGACGAGTATCGGCGCCGTCAGCCGGGCCAGCGCGTCGGCTACGATATAGAGAGCGGTCTGGGCCGCGCGGCGCCCGGGCGAATCGGCGGCCGAGCAGTACAGCCGGTCCTTCAGCACGTCCAGGTAAACGGCCGACAGGTCCACCGTGCAGAAGTTGTACACCAGGTGGTACACCCGGTAGAACTCCAGGCTCTCGTAGGCCTGCGTCACCCTCTGCGCCACCTCGGCCAGCCGGTGCAGCGCCCAGCGGTCGATTTCGAAAAGCCCGGAGTCGTCCACGGCGTGCACCGCGGGGTCGAAGTCGTGGAGGTTGCCGAGCAGAAAACGCCAGGTGTTGCGGATGCGGCGGTAGGCGTCGGTGTTCCGCCGGAGTATCTCGTCCCCCAGGCTGATGTCGCTCCGGTAGTCGGCCGACGTGGCCCACAGGCGCAGGATGTCGGCCCCGTACTCCCCGACGATGGCCTCGGGCAGGATGGCGTTGCCGAGGCTCTTGTGCATCGCGCGCCCCTGCGCGTCCAGCACCCAGCCGTGCGTCAGCACCCGGCCGTAGGGCGGCTCACCCTTCAGGGCCATGCTGGTCAACAGCGAGACCTGGAACCAGCCGCGGTACTGGTCGCTCCCCTCGAGGTATATGTCCGCGGGCCAGGCGAGGCCGTCATCGGCGCGCTTGAGCACGGCGAGGTGGCTCACGCCGCTCTCGAACCACACGTCGAGGATGTCGGTCTCGCGCCGGAACCCTCCTCCCCCGCACTTCGGACACACCAGCCCCGGCGGGACGAGGCTCTCGATGGGCTCGGTGAACCAGGCGTCCGAGCCCTTCTCGGCCGCGATATCCCGCGCCAGGGCGGCCACCCGCGCGTCCAGTACCAGCTCGCCGCACCCCGTGCAGTACAGCCCCGGAATCGGCACCCCCCATCGGCGCTGGCGCGAGAGGCACCAGTCCGGTCGCAGCTCGAGCATGTTGGCCATGCGCTCCCGCCCCCAGACCGGGACCCACTCCACCCGGTCCACCGTCTCCAGGCACCGCTTCCGCAGGTCGTCACGGTCCACGTCCAGGAACCACTGCTCGGTGGCGCGGAATATCACCGGCTCCTTGCACCGCCAGCAGTGCGGGTACGAGTGCACGAGCTCCCCGGACCACAGGAGCGAGCCGTTGGCCCGCATGTGCTCGAGGATGGGCGCGTTGGCCTCGAACACACCCATACCCGACCACTGCTCAACCTCGGCGGTGAAGCGCCCGGCGTGGTCCACCGGAACCAGCACCGGCAGGCCGTGCTCGCGTCCGGTGCGGAAGTCCTCGGCGCCGTGACCCGGAGCGGTGTGGACCAGCCCCGTGCCCTGCTCCAGGGTCACGTAGTCGGCGGGTACGAAGACCGAATCCCGCTCCAGGAACGGGTGGCGGCACACCAGCCGCAGCAGCTCCTCGCCCTTGACCGCTTTCAGCTCCTTAGCCCCGCTCCAGCCCAGGTCGCGGATGACCTGGTCCGCCAGGCCCTCGGCGAGGAGGTAACGCTCACCGGCGTGCTCCACCACGAGGTAGCGCAGACGCGGGTGGACCGCGATGGCAACGTTGGCCGGCAGGGTCCAGGGGGTGGTGGTCCAGATGACGGCGTACGCCCCGTCGAGGTTATGGTCGAAGATGCCGGCCGGGTCGCGGGTCACCGGAAAGCGGACGTAGATGGAGTGGCTCGCGTGGTCTTTGTACTCCACCTCGGCGTCGGCCAGCGCCGTCTCGCAACTGGCGCACCAGAACACCGGGCGGAGCCCCTTGTAGACGTAACCCTTCTCCACCAGGCCCCGGAAGGCTTCCAACACCGTGGCCTCGTAGTCGCGGTCGGTGGTCAGGTAGGGCTTTTCCCAGAGGCCGAAGACGCCCAGGCGCTTGAACTGGCCGCGCATGGTGTCCACGAAACCGAGCGCGAAGCGGCGGCACTCCCGGCGCACGTCACCGATGGACATCTCCCGGAATTTTTCACCCAGCTTCCCCGCCACCTTGTGCTCGATGGGCATGCCGTGGCAGTCCCAGCCGGGCACGTAGGGGGCGTCGAAACCGCGCATCGTCTTGTACTTGACGATGACGTCCTTGAGGACCTTGTTCAGCGCGGTTCCGGCGTGGACCTCGCCGTTGGCGTACGGCGGCCCGTCGTGGAGGATGTACTTGCGCCTACCCTCCGCCTTCTCCCGCAGCAACGGATAAATGCCCAACTCCTCCCAGCGGGCCAGTCTTTCCGGCTCCCGCGTGGGCAGGCCGGCCCGCATGGGGAAATCGGTGCGCGGCAGGTTGAGCGTATCCTTGTAGGTCTTCTCCCCCATAGTCGCGCCCTTAGGACAAGGGGTTTAAACCCCTTGTTTATTTAGCAGAGCGAACTTGCTCCATGCTCTGGCGAGGTTACACCTTCGGCAAAAAGTAGGGGACAGGCTAGCAGGGGACGGGCTTTGTTGTCAAGCGCTTTTGCGGGGGGCCATTTATAAGGAACCCTCCGCGGGCGCCTCGCGGGAGGCGCCTTTTTCCAGCGCGAGACGCTCCTTCACCGCGTCCATCACGAAGGTGGAGGACGCCAGGAAAAAGAAGAAGAAACCGGCCAGCGGTATGGTCAGGGGGAGGACGAAAACCGCGTCCACCATCCCCTGGATGAAGGTGAGAAGCCAGAGGCTGCCGAGGGCGATGGAAAGGTAGCCGATGAACGTCCCCCGGTGCCGAATCCCGCTGAACGTAAACCGGGTCAGCTTGACGACGATGAAAATGAGGCACCCGAGCCCAAT
This sequence comes from uncultured bacterium, assembly GCA_964577465.1. Classification (GTDB taxonomy): domain Bacteria; phylum RBG-13-66-14; class RBG-13-66-14; order RBG-13-66-14; family RBG-13-66-14; genus RBG-13-66-14. The sequence continues at coordinate 13,679 of CAZNZF010000019.1, read as the reverse complement.
GAGCCCCGTCGAAAGCAGGGCGTAGATGAAGATGTTGTGCGGGTGTCGTGGGTAAAACCCGAACATGCGGAACATATCCGGCATGATCAGGTTGAAATACCCCTCGAAGTTCGAGTGCCCGATGCCCCATATGGGGCTGTTCTTCCAGAACTCCAGGGACCAGTACCACATGATAGGCCTGGCGAGCGACGAAATCAGGTTCGCCATCTGCCCCGCCGACTCGGAGCTCACCGATACCTGCTGCAACTCCTGGGGGTCCACGAGTCCCGTCCCTCTGGCCTGCTCCCCCATCACCGGGATGGCGACGGCCGCAGCCACCACCAGGGCGATGGGGATGAGCACCAGGTACATCTTCTTTCGCTTTTTGGGCGGTGGCAGGGCCAGCACGAGGAACAGTAACCCGGCCGCCAGCCCGACGACGCCGCCCCGGGAGTAGGTGAATATGGAGAGCACCGCACCCGAAATCGCCAGTACGAGCGCGAATATCTTCCAGCGCCACTTCCGCCAGTAGAAGAACATCACGCCGTACAACAGGGTGCATGACGCGCTGAAATAGACGAAGGAGTTGGGCCCGAAAAAGCTCCCGTCGACGCGGAACACGTCCGCGTACATGTTGACCGACTGGCTCTCGTGGGAGAGGTCCGCCGTGTAGGTCACACCCTTGGCCAGCTCGAAGTACCCGGAGCCGAGGGAGTAACAGGCCCCGACGGTGAACGCCTTTATCAGGCTCTCGAGCTCCCGCTCGTCGCGGATGTAGAGGCGGACGTAAACGTAAACCGTGGAGGCCAGGAGGAGGGGGATGAGCTCGAGCACGCCGTGGATGGCGAACCGGCTGACGATGGTGGAGAAGACTATCGTGACCAGCCAGATGCCCAGCGGCTTGGCGAGCGGCGTGGGCTTGGGCTTCTCCACCTCGCGCCCCTGCAGCTTGTCGAGGACTATCACGAAGAGGTTGATGAGAAACATGAAGAGCGCGGGGGTGAAGTAGAACTCGTCGGGGCCGAAGCGGAAGAGGAGGCCGAGGGGCAGGAGGGCGACCATGATTCTGGCCCACCACAGCCTGGCCTTCTCGTGGGCGAATACGAGGAAGAGCGCCGCGGGCGCTATCAGGGCCGCCACCGACAACAGACCGACGATGAACCGCCGGTTGTAGGCGAAATAGGTGAAGCTGACCGCCACCAGGGTGCACAGCAGGGCCAGGCCGGCCCAGCCGGCGAAGCGGTATATCGGATGGCGTTCCTTTAGCTCGAGCTCGCTCACGTAGATATAAGGCAAGGGGTTTAAACCCCTTGTCTCCTTATTTTAGAGACGGCGTCCAGCGGGAGTAGCCGAAGATGTGGTCACGCCAGTACACGCCGTCCAGGTCGGAGTAGCGGACGCCGTCGGCGGAGTCGGCCTGGATGAAGCGGTCGTCCCCGGCGTAGATGCCGACGTGGCTTGGTCCGGCGCTGTAGGTGGAGAAGAAGACCAGGTCCCCGGGCAGGAGCTCGCCGCGGGAGATGTGCCGCCCCTCGCGGTACTGGGGGCCGGCGGTGCGGGGAATCTCCATGCCGTTCTGCTTGTACACGCGCCACACGAGACCGGAGCAGTCGAAGCCGGAGCTCGAGGTGCCGCCCCAGACGTAGGGCGAGCCCAGGTAGCCCTCGGCGGTGGCCACGATGGACTGGCGCCAGGCCTCGCCGGGACCGGCGGTCTCGAGCTCGACGAACCGCGCGGCGACCCACCCGGCGCGCCCATCCTCCAATTTAACGAAATACCAGCCCTCCCGGCGGCGGTACGCCCGAAAAGTGGTGTCCGCGGAGAGGTGGGCGATGATGGCCGAGCCCTCGCTGGCCTCGGCGCGCAGCGGGGCACGGTTCGGCTGCGGCGTCTGGGGGGTGCCGGGGGGAGGGGTGCGGGGATTGGGCACGGCGCGCACGGAGCCGTCGTCGCGCTCCACCTTCCCCTCGGTGACGAGGGAGTCGGAGGGCACCCACCCTGCCAGGCCGTCCTGCTCGGTGAGGATGACCAGGCGCCATCCGCCCAGTTCGGCCACGGCCTCGACCCGTTCCCCGGCCAGCCCCTCGCTCACCCGGCGGGCGTTCTCGGTGGGCGATTCTCGCACCGGGGTGGGGCTGGCCGCGAAAACGAGGGCCTCCTTGGGGGGCGGCTCCTCACCGGGGAGCGTGCGCGGCTCCAGCGTCTGCTCCTCGATGAGCCGGGCCTCGGTCTCCACCTCGACGACGCTCCCGGCGGGGATGACGGTGAGGTTGACCGACCAGGAGGGCGCCGAGCCGGTGACGCCCACCGTGTAGCCGGAGACGCCGGCCTCCAGGTCCACCACGACGCGGGTCACGGCGGGGTCTATGGAATTCTGCGCGGCGCGCAGACGCGCCACCAGGCCGTCGCCCACGGGGGCCTCGAACTTGTTCGCGGGGAAGGCGGCATCCTGGAGGTCCAGGACCACGCGGTCGGGGTCTGGAAGCTCGAAATCCTTATATACGGGCTCGGTGTCGGACTGGACGGCGACGCGCACCGTACGGCTCTCCGGGTCGTAGTCCACCCCCTGGACGGTGGCCCCCAGCGGCTCGCCGAACGCCGCGCCGGTCAATACAAAAAAGAGTACGACGGCCCGGAACAAGCGCATGCGACTCCTCAGACGTCGGCCTCGTAGGCCCGCCGCAGCAGGGATAGGACTTCGCCGTCAACCCCGCCCGCATCGGCGAGCCGGAGTTGGTGCGTGATACGGACGCAGCCCAGGTTCTTCGACGGTTCCCATTCGGCGCGCCGCGCGCCGCCCGGCTCCTCACCGAGCAGCGCCAGACCGAAATATACGCCGTCCCGCTTCACCGCGATGACCGCGAACTGGTGCCGGCGGAAGAGGGCCACGTAGGTTTTACAGGGGTTGACACGCACCTCGGGCAGCTCGGCCAGGGCCCACTCCACCAGCCGGTCGTGAATCGGGCGGAAGGCGGCCTTCGCCCCGGCGTACTGGGCGTCAACTAACTCTTCGGGCGTGGGCTCGACGTACCCTTCCGATTTCTCCGCCCCGGCGACGACGGCCCGGGCGTAGAGCTGGCCGAGGCCGTGCGTTTCCTGGAGCCAGGCCGTGCGTTCCCGCCTCCCCGCGGGGCCCTTCTTCTTCAGCAGGTCGACCCACCAGGCCAGGTCGTGGCCGGTCTTGGCGGGGAGGTTGCGGACGATGGCCGCGCGCTGCTCGTCCGGCGTCAGGCCCATAATAGACCTTGACTATTCATCGGTTTCCGTCACACTTTCCGAACCATGAGTTTCTAAATATAAATCGTATGTGTTTATTGGGGCGATGTCTTCTCTGCCGCGTGAAGCGAAACCGGCGCTGAAGAACGAGGCATTCATCGGAAACGGGTAGGCGGGTATTTGGTAATGGCACAAGTACATGGCTTCGAATCGGTTCCTGTAATACTCATAATCGTGGTAATCACCACGGAGCAACCACTCCATCCCATCACGCATGGAATCATTACTTAGAATTACGCGAATATCAGAGCCTGAAACAGTGCCGAAACCGATAAACCGTCCGTTTTCTTCTTCCGTTAGTTTAAAAAAGCCCGAACACATTATATAAGGGTTATGCGTGCCTATTATCCTAGGCGAGCCCTCAACGAAGACGATAACGATGTGGCTTATAGAATTACGCTTAAAAGTGGCATCATGTAACTCGTCAAACAAACGATTGTACTCCTCATCTTCATGGTTATGTACTCGCTCCCAAGCCTCGTGGTTACCTTTCAATGTATCATTATAAGCCTGATAAGCATCGTGCTTATCCTTCCAATTAGAAAAAACTGCTAACTCCCTTTCTAATGTGCATGGTTCCTCTCCATCTAATTCCATTATAAAATCGAGCGCCTTTATATCGTTTTCTATAACGTATAAGGGAATAGCCTCACCAATAACAATGGTCTCCTCTGGATACCTCTGTGCTAGAAACTCCTCTACGCAAGAACGGGCTAGCTCCTCGGCGTTCTCGGGAAGCGGGTCGAAGGAAACGTACTCGCAGTCCTGAGCGAAGGCGGGACCGACCGCTACGGATAATCCGACCACTAAAAGCCAGCATCTCACACCCATTCACTCACCCCCTTATCCTGCCTGACTCCCTCAACTCACCGGCCTACTTCGGCTTGTCGTCGTAGCGGTAGCCGTACTCCGGGGCGGCCTCGCCGGCGGTGAGGGCGGCGTCGTGGGCGATGAAGTCCCTCGACCCCGGCCCGTGCAGGTCGCAGTACGCAGTGGGCGCGGTCCCCTCGATGAAGTCCTCGCCTATCTTGTGCGGGCAGTCGGGGTTGGCTAGGAGCCCCGAATCGGCGCAGACCACGTACCGCTGGAGCTTCAGCCCCTCGGGCACGGAGAACTCCTCGACGGGGTAGGTCTGGAGCACGTCGGCCATGTAGTCGCTCCAGAGCGGTACGGCGTGGGACTCGCCGGTGGCGTTGTAGCCCAGGGAGGTGTGGTCGTCGAACCCGACCCAGACCGAGGTGCAGAGCTGTGGGACGAAGCCGATGAACCAGCAGTCGCCCGCCTCGTTGGTGGTGCCGGTCTTCCCGGCGCAGGGGCGCTTGAGGGTGCGACCGGCGCGGGCCGCGGTGCCGCCCGTCGTGGTGCCCTGCAGCATGGAACGCATGATGAAGGCCGTCTCCCGCCGCAGGACCACCTCCGCCCGCGGGATGTTCTCCTTGATGACGTTGCCGTCGCGGTCCTTGATGAGCTTTATCGCCGTGGGCTCGACGTGGACGCCCAGGGTGGCGAAGGTGCCGAAGGCGCTGGCCATGTCCAGGGGCGTGACCTCGGAGGAGCCCAGGGCGATGGAGTAGGTGTGGGCGATGGGGGTGCGGATACCCATGCGCTCGGCGTAGGTGCGCACCGGCTCGACGCCCAGCTCCAGAATCAGCCGCGCCGCCACCAGGTTGATGGACATGGCGATGGCGGTGCGGATGGTCATCGGCTTGCCCGAGTAGCCCATGGAGTAGTTGTGCGGGGCCCAGACGACGCCGTCGGCGTTGACCACGAAGGGCTTGTCCAGCAGGGTGTCGGCGGCGGTGTAGCCGTTGTCTATGGCCGCGGTGTACACGAAGACCTTGAAGGCCGAGCCGGGCTGCCGGCGGGCGTACACGGCCCGGTTGAACTGGCTCTCGTCGTAGTCCGACCCGCCCACCATGGCCTTGATGAAGCCCGTCCGCGGGTCGATGGAGACGAGCGCCGCCTGGGGGTAGGGCTTCTTCTCCAACGACAGCTCCACCCGGCCCGTGGAGCGCACCAGGCTGGTCACCTTGACGGCTATCTCGGCGCCCTCCTGAATCTCCACCTCGGGCGGGTTGGGCCAGTGCCAGTAGAGGGGTGTGATGTCTATGCGGCCGGTGATGCCGCCGCCCAGGTCCACGTAGGCGAACTCGTCGTCCCGCTCGGTGACGACTCCGGAGCGAATCTGCCCCAGCTCCAGGTCCTCGATTTTGAGGTTGTCCTTGCGGGGGTACGGCTTGTAGGCCCAGCGCTCCTGAACGCGCTCCAGCCCCTGGTTCACGTGCTTCTCGGCCAGCTCCTGCATCCGGAGGTCCAGGGTGGTGTAAACCTTCATCCCCGCCTGATAGACGGCGTTGGAGCCGTACTCCTTCTCCAGCTCACTGCGGATGTACTCCACGAAGTAGGGGGCCTTCGACTGGGTGCGACGCCGCTGGGCCAGCTCGATGGGCTGCGCCGCCGCCCAGGCCCGCTCCTCCTCGGTGATGAACCCCGCATCGGCCATCATCAGAAGGACGGTGTTCCGCCGCAGCTTGGCCTGCTCGGGGTGGTAGTACGGCGAATAGCCGCCGGGGTTCTGGGGCAGACCGGCGATGAGCGCCGCCTCGGGCAGGCTCAGCTCATTCGCGTGCTTGCCGAAAAAGAACCGCGAGGTGGCCTCCACCCCGTAGCACCCGTGCCCGTAGTAAATCTGGTTCAGGTAGAAGTAGAGGATTTCGTCCTTGGTGTACGCCTTCTCGATTTGGACCGCCAGGATGGCCTCGCGTATTTTCCGCACCCAGCTCTTCTCCAGGGTGAGGAAGTAGTTGCGCGCGAGTTGCTGGGTGACGGTCGAGGCTCCCTGGCGCTTCTCGCCGGCCATGATGTCGATGAACGCCGCCTTGCCGGTGCGCCACAGGTTGATGCCCCAGTGGTCGTAGAAGCGCTGGTCCTCGATGGCCAGGGTGGCCTGGACCAGGTTGTCCGGTATTGCGCTCATCGGCACGACGTAACGCCGCTCGACGAGGAAGGTGGCTATGAGCTCGCCGTTGTCGTCGTAAACCTCGGTGGGCAGGTAGCTCTCGAACTTCCACAGGCCGGAAATCTTCGGCAGACCGCCGGAGAAAGCGTGCACCAGACCGAGCCCCAGCCCGAGGATGAAGAAGGTGGAGATGACGACCACGAATCCCGCCACCCGCCAGGAGAAGGCCCCCGTCCGGGCGCGGACCCCGGCCCTCGCCTCCGCCCGCGGACGGGCGAGCCCGCTCTCCAGGGTTTCGGGCACCGGGCGCTGGAACAGGCGGCGGAACCACCCGCCGATCCGGGTGAACACATCGGCCCGGGCGTGTTTGGCCTTGACGGAACCCATTGAGCCTCGAGTGTTGGTGGTTTGACGGGTCGGGGAAACGACGGATACAGCCACGGCTGGTCGCTAATCCTACGACCGGCCTGGTACCGCCGTTCCTGTGTGGCGACCCCCCGATTATACCCCGCGGGACGCCCCCGGTTCAACAACGGGCGACCGGCGCCCGGAGCGGTTCTTCCCGCGTGGCATCCGGCCGGGGAACGGAACACCGCAATCCGTTGATAATACTACACATATTCCAAAGGCCGCCCCTTGACCTTTTGACGGATTTTATTTAAAATAAAGGCACTTACGTCCACGAAACACGCCCGACGACCGAGCCGGGAGCCCCCGTGACCCGCCCGTCCCGCCTGATGCTGTTCCTCCTCATCGGACCGGCCCTCACGGCCCTCGGGGCCGAAGAGCCCCCCGTCCCCGAAGACGTAACGACCCCGACCGACGCCGAGCCGGATTCCGTCGAGCCAGCGCCGGCGGTCGAAACGAGCGAACCTGCACCGGCGGCCGAGGCCGTCGAATCCACGGCGGAGACGGAGACCGCCGTACTACCTCAACCCTGGCGGCCGGACCCCGTGGAGGCGCTCTGGCGCTCCGGCGTCATCGCCGGCTGGGGGCAGTACTACAACGAGGAGTACCTGAAGGGGACCGTCCTCTTCGGCCTCGAGGCGCTGGCCGTCTACGGCATCATCTACTACGTCGACGCCGCGGCCTACGAGCGCCGCAGGTTCGAAGGCTTCGATATCCCCGACGATCTGATGAGCCCCGACATGACCGACCTCCTCGCCCAGCGCGACTACCACCTGGACCAGTATAAAAATTACCGGGTGGACTACGAAACGCACATCTGGCTGGCCGCCCTGGTCGTGGTGTACTCCATGCTGGACGCCTATGTGGACGCCCACCTCGCCGATTTCGAGACCGGGGACGAGCTCGCCGGAACCAAAGAAGCGGGGAAGGGGATTTCGATGGAACTCGTTCCCAGCTTCTACACCGACTCGGGTGGGAATCCGGGCGCCGGAGTCCGGCTGTCCTTCATTTTCTAACGGATCAGGAGGTTTCCTCCGCATGCCCCAGGATGAGAAAAACTCCTACACCGCCGACGACATCCAGGTGCTCAAAGGCCTGGAAGCGGTCCGCAAGCGCCCGTCGATGTACATCGGCTCCACCGGAGAGCGCGGCCTGCACCACCTGGTTTTCGAGGTGGTGGACAACTCGGTGGACGAGGCCATGGCCGGCTTCTGCGACCACATCGAGGTCACCATCCACCCCGACAACTCGGTGACCGTGGTGGACGACGGCCGCGGCATCCCCGTGGACATCCACAAGGGGGAGAACCGTTCCGCCCTCGAGGTGGTGATGACCACCCTCCACGCCGGCGGCAAGTTCGACTCGAAGACGTACAAGGTGTCCGGCGGCCTCCACGGCGTGGGCGTCTCCGTGGTCAACGCCCTCTCCGCCTGGTGCGACGTGGAGGTCAAGCTCGACGGGAACATCCACCACCAGCGCTATATCCGCGGGGTGCCCCAGGGGTCGGTGAGCGTCATCGGCAAGACCAAGAAGCGGGGGACCAAGACCAGCTTCATTCCCGACCCGATGGTCTTCGAGACGACGGACTTCTCCTTCGACCTCCTGGCCAAGCGGCTGCGTGAGATGGCCTTCCTGAACAAGGGGCTCTCCATCGAGCTCTCCGACGAGCGCGACGGGCGCCGGGTCCAGTACAAATACTCGGGCGGAATCGTCGAGTTCATCAAGCACATCAACGCGGGCCGGACGCCCATCTATCCCACGGTCGTCTACCTCGAGGGCGCGCGGGAGGAAACGGAGGACTCGGGGATGGTCTCCGTCGAGGTGGCCCTGCAGCACTCCGACGGCTACACGGAGAACATCTTCACCTTCGCCAACAACATCAACACCGAGGAGGGCGGGACGCACCTCTCGGGCTTCCGGGCCGCGTTGACCCGGACGACCAACGATTACGCGCGGGTCCAGGGTCTGCTGAAAAAGGACGAACCGCCGCTGGTGGGCGAGGACATCCGCGAGGGCATGGCCGCCGTGGTGAGCGTCAGAATCGGCAACCCCCAGTTCGAGGGCCAGACGAAGACCAAGCTGGGCAACAGCGAGCTCAAGGGAATCGTCGAGCAAATCGTGGGCGAGGGGCTGAACTTCTACTACGAGGAGCACCCGGACACGGCCCGCAAGATAGTGACGAAGTCGCTGGAGGCCGCCCGGGCGCGTCAGGCGGCCCGCAAGGCCCGCAACCTCGCCCGGCGCAAGAGCGCCCTCGAGGGGAGCTCCCTCCCCGGTGTGCTCGCCGACTGCTCCGAGCGCGAACCGGAGAAGTGCGAGCTGTTCATCGTGGAGGGACCCTCGGCCGGCGGCTCGGCCAAACAGGGACGCGACCGGTCCAATCAGGCCATCCTCCCCCTGGGCGGGAAAATCCTCAACGTGGAGAAGGCCCGCCTGGACAAGATTCTCTCGAACACCGAGCTCATCACCATCATCACCGCCATCGGCTCCGGCATCGCCGAGGAGTTCGAGCTCGAGAGGCTGCGCTACCACAAAATCGTCATCATGACCGACGCCGACGTGGACGGCAGCCACATCCGCACCCTTTTATTGACCTTCTTCTACCGCCAGATGCGGCCGCTCCTGGAGCAGGGGTACATCTACATCGCCCAGCCGCCGCTCTACCGGGTCAAACGCGGCCGCGAGGAATTCTACATGCAGAGCGAGGGCGAGATGGACCGCCTGCTCCTGGAGCTGGGCAGCCGGGGGGCCCGGGCGGAAATCGACGGCGCCAAGCTCGACGAGAAGGCCCTTCTGGACCTGACCCGGCACCTGCGACGGGTCAAGCTGTGCTTCGACCGCCTCGAACGCCGGGGGCTGGACGTGGAGGAGTACCTCGGCCACGCGCGGGACGACCGCCTGCCGCGCTACTACCTGCGCGACCTGGAGACCGGCGACATCGAGTACGCCTACACCGAGCAGGAGCTGGGATTACTGGAGGAGAAGGCCGAGGCCGGGGAGGAGCTGGCCGACCTGTTGGGCCAGGGGCAGCGGTCGGAATGGAGGAAGCACGAGCCGGAGGAGCTTGGCGAAGCCACCGAGCTGGAGGAACTCCGGGGCGCGATAAAAGAGTTCGGCCTCGATTTCCTGACGGAGAAGAAGCCCGGCATCACCCTCCACCTGGGCAAGGAGGGCCGGTTCGAGCTGACCGACCCCCTGGAGCTCCTGGAGGCTCTGCGCCGGGCCGGCAACCGGGAGGTATCCGTCCAGCGTTACAAGGGCCTGGGCGAGATGAACCCCGACCAGCTCTGGGAGACGACGATGGACCCGGCGAGCCGGACGCTCTTGCAGGTGACGGTGGAGGACGCCTTCGCCGCCGACGAGATGTTCAGCGTGCTGATGGGGGACCAGGTGCCGCCGCGGCGGGAGTTCATCCGCTCCCACGCCCTCGAGGTGGCCAACCTGGATATCTGACAGAAAGCGGCGGGGATTAAAATCCCCGCCCTACATTTTAGCGCCTATTGTCGAATATACCCGGGCGGGTGTGGACACCCGCCCCTACATTCATTCCACGTGAATCCCACCCGTAGGGGCGACCGTCCACGGTCGCCCGCGGGCCGACCGGTCGGTCGGCCCCTACGTCATTGCAATTCGGTGTGGGGTGTGCAGCAATCCCCTCTCCCATTCAGGGAGAGGGT
>CAZNZF010000019.1:0-3370 GCA_964577465.1 uncultured bacterium | reverse complement strand
CCCTACATCATATTCAGCCCCACTCGTAGGGCCGACCGCATGTCGGCCCCTACGTCATCGCAGCGAGAAATAGGCCGGGGCGAGGGGCAAATATTATTACGCCTGCGCCCCCCGCCGGTTCCCCCACAGGATTGCCGCCAGGATGAGCCCCATCCCCGCGTAGCCGTACCACGGCAGCCGCTCGGCGAAGAAGACCGCACCGCCAGCCGCGGCGATGACCGCCTCGCCCACGTAAATCAATGCCGCCCGCCCCGCCCCCAGCTTCGGCTGCCACCGCATCTGCCAGAAAACCACTAAAACCGTCGCCGCCAGGGAGAGGTACAGGAACGCCGGGACGGATACCGCGTCCAGCACCAGCCGCGGCGTCTCCAACAGCGGCGATAGCGCCAGGGCCCCCGCGCCCACGACGACCATCTGCACCGTGGTCAGGGTGAACTCGTGGTGGAGCTGCGAATCCTCATCTTCCTCCGCCGGTGCCCAGCGGTCGATGAAGGCCAGGTGGAGGGCGAAAATGGCCGCGCTGCCCAGGGTCAACAGGTCGCCCGGATTCACCGGCCCCGACGGGTCGGCCAACAGGTACACCCCGGCCAGGGAGACCGCCGCGGCGGCCAGCTCCCGCCACCGGACCCGCCGCCCGCACACCGGCCACGCGAAAAAAGGCGTGAGCACCACGTAGAGCGCCGTGATGAACCCCGACTTCCCCGCCCCGGTGTACACCAGCCCCAGCGTCTGCAGGGCGTAACCGCCCAGGAGCAGAAGGCCCAGGAAGGCCCCGTGCCGGAGGACCTTACCCTCGACGCGCCACCGCCGCCCGAGGAGAACCGCGAGGCAGACCGCCGCGGCCAGGCCGAACCGGACCCCCACCAGGAGCCACGGAGTGGCCCGCGCCAGCAGGAGCTTGAGGACGATGAAGGTCGAGCCCCAGATGACGGTGGCGACGCCGAGGTAGACCCTGGCTTTGCCGTTCCGGTCCATGGCGCGTTTTTCGACTTCAGGGAGAGGCATGGGGGAATTGTACCATCGGTCGGGGCGGGGGTGGCCGGACGGTTTATGCCTACTCCAATCATCACCCTTGACAGTTCGCCCCCGTCTCCATACAATGACCCTGGCTTTGTTTGTTGTTGATTCTACTTAACCTATAACACCTCCCGCGGGGGAAGAAACGTCCGAGCCATTGATTGCCGCAACGCTCAAGTTCCATCCCCTCAAGAAGAAACGCAAAAAAGCGGAGCGTTTCAGCCTGGTCATCTGCCGGGACGGAGCCCTGGGGACCTTCCACCGCGACCTCGACCGCCGGGGCATCCGGCGCTTCGTCTGGATAACGGTGTCGGTCGTCATCGGCGCCGTCGTCCTGCTCTTCTTCTACTCGGACAACCTGCGCAAGCGGCTGGACCTCTACACCCTGGAGCTGGAGAACGAGGACCAGCAGGGTGAGCTGGCCAAGGCCCAGGAGGACATCGGCGGGCTGAACCAGCAGCTCGCGGTCGTCCGGGAGGCCAACGACGTCGCCCGGCTGGCCCACGCCCTGCCCCTCGTGCCGGACTCGGAACGGGAGGGCGGCATCGGCGGCGTGGAGCTCGGCCGGGCCATCGCCTCCTTCCCCCGCATCTCCGACTCCCCCCTCGACGAGACGACGCAGCGCTACTTCGAACGTTCCCTGCGGCTTGCCGGCTCGATCAACTACGAGATTTCCCTCGTGAACCAGACCATCGAACGAACCCGCCGCGAGACCGACATCCGCGCCCATACGCCGTCCATCAAGCCCGTCGTCGGCCACATCATCAGCTTCCTGGGCAACCGCATCGACCCCATCAGCGGGCTGATCGCCTTCCATCGCGGTATAGACATCGCGGCGCCGTGGGGGACGCCCATCTTCGCGCCCGCCGACGGAGTGGTGATCTTCGCCGGCACCCGCGGCGGTTACGGCACCACCTGCTTCATCGACCACGGCTACGGCTACCAGACCCGTTACGGACACTGCTCCAGGCTCCACGTCAAGGAGGGCGACGAGGTCAAGCGGGGGCAGATAATCGCCGACATCGGTTCCACCGGCAGGTCCACCGGGCCTCACCTCCACTACGAGGTCCTGGTGGATGGGAGCGTCACCGACCCCATGGCCTACATCTTCCCCGACTACGAGTTCGACTAGGGGCCGCTAATAACCTAAAACAAGACCGCTCCAGGGCGGTCTTTTTTAAATGGCCAACCTCTACCCCGCCGCGAGTTCGACCAGGGGCCGCTAATAACGTAAAACAAGACCGCTTCCGGGCGGTCTTTTTTTTTAGGGGGAACTATCCGCCCCGGCGTGGGACCCATAAAAAACCGCCCTTTGGCGATTGTAGAAAATTCTGCTGGCGCATCAATCGGGCGGGGACCGGAACCGGCCGACCTAACCCGCGGGCGGCTCCCAGAAGGTCTTCCGGCCCAGGAGGTCGTGGAGGTGTACCAGCCCCAGGGGACGGCGCTCCGAGTCCACCACGACCAGAGCGGTGATGTTGTGGGTCTCCATGACCGCCACGGCCTGCTCGGCGCTCGTCCCGGGCGGGATGGTCTTGGGGTTGCGGGTCATCATCCTCTCGGCGCGCAGGTGGGCGGTGTCGCGCTTTTGAGCCAGGACGCGCAGCACGTCGCCGTTGGAGATGACGCCGGCCAGCCGCCCCTCGTCGGTGACGACGGCGGTGACGCCCTGCCGTTTGCCGGTCAGCTCCTCGACCACCTCGGTGAAACTCGCCCCGACCCCCACGCTGGGGAACCGGTCGCCGGTGACGAGGACCTCGTCCACGGTGAGTCTCTGCAGGCGGTCGCCCAACAGCCCCCCCGGGTGGAAGCGGGCGAAGTCGTCGGCCTTGAACTGGCGCAGTTCCATCAGCGCCACGGCCAGGGCGTCCCCCAGGGCCAGCGCCGCCGTCGTCGAGGAGGTGGGCGCCAGGTTCAGCGGGCACGCCTCCCGCTCCACGCTCGCGTCGAGGACCACCTCGGCCTCGCGGGCCAGGGGGGAGTCGGGGTCACCGACGAGGGCCGCCAGCCGCGCGCCCAGCTTCTTCAGGTTCGGTACGATGGCCAGGAGCTCCCGGGTCCGCCCCGAGTTGGAAACCGCCAGCACCACGTCCCCCGAGATGACCATCCCCAGGTCGCCGTGGGCCGCCTCGCCGGGGTGGAGGAAGAAGGCCGGCGTGCCGGTCGAGGACAGGGTGGAGGCGATTTTATCGGCGACGTGCCCGCTCTTGCCCATCCCGGCCACGATTACACGCCCGGTGCAGCCGTGCAGCAGGCGCACCGCCGCGGCGAAGCGCTCGTCCAGCCGCTCCGCCACACGCGCCAGCGCCTCGCCCTCCACGGCCAGCACCTCGCGCCCCCGGGCAACGATTTC
>CAZNZF010000018.1:10899-24353 GCA_964577465.1 uncultured bacterium | reverse complement strand
TTTCATCGACGGGCGTCTCATCGATGGGCGTTTCATCGACGGGCGTCTCATCGATGGGCGTTTCATCGACGGGCGTCTCATCGATAGGCGTTTCCTCGATGGGTGTCTCCTCGATGGGCGTTTCCTCGATGACGGGCTCAGGGGCCATGGCCTCGATGTTCACGGTCTGCGAGTAAATGCGCACGCCGGAGTAGTCCCAGATGCTGGCGCCCAGGTCGTTCATGCCGGTCTTGACCCCGATGGGCGGATACAGCATGTAGGCCTGCGGAACCAGGTCCACCAGGCGCTCCTTGGCCTTCTGCACCCACTGGTTGGTCTCGCCGCGCTCCTCGGCGTTGAGGAGTATCAATTCGTAGACCTGGATCGCCCTGTTGAGGCCGTTCTCCGCCGCCCAGGAGTCCATGGTCGCCTGGAATTCGGCGAGCTGCTCCATGACGATTTCCTCGATCTCGGCCGCGTAATCGGGGTTGTTCTGCATGAGCTCGTCCAGGGTGGCGAAGCTGATCTTCATCCGGCTGACGGTGAGGTAGAACTGCTCGTAAACCAGGCCGGCCTTGAAGCGGGCGGAGAGGTTCACCTCGAGGTCCACGGCCTTGGAGGCGCGTCCGTAAATCTCGGCGAGCTCGTTCATCATCCCATACTTCTTCGTCGCCGTCTGCACCAGGGGGTCCAGGTCCATCAGATCGCCCTCGAGGGTGATCGCCGCGTAGTCGTCGAATAGGAGGTCGCCGATTTCCACGTAGGCCTTGGCCGGGATGTCGAAGTTCACCTCGATGCCGGGCTTCTTGCTGAAGTCCTCGTACACCTTGGTGCACTCGAAGAGCAGCTCTCGACCGGTCTCCACGTCGCCCAGCTTCAGCGAGGCGTGGCCGGCTCGGTAGTATGAATCCACCACCTGGTCGGGGACGCCGGTGTCCCTGTACCGCTGGCCGTAGAGGGTGAAGGTGCGCTGGGCGTTGGGCCAGTTCTTCAGTTTCTCGTAGCACTCGCCGGCCTTGAAGAGCGCCGCGGGTTCCTGCTCCGTCGGTGTTATAGCGTTGTCCAGCAACCGCTCGAAGATACCGGCGGCCTGGTACCACTCCTCGAGCTCGAAATAGGCCAGCGCCTCGGAGAAGAGCGCCTTGTCCACGTCGGGGTGGTCGGGGAAGTTTTCGGAAAGCTCATGGTAGGCCACTATGGCCTGCTCGTAGTCCTTGAGCTGGACGGCGAAGATGTACCCGGCGTTGTTGAAGGCCTTGACGGCGATGTCCGGGTTGTAGAGGTTCTCCCGCGCCACGCGGAGGTAACTCTTGGCGCTCTCCTCGAGCTGGGCGCGGATTTCCGGCGGTAGCTCCGCCTCCTCCTCCCCCTCGGCGATTTCCACCCGGGGCACACCCAGGTCGACGGCGGTGATTTCGGCGGCGGAGGCGTTGTTGAGGGCCATCTCCTCGAGCTCGGAGCCGGTATCGGCCAGGGTGGCGGATCTACGGTACCACTCGGCGGCGCGCCAGTAGTAGTGCTGGTCGTACCAGCTCTCGCCGATGCGGAAGGCTATCTGGGCCCGGTTCATCTTCGCCGGGTCGGGGTCGTAGGACGGCACGAAATCGAGGTCCACGATCCGCGCCAGGGCGTCGCGGCCGGAGTCGAAGCAGTCGAAGGCCATCATCAGGTTGCCTTCCCAGTAGTAAAGCTTCTCCAGATCGTGCTCGGCCTCGGGGTTCCCCTCCTTGAAGATGCGGCCGTACTCCCGGCTGGCCCAGACAAACTTCTTGCACACGTCGGGCAGGACGTCCCGGGGGTTCTTGCTCGGGATTTTCTCACGCTGTTGGTCCAGGGTCAGCTCCACCTGGGGCTGGTTGATCTTCTCCTCCCAGCGGGCCTTCTCGAACTCGTCGGAGCCGTACTTGTACGCCGCGGCCGCATACCAGAGACTCTCCTCCTTGAACTCGGTCTTGCCGGGGTAGAGGTCCACGCTGGAGGTGCCGGCGGTGAGCATGAAGTTGTCCCCCGCCTTCGCGAAATCACCGACGCTGTAATAGCTCATCGCCAGATAGAAGTTGGCCTTGTACGCATCCTCCTCGAGGGGGTAATCGCGCAGGTACTGCTCCAGGTAGGTGATGACCTTCGCGTAGTTCTCCTGGGCCGTATCCATGTCCTTGGCTTCCTCGGCGTCGTAGCCCACGATGTAGGTGTAGATGGCCACGTCGTAGAGGGATCGCGCCAGGGCGGCCCGGGCGTTGGCCAGCGCTTCGGGGTTGTCCCGGTTCGCCTCGTACCAGGCGCTGCCCACCGCGTACCGGCTGATGAACTCGTCGCGGACCTGGTTCTGCAGAGCTTCGAGGCGCTTGGTCTCCCGGTCGAGCCACGCCAGTTGGGCGGGGTCCTCGCGGTCTTTGATGATCAGCGTCTCGGCCCAGGAGCCGTAGAATTTGACGATGTCGTAGAAAATTTTGGGCGCGTCGGGGGAGTCGGGATAAGTATCCACGTAGAACCGCGCCAGGTTGATGGCCTGGGGAAACCACCCGTAATCGGAGTAGCTGTCCATGGCGCGGCGGATGATACCGGGGGTGTAACCGATGTCGAGGAAGCCGTTGTCGATCAGGAAGCGCTTGAAGGGATCGGGGCCGAACTGCCAGTCTACCCCGATCTCGACGAAGGTCATCTGCTCACGCTGGGTGTTGAGGTCGATGATGCTGGGCAGGAAGCACTGGGCGCAGTACTCGGCGCACTCCTCGTAGTGGATCTCGGCGATTTTGGCGCCTTCCTCACTCTCGGCGGCCATCTCTTCGAAGAGGTCCAGAACCTCGAAGAAATTGGTGACCGCCTCCTTGTAATCCTGGTTCAGGAAGTACGACCACGCCATGAGGTATCTGGCCTTGTAGTACTGGTACTCGCCGGGCTGGACCTGGCTGAAGTATTTTATGGCGTTGGCGAAATCGTTACGCTCGAAGTAGATGCGACCGATGCGCTGGCGGACCTCGGCGGCGTAGCTGGAATCCGGGAAGCGGTCCAGAAGAAGGAGGAAGTTTTCCAACGAGTCGGTCCGGTGCAGGTCGAAGGCGGCGAAATCGCGGATGGAGAGCTCGTCCGCCACTACACCCATGTTGTAGAAGGCGTCGTCGAAATATTTGGTGGACTGGGGGATGGCGCTGGGTGGAAGGTTGCGGTTGCGCTCCTCCACCTGGATGTAGTAGTTGGCGAGGTCCTGGTAGGCCTTCATGGACTTCTTGAAGGTCCGGATGACGATGTCGGAATCGCCGACCGGTTCCGTATCGGCGGCGGTGGGCTCGGGGGTGGAGCTGGCGAGGACACGCTCGCGGTAGGCGTCGTCTTCGTAGAGGTCTTTGGCCTCTTCGTAGTAGAGGTCTCCGAGGTTGTAAAAAACCTCTTCGAGGTAGGGGGAGGTTTTATCGAGCTCTTCGGACTCTTGGATAATTTCCTCGTACCGGACGATGGACTCGTGGCGCTGCACGCGAATCTTCTCGTTGAACTCGGCGACATCGGAGTAGAAATCCTCCTCGGTCTCCTGCTGGGCTTCCTCGATATCCTTGAGCTCATCGGCGAGCGAGTCCAGGGTTTCCTTTTCCACCTCGGTGAGCTCCTCGGCCGATAGTCCTTCGTCCGAAGGGATGCACCCCGGGAGGAGCGCCGCGGCGGCGAGAATCGTGAAGGCAGCCGCGACGTTGAACAGGCCTTTATGCCGGGGCGTTACTCGCTTCGCTTCGTTTGGCATCGAAGTCCCCTAAAGCTCAATCGAACCGCTTCGACGGGAAATGTTTTTCAGTGTCCCAACTCACCGCAATTCGCCGGGGCGTTACCCGCTTCGCTTCGTTTCGCCTGAGCGTTACCCGCTTCGCTTCGTTTTCCCTTCGGGCGCGGTTATGCCGAGGCATTACCCGCCTCGATTAGTTTCAACGCAAAACCTATCAGTCGGGGAGCTCCGTCTCATCCGCCGGTACGGTCTCCGTGTCCGCGGGCTCGACGGTCTCCTCGACCGGGGCAACGGTTTCCTCCGGTGTTTCGGCCTCCTCGACCGGGGCAACGGTTTCCTCCTCCGGCACGACGGTCTCATCCGTCTCGGAGGACGTCTCGTCCGTCGTATCCCCCGTCTCCCCTTCGGGGATTGCCTCTTCGCTCCCCGCATCCTCGGGGATAACCTCATCCCCGGTCCCCTCGTCGCCCTCGCCGGATGATGTCTCGTCAACCTCACCGGAAACCGTGCCCTCGTCGGGCGGGGGTTCGGCACCTTCCTCAATCTCTCCCGCGAAACCCTCGTCCCGCCCCGCGGCGGCTGCGGCCGCGGCGGCGGCTTTTTGAGCCTCGATCTCCTCGGTGGTCATGAAGTGGGCGAATTCCTCTTTCCAGGCCTCCCCGGTTATCCAGTTGATTTTATCCTCGCGCTCGGCCTGGCGGGCCTCCAGATCGGCGACCACCGTACGCCCGGCGGCCCCGGCTTTCAGCTCGTTCTGCTGTTCGATGACCTGCTCGTGGGCTTCCTTCAGCTCCACGTATCGATCGGCGTGCTCACCGATGACGTCCTTGAACTGGCCCTCGATGTCCTCCTTGTAGGAGAACGAGGCGTAGGCCCTGAAGAATTCGGCGTCCTCGGTGATATCGCGGCCGATAATGTCGCGGCCGGAGACGAAGGTCTGGAGCTCGGCGATGGCGGCCTGCATCTCGCGAGCCTCCTCCTCGGCCTCGTTGAGCTCCTCGGGGTAGAGTACGTCCCCGCCGATGTTGCGGATGTCCTTGATCTCGTGGGTGAGAATCGAGGTGACGAACATCAGCTCTTCTTCGATGTCGGCGATGAGCTTCTGGTACTCGGGGTTGGAGTTGATGCGCTCGCGGTCGATGGTGTAGCTGTCGACCACGTCCTCCAGGGTCCGGATGGCCCCCTCGTACTCGCGCTCCTGAATCTGGCAGTAACCGATGAGGATATAGGCGTCGGGGGCCAGATCGGTATCGGGAAAACGGTTCAACAGGGACCGCATCATGACGATAACGTCGTCGTAATCCCCCGTGTCGCCCCGATTTATCATGAGGTAGGCCTTGCCCACCTGGGCATCGTCCCAGTTCTCGAAGTCCGACGCGGAGATGTGCTCGTACTCGAGCCAGGCGGAATTGTTGTCGCCCAGGCGCTGGTAGAGGTAGGCCAGGATGATGTGCGCCCGTCCTTCCAGGCGGCGGGTCGCGTCGGAATACGTCGGGGCGCTGGCCATGTCCTTGAACGACTCGACGGCCTGTTCGAGCTTGTCCTGCTTCACCAGGCACAGGCCCCCCAGGTAGCTACCGTAGATGGCGTACTCGCCGGTTCGGTCTATCCCCGAGACGACGTCCACCGCCTTCTGGTACTTGGCGAGCCTGTAGTAGCTCATCCCGGCCACGTACCGGCTCGCGTCCCCGTACTCGAACCCCGAAAACTCGGGCTTGCCGGCCAGCTCCTGGTAGAACCTGATGGCCTCGTTGAACCGCTCGCGCCTGTACCGCATGTATTCGAGGGTGTAGAGCGAGTACATGCACCACATGCTGTGCGGGTAGTCCTTCTTGCACTGGATGAGCGGTTTCTGGGCGCCCTGGTAGTCGTTCACCCTGAACAGCGAATCGCCCCAGCGGTACAGCGTCTCGTCGAGCCTCGAGAAATCGGGGTATTTATCCGCGATGAACTGGAAAACGTCGGCCGCCTGGAACCACGTGATTTCCTGCTCCATGTCGTAGTACTCCATGCCCTCCGCGAAGTACATCCCCGCCAGCTCCTCGAGCCGGGCCAGGGATGCTCCCAGGTATCGCGAGTCGGAGTACTTGCTCTTGATGTTGTCGTACCGCTCCCGGGCGTTCTCGCGGTCGCCGATGAAGAAGTAGCACTCACCGACGTAGAAGATGGCCTCGGGCACATCGGTGTACGAGCGGTACACGTCGAGCAGTCTCTGGAACAGCGGAAGGGCTTTGGCGTAGGACGCGTCGTCGAAATAGTCCGTGGCCCAGTACTTGTAAATCCACTCCAGGCGCTTCATGGAGGTTTTAAAGGCCGAGCGGAGCTGCGGGTAGTTGTCCACGACGCGCTGGTAGAACGTCGCCGCGTCTTCGTAGTCCTCGAGGGCGAAGTGGCACTCGCCGAGCTGCAGGAGCGCGTCGCCCATTTTTGTGTAGGCCGGGTACTCCTCGCGGAGCCGTTCGAGTACGCGCACGGCGTCGTGGTACTCTTCGAGCTTGTAGAGGGAATCGCCCCAGATGAAGTAGACGTCGGAACGCCGGGAGAACGTGGGGTACCAGTCGTCTATGAACTCGAGCTCGTCGATGGACTCCTGGTACTTCGCTCGGGCCTGGTTGCGGTACGTCTCCGCCTGGGCGGTCTCTCCGCGCTTATCCGCGCGCGTGGCCTTGTCCCAGAAGTCCTCGGCGCGCGAGTACTTGTCCATGGCCGAGATGAAATCGCGCCGGGCCATGGCCTCGAGCTGATCGTAGCGGTTCTCGCGCTCGAGCTGGCGGATGAGGTCCACCTTGTCCATCTCGGCCGCGGTGAGCCGCTCCAGCTCTGCGGTGATGGTGGACGAGCTCGCCTCCTCCTGGCGCAGTTCCTCCAGGAGGCTCCCCTCCTCCCCTTCCTGCCCCCACACACCGACCACGGTGAGAAGGAGCCAGCCCGCTACGATTTTAAACAGCTTTGTACGCATACGTCTCGTCCCGTCGCTTCGGCGCGCCGCCTGACGGCGCCCCGTTGACGATATACGATCACTCTCCGCCGGTCCGCTCATTTTCTTTCGCAATCTCTTCGCGGACCTCGGCCAGTCGTTGCTGGAGCTCCTGACGCCGGATTTTTATCTCTTCGAGCTGCTCGCGTCCCCGTTCGATACGCTCCTTGATGAGCTCCTGTTTCTTGAAGTCCGACGGACCGATGAAGGGGCCGAACTGCACCCCGAAGTGAAATCCGAGACCCACCTGGTCGAACTCGTTGATGGCCCCGTTCTTCGCGTCACGGACCTCCTGCTCGGAGTAGAAGAGCATCTCCAGCTTGTCCACCGACAGGCCTATCTCCATCCCCCACCAGGGCAGTTTGTAGAGCACGCCGAAGTTCAGGTCCCGGCCGTTCACCTCGAGGGCCATGGAGAAATCGTAGCGGACCTGGTACTCGATGGCGCCGAACACGCCCTGCCAGGTGGAGGAATCCGTGTACTCGCTGATGTACATCCCCTGGAAGGCGCCGGTCCCCAGACCGATGTGCCCCCGGATGGGGATGGCCAGGGCGGGGTAAAAATCTTTCGAGAAGACCACAAAGGCGGTGAACTGCTCGAACCAGGTCCTGGTCCGTCCCGCGGGCAGGTAGACGGTGCTCCCGCCGGGAACGCCCGGGGTGCCGTAGGATGACACGTCGACATCGCCGCCGATGTTGCGCATCCCGATGGCGACGGCCGGAAACTTCACCGTTTCCGGGATGAAACGCACCTGGGCGGCCCCCACGTAGGCCGAGGAGTCGAAGTCGTAGGCGGTGAAGGTCAGCTCGACGCCTATGTCCCAGAAATCCAGACCCCCGGTGAGGGAGAAGTCGTAGTAGTCGTTGATATCCGTGTTCGTGGGTTGCAGGCCCAGAAAGATACTCCCCGAGTAGCCGATCTTGAGCGCGGTGAAAGGCAGGGTGTAGGCCGTGGGAATACTCATCAGCCCGGGGTTTATGAAGGGGCCGGCGGAGGCGGCGGATGCCAGACACAGGACCGCCGCGAGGACGGGGAGGGTGTTTTTCCCCGATAAACGACAAAAAACCCCCACGAGAGGTTTCAAACCACCCCTTAGGTTCTTCCGGTGCTTTTTTTCGTTCGTCACGTGGTCGGTTCTTTGGTCGGTCGCCCCTCAGCGCCCGCGGCCGCACCACAATGACAACGACGCATTGATACTCTCTACACGCATCCGTGCCGTCAAACCCGGTAGAGCCTTTTTAAGTTAAACAGCTCATGGATTCTATACGAATCCGCGCCGGCGAACGGCTATATACTTGCGAATTCAGGCCCTTCGCGCATCGACCGTCTTTCCCCCATCACCGGTTGTAGTTTATACTTTAATTTGCACACTGTCAAGGCTTCAAGCGCTTTCACGGCCGGCGGAAGAGGCTCCAACCCCCCCATAATGAGCAAATTCCATACCACGTCGCAGCGCTCGGATGTAAACGGACGTTCGACAGCCCCGGCGGAACCGTACTTGGCTAGACGGGGTGGATTGGGGTAGAATCTACTCAAAAGAGCAACGAAAAGGGATGACCATGAAACGGATTTTACTCATCCTCGCGCTCGTAACGAGCGCGGCCGCGGCCGCCGAGTACCTCGCCCTCGTACCCGCCGACTCGCCGGGGGCGGGCGTGTTCTACGGGTACTACGACGGCGGGGAGCTCCGGGTTACAGCGTCTCCCGCGAACGCGGTCTGCGCGATGCCGGACCACCGGGACGACCTGTACATCGTGTTCGCGCCGCCGGACGCCGCCGCGCTACCAACGGGAATAGACCGGCTGGGCCGCCTGGCCGACGGGGCGGAAATCTGCAACCTCGGGGCCGACGACCTGCGGGTGCTCATCGGCCTGGGATTCAGGTTCTGCCACATTGAACCGGCCATCAGAGCCCCCCGACCCGAGGCGCCGCCGGACATCCTCACCGCCGACGCCCGGGAGCTGGTGGACAAGGTGGACCTGGACCGGATCGACGCCTACGACTACACCCTGACCGAGTTCCGCACCCGCTACGCCTACACCCCACAGAACAACCTGGCGGGGGACTACATCGCCGGCGAGCTGGCGGGCTCGGGCTTCACGGTGACGCGGGAAAAATGGCTCGGCGCCACCCCCCAATCCCTGGACGCCAAGGACGGGCTCGTAGCTTTCTGCCTGGCCAGTTCCCACCTGTTCTACTCCACCGACGGCGGGGCCGTTTTCACCGAGTACTTCCCCACCGGGGAGATAAAATCCTGGGAAAACAGCGCCTGCGCGGTGTTCCCCCCGGACACGATTCATTTCGCCGGCGGCGACACCTACCGCCGCACCGACGACGGGGGGGCGACCTGGAGCGAGACCACGTTCGACCTGGGCTCGGAAACCAACTACCTCTCGACCATGGTCTTCGCCTACGCGGACACGGGTTACCTCTTCAGCGGCTCGGGCGACGTCTGGCGCACCGAGGACTCGGGCTCGATCTGGGAACCGGTCGGGGGCACGGGCATGGAGATTTTCGCCGCGGCGTGCCTCCCGGGCGACCCCCGAACGGTCGTCGGGGTGGGCCGCGATGAAACCGTTTTCCGGAGCACCGACGGCGGTGAAACCTGGGAAACGGTCCACTCCACCTCCCACGGCTCGACGCTCAACGACGTGGCCTTCGGCGATTCCGCCCGGGGCCTGGCGGTGGGGACGGCCGACCGGCTGCTCATCACCGAGGACGGCGGCGAGACCTGGACCTCCTCGCAGATTCCGAGCGTGGACCCCGTCCAGCAGCTTCTCTGCGTGACGGCCACCGGACCGCTCACCTACCTCGTCGGGACGCTCTACGGCGAGATATACCGCACCACGGACGCCGGGGGGAGTTGGGAGCTGGCGGCCACCGCCAAGGCCATGCCGGTGAGCGCCCTGGGCTGGGATGGAACCGGGGAGAAGGTCTGGCTGGCCTCGCGGGACGGGCCCGCGTACGCCGACGTGAATCTCGACGGGCTCACCTGGCGGCTCGACGGGCTGGACCCGGGGACGAGCGTCCTCTGGGAAAACATCATCGGCGAGAAAACGGGGAGCGAGTACCCCGAGAGCTACATCTACGGCACCGCCCACTTCGACTCCATCTCCGGCCGCGGGGGTGAGGACGAGGACCCGTACATCTGCGCCCCCGGCGCCAACGACAACGGCACGGGGGCGACGGCGCTCCTGGAAATGTCGCATGTCCTGGCGGATTACACGCCCCGGCGCAGCCTGCGCCTGGCGTTCTTCAACGCCGAGGAGCTCGGGCTCCACGGCAGCTTCCACCACACCCAGCAACTGGCCCAGGCCGGGGTTCGGGTGGAAGCCGCGATCAACCTGGACATGGTCGTCTGGAGCGACCCCCCCGATGTCCAGGAGGACCTGGACATCATCACCGATTACCGGAGCGAGTGGCTCGCCGACGTGCTCATGGAATCGTGCGCCCGCTACGGCGACGGCCTGCCCGGTCTCAAGCTCATGGAACCGGATTTCTACCGCTCGGACCACGCCGCCTTCTGGCTGTCAGGATACCCGGCCCTCCTGGGGATCGAGGACATCGACGTCCCCTACCCCTACTACCACAGCTACGACGATGACTACCCGACCATCGCCGGCCACTTCCCGCTGACCCGGCAGATAACGCGGGCCGCCCTCGGCGCCCTGGCCGGCCTCGCCGGCATCCACGACGACCACCTCTACAACCTGGCGGACGTCCACACCTACCCGAACCCCTTCCGCGGCGACAGGCACTCCGGGATTACGTTCAACGGGCTCCCGCACGGCTCTGTAATCCGGGTGTACGACATCGACGGGAACCTGGTCTACGAAACCGTGAGCACCACATACGAGGTGGACTGGGACGTGACCAACACGGCGGGCGCCGAGCTGGCCTCGGGCGTGTACCTCTACCACGTCACGGCCCCCGGCGGGGACTCCGTGACGGCCAAACTGGCGGTGATACGCTGAAGAATATGCGAAGATGGGCCCCCGCGCTCCTCGTTTTCCTGGCGGGTTGCACGGGAGGCCCCGAGAGCACCGTCGAGGTGAAATCTCCCCCCGCGGCGGACCTGACCTCCCTGGCC
The DNA here is from genome assembly GCA_964577465.1 of uncultured bacterium. Classification (GTDB taxonomy): domain Bacteria; phylum RBG-13-66-14; class RBG-13-66-14; order RBG-13-66-14; family RBG-13-66-14; genus RBG-13-66-14. The sequence goes on along the minus strand of CAZNZF010000018.1, from coordinate 13,595 downwards.
GATGAGGTGCGGTCGGCCGCCGCGACCCTCGACCAGGCGGTGAAGGATTTTGGGGACAACAACTTCGGGCTGGCGGCCGGCGGCGTGGTCCGGGCGCAGGAGACGCTGAGGGATATATCCCGGCTCCGGCTCCCCCTCGCCGTCACGGCCCAGCACGTCTACACCGCCGACGTCGACCTCCGGTACGCCGACGCACCGGAGCGGGCCCTGGCGGAGCTCGAGGCGGCGCGGGACTACCTGGCGGAAACGATGCTGGACGTCGGGGCGGACGAGCGGGAATTGCTGAGCCCCTTCCTCGACCGGCTCATCGGGGTCATCGACGACACGGAGGTCGGGCGGGAGGAGAAGCTGTCCCAGCTCGAGGCCCTGCAACGCGACCTCGCCGCGGCGGTATCGGGGATAGCGGGAGCCGGCGCAAAGTGACTCCCGACGAGGGCGATAAAGGGAGAGCCGTGGGCGATAGGGGGACCGCGACCGGAGGGATGACGATGGGCGAAGGGAAAATCACACTCGACCTCCGCACGAGCGACCGGCGGCTCATCGGGCGCTCGGGCCTCGATTTCGCCCTGTGGCGGGACTCCTACCCCGAGCTCGTCACGGCACTCACCGGCCCCGCCCCGGGCTACACCGACCTGCCCGACCGGCAGGTCTCGGACCTCCTGGACTGGGCCGAGCCGCTGAAGGGGAATTGCGACGACCTCTTGCTCCTGGGCATCGGGGGATCGGGGCTGGGGGCGCGGATGCTCAACTGCGCCTTCGTCGAGCCGGCGTCCAGGAGACCCGGCCACCCGCGGCTCCACGTGGTGGACAACGTGGACCCTCGGCGTCTGCGTTACCTGCTCGGAGAACTGGACCCGCGCCGCACCCTGGTGAACGTGATTACGAAATCGGGCTCCACGGCGGAGACGATGGGCTCCTTCGCCGTGGTGCGGGAATGGCTCCGCGTGGCCCTGGGGAAGGATTACGGGGGACGGGTGGCGGCGGTCACGGACCCGGACCTCGGCGACCTGCGGGCCCTGGCGACGGTCGAGGGCTACACGACATTCGACGTGCCGCCCGACGTGGGCGGCCGGTTTTCGGTGCTGAGCCCCGTAGGCCTCGTTCCGGCGGCGCTCCTTGGAATCGACGTCCGGGAGCTCCTGGCCGGTGCGCGGGCCATGCGCTCAGCCACGGGGAACCCGGACTGGCGGAAGAATCCCGCCCTGGCCCTGGCCCTGGCCCTGCACCAGCACCACCAGGCCGGGAGGAGAATCGTTTCGGTCATGCCCTACGCCGACGGCCTGCGGGACTTCGCCCTCTGGTTCGCCCAGCTCTGGGCCGAGAGCCTGGGCAAGCGCCGAAAGGGCACTCAAGCCTACGGCCCGACGCCCCAGGCCGCCCTCGGCGTCACGGACCAGCACTCCCAGCTCCAGCTCTACACCGACGGGCCCAAGGACAAGGTCGTCTGGCTCATCGAGGTCACCGACACCGGGGCGGCTCGCCGAGACGACGTGCGGGTCCCGCCCCAGACGGAGGGTTACGCGAGCCTGGGCTACCTGGGCGGGCGGGGCCTGGGCGAGCTCCTGCACGCCGAGCTCCAGGGGACGAGGCTGGCGCTCCTGCGGGCCAAAACTCCCTCCCTCCTGCTCACGCTTGCGGTCCTGGACGAGCGGTCGCTGGGCTCGCTCGTATATCTCTGCCAGGCGGCGGTGTCCATCACCGGCAAGCTCGCCGGGGTGAACGTTTACGACCAGCCCGGCGTCGAGGAGGGCAAAAAGACGACCTACGCCTACATGGGCCGCGAAGGCTACACCGAGCGGTTGGCCGAGGACGAGCGGCTTTTCGCCCAGACCGACCCGGAACTCATGAGCGGGGCGTAGCGTGTCCCCAATCGACAAGCCGCGCGTCACGGCCGTCGTCGTCAGTTACAACACCCGGGACGACCTCGTCCGCTGCCTGGACTGCCTCGCGCGGCAGGACGGCTCGCCGAACGAGCCGGTGGAAGTCATCGTCTTCGACAACGGTTCGCGGGACGGCTCCGCAGAGGCAGCGCGACATATTAAGACAAGGGGTTTAAACCCCTTGCCCCTAAGGCTTTTTGCCAGCCCGGAGAACCAGGGCTACGCCGCGGCGTCGAACCAGGCCGTCGCCAAGGCCCGCGGCAAATTCGTCCTCCTGCTGAATCCCGACGCCTTCCTCCCGCCCGACGGGGTCGGGAGACTGGCCGAACTGCTCGAAGGCGACGACACTCTCGGTGGCGTGGCGCCCCAACTGGTCGGGGAGAACGGGGTGCTTCAACGGACCTGTCGGAGGCTCCCAAAAACCTGGGACCTCTTCTGTGAGCTCACCGGCCTGTCGCGCATCTTTCCCACAAGCGGCCTCTTCAACCGCTGGAAGATGGGCCCCTTCGACCATAGCGAATCCCGGCGGGTCGAGCAGGTCTACGCCTCGTGCTGGATGGTGCGGCGGGAGGATTTCATCGGGCTGGGAGGATTCTCGCGCGCCTACCCCATCTTCTTCAACGACGTGGACCTGGCGCGCCGGTTGGTCCAAGCGGGGAAATATACGCTATACTACCCGCTGGTGAGGGTGGTTCACCGGGGCGGGACGAGCGTCCGAAAGGTTCGCGCGCGGAGCGTTCTGTGGAGTCACCGGGCGTTCTGGCGGTATCTGAGAAAAAACGGGCCCCGGTTCAACCCCCTGCTGTGGCTGTTGGC
>CAZNZF010000018.1:0-10799 GCA_964577465.1 uncultured bacterium | reverse complement strand
CTGGGCGCCGCGACGGCCGTAGCGACGGGTGACGACCCGGACTCGGACGGCACGGAAGCCAACGCGGGCAACGCCGTCGGTACGCCGCCGCCCATACTCTCCCCGTCCACGGGACCGGCCGTCGGCGTGCCGACCCTCGCCCAGAGTGCATCCCCGTCGCTCGTCGCAACCTCCGACGACGAGACCGACACCGAGGGCATCCCGCGCGTCGTGCTCCTTTCCTGCGACCAGGACGGAGCCTCCTTCGAGGTGACCTTCCCCGAGGCGGAAACCTACCTCGAGACGGTCGAGGACACCGAGTACACCGGAATACGCGTCGCCGGCACCACCACCGAAGACCTGCCGGGCAGTGTCGGCCTCCCGGTTTTCCGCGCCTGCCTGTGGATTCCTCCCGGCGCGAGTGCGACCGCTTCCGCGCAGACCTTCGAGCCCTACTCCCGGAGCGTTGAGAGCCCCCTCCCCGCGCCGCGCTGGGTCGAAAGCGGAGACGGGGAGATAGTCTCCATGTTGCCGGTTTACGAGCTGAACCCCGCCCTGGCGTCCGCCTCCCGGTCGACGGTGGAGCCCGGCGAGGTCGAGACGGTGCGGGGCTGGCGTCTGGCCCACTTCCTCATCCGCCCGGTGAGTTACGCCGACGGCCGGATGACCGGCTGCCGGCGCATCCGGGTCGAGGTGGCCTTCCGCTATCCGACCGGACGCCCGCGCCCCAACCTCGACACCGGCGACAGCCCCTGGGCCCTGGACCTGGCCCGCAGCATGGCCCCCAACTTCGAGTACGCCCGGGAGCAGGGCTGGCGCGCCCAGCCGCCCCCACCGCGGGTGGACCAGCTTCACTCCGGTCAGCTCCCCCTGCCCCGCCTCAAGGTCGTGGTGGATTCCGACGGGCTCTACCGCGTCACGCCCGACGACTTGAGCGCGGCCGGACTGGACCCGACCACGGTGGACCCGCGACGGCTCACCCTCTACACCTCCTCGGGCAAGATGCTCGACTTCCTCGACACCCTCGACGAGGACCCGCTCTACCCGATTCCCGTCCTGGTAACGGGGGAGGACGACGGGACCTTCGACGAGGGGGACGCCCTCTACTTCTGGGGGCACGGGAGTGTCACCTGGCTCCCCGAGGACCAGTGGGATCCGGCCCTGCCCAGCTACTCCAACCTCTACACCCCCTACAGCTACTACTGGCTGGCCCAGACCGACGAACCGCTGCGCTTCCGGGAGACCGACGCCGCGCCGTCGGACGAGACGCCGCTGCCCTGGCTCCAGGGCAGGCTGCACCGAGAGGACAAGGGGGAGAGGGAGAACATGGCCCGGTTGACGCACATGCAGAGGGGGATGGATTACTCCTTCTGGTTCCTGATGAACTCGGGTAATTCGGCCACAAAAGATTACCAGCTCTTCGACCAGTACCAGGGAGGCGGTGACGCGAGACTCGCGCTCAGGTTCAAGGCGTACCAGCTCGACCCGGCCGCGACGTTGAGGGTTTACGCGGGGGTGACGCCGGGCGACCCGAGCGAGGCGCTGATAAAGGTTAATATAGTCAGTATCATGGACCTGTACGAGGTCTGGGGGGACATTCCGGCCGGGGAGTTGCAGGACGGGACGAACTCCCTGACGTTCGAGCTGAGCGAGCCCGAATCCGGCAGGCCGAATGATACGTTCTACTCGAGTATTTACGTCGACAACTTCCAGGTGATCTACAACCGGGGACCCCGGATGCAGACGGGCGTCCTCGAAGGCTGGGGACCTCCCGGGGTGTCGGGCCGTCGCATGATGAAGGTCACCGACGTCGCCGGCGATTCCCTCGCCGTCTGGGACCTCACGCGGGGCGAGTCCCTGGTGAACTACACGCTCACCGGACCCGAGGGCACGCGCGATGCGGAGTTCACCTGGAACGCCGAGCCGGATTACCACCTCGTCGTCGCGGACCTCGAACTGGCGCATTCACCCCTCGACGTCTACCTCGACGTGCCGTCGGACCTTCACTCCCCCGCGGACGCCGACCTCATCTACATCGCCCACCCGGACCTCGTCGCCCCCCTGGACCCGCTGGTGGAGATGCACCGAGCCGAGGGCATGAGAGTCCAGGTGGTGCGCGTGGACGACATATACGACGAGTACTCTGGCGGGCGGCTCGACCCGGCCGCCATCCGCAACTACCTCTACCACGCCTGGACCGACTGCGTCGGCGACCCGCTGACCTTCGTCACGCTGGTGGGGGACACCTCCTTCGACTACCGCGACGTGGAGAAACGGTACCTGGGTCCGAACTGGAGAAAATTCCCCCAGGCCATGCTCCCCACCGCGTACGTCATCGCCGACCTGCCCAAAAGATACTTCATCGCCTCCGACGCCTACTTCGCCTCACTTCTGCCCGACGAGCAGACGTTTCCCGACGTCCCGCTGCCCCAGGTGGCCCTCACCCGCATCAGCGCCTACGAACCGTCCCAGCTCGAGACGTACGTCTCCCACGCCACGTCCTACCCCGAGCTGCCGGGCGGCGTCTGGCAGACCAACCACGTCCTTCTGGTGGACAACACCGTGGTCTACGAAGGTAAGCCCCCCGACGGCTCCGAGCCGGAGGGCATCAACTTCGACGATTACGCCGAGACCTTGCTGCGCGACTCCCCACAGGCCGGCATGTTCCACGACAAGGTGTACCTGACCACCCTGGGCATGGGCCGGACCCGGGACAGACTCAAAACACCCCAGAAGTACGACGTGGGCAAGCGCCGCTGGGCCACCCGGGAGCACGTCACCCCCGCGTTCCTGGAGGCTCTGCGCCAGGGCGAGCTCATCGTCAGCTACATCGGCCACGGCGCCTGGAACACCTGGACCCACGAGCTGGCGGAGACGAACCGTCCGCCGCTCTACCGGGACTTCGACGATTGGGCCTGCCCCGTACCGCCGCTTTTAATCCAGTCGTCGTGCTCTGTCGCCGACTTCGACCGCACCCCGTCCATCGACCGCAACTGCGTCAGCGAGCTCCTCCTGTGGCACCCCCTGGGTTGCATCGCCACGACCGGCTCGACGCGGACCGCGGGCGCGGTTTCGCAGGACATTTACCACAGCCTGCTTTTCGAGGCCTTCTACCACCCGGACTCACACCTCGAGATACCGGCCTTCGGCCTGGCCCACATGCGGGACCTCATCCTCGGCAGTGACTCCTGGAACCGCCAACGGCAGATGATGTTCGGCGATTCCGCCTCCCGGTTGCGCCGCGCGGAACCGGGGCTGGACCTGGACCCCCCGCCGAGCGCGAAAGGCCAGGTCGCCCGGGGCGAGATCCTGACGGTCACCGGCAGACAGACCGCCTATTCCCCGGACAGCCCCCCGCTGTCGGGAACCGTCCAGATTCGGGCCTACGACCGCCCGGTGATGCCCTACACCTACAACGGGGCCCGCATCTACCGCCTGGTCGGTGCCGCCTCGGCGGAGCTCGACGCGTCGGGCTCCTTCTCGACCCAGCTGGCCCTCCCCATCGGCATGGACGACGACCTCTCCGGCTACGAGATGTACCCCTACACCCTCGAGCTCCGGGCCTACATGGTGGACGAGGCCACCGGGGAGACCGTCACCGACGCCCCCTTCTCCGGGGACGCGGTCTGGAGCGCGGACATCGTCGGCTCGGTGGACCCGCCCCCGGACAACGAGGGCCCCGTCGTCACTCTTTACTTCGATGACGGCGCCACGGCCTCCGGGGACTACATCGACGGAAGCGTCAAGCTCACCGCCGAGCTCTGTGACCCCCAGGGCATCCTCCTCCTACGCTCCGACGGGGGCGTGCCCATGGCCTCCGGCGACATCGACCGGCCCATCATCCTCGTGGCCGAGGCCGACAACCACAGCTTCGATATAGACTTGACCGACTACTATACGCCCGTCACCGGCGATTACACCCGGGGCGTGGTCGAAAGGCAGCTGGAGCTGCCCGCGGGGGAATACACGCTCACGCTCTACTGCTACGACAACTTCGGCGAGCCGGGGTCCGCCTCCGCGGAGCTCATGGTGGCCGACAGCCTGGCCCTGTCCGAGGTGCTGGTGGTGCCCAACCCCGCCCCGGGCCCGACGGCCTTCACCTTCTTCGCCAGCACGCGGCCGGATCAGGCGCGCGTCCGTATCTACACCCCCGTCGGCCGCCTGGTGCGGACCCTCGAGGCGACCGACCTGGTCACGGGGTTCAACGTCATCGAGTGGGACGGAAACGACAACGGGGGCCGGCCTTTGGCCAACGGCGTCTACCTGTACTCCCTCGAGGCCCGCGACGGTGACGACAAGACAACGGCCTTCGAGAAATTCATCATGCTACGTTAGGAGCTTTCGTGCGCGTGATAAAGCCGACAGCGCTTCTGGGCCTGCTCCTGGTCACCGCGGTCGCGGCCGACTCCGACACCCTGTACGCCGGGGATTATCTGACGGCGGGCTTCGGCGCCCGGGGGATGGCGCTGGGCGGGGCCTACTCGGCGCTGGCCGCCGACGCCGCCGCCCCGGCTTACAACCCCGCGGGCCTGGCCTTCGCCGGGAACTACGGCGGGCTTTTCATGCACTCCAGCCGCTTCGCCGGCCTGGTCAACTACGACACCCTCTCCGGCTTCTGGACTCCAGACGAGGAATTGGGCTCCTTCGGCCTCTCCTGGATCCGCACCGGATACGACGATATAAAACTCACGCGCTGGGGCGAGGACGGCCGGCCCGAGGTTTACGACGTGGTGGACTCGACGCAGAACGCCTTCGGGCTCACCTACGCGCGCCGGCTCGTGGAGAATCTCTCGGCGGGCGTCACCGTCCGCTACCTGTACGACGACCTGATCCCGGACACGGCGGAGGGCGGAGCGGTCACCGCCGACGGGTTCGGCTTCGACCTGGGGGTCTTCTGGCAACCGGCGGAACGGGCGGGGGTGGCCCTGGTGCTTCACGACCCCTACACCGTCAAGACCTGGAGCAACGGCACCCGTGACACCTTCGACCCGCGGGTGGTGCTCGGGGGGGCGTGGGGCCTGGACCTGGCCGGGATTGACAGCGTGCTGACCCTCTCCGGCGACGCCGAATTCATCCTCGCCGACTACGGCGACGCGGCGCAGCTCGATCTCGGCGACATCAGCCTCGACCTGCACGGGGGCCTCGAACTCACCGTGGCCGAGGTGTTCTCGGCCCGCATCGGCGCCGACCGGGGGAAGCTCACCCTGGGCGGCGGGGTGTCGCTGTGGGGAATTTCATTGGATTACTGCTGGCTCAACCACGAGCTGGGCTCCACCCATCGGGTCAGCGCCTCCGTCGCCTTCTAGAAGGAACTATTCGGCAGGACCGGCGTATACGGAAAACGGGTAAAGACCGGCTTGAGCTGGTGGTCGGTCGCGTGTTAACATACCCACACTGGAATCGCAACTGGAGTGGCATGCGCAGGACGATTTTGGCGTTGTTGATACTCATACCGGTCGGCGTCGCCCTGGCCGACGCGGTCAGCATCACCGTCCCCTGGCTGACCATGGATCCCGGCGCCCGGCCCGGAGGCATGGGCAAGGCCTTCACCGCCGTAGCCGACGACGTCCACGCCACCTACTACAACCCCGCCGGTCTCGGTTTCTTCTCCGACCACATGGTCGGCGCCATGCACTCCGACCGCTCCATCGAGGGCAACGACATCTACTACGACTACCTCGGCTACGTCCACCACTTCGAGGACATCGGCACCTTCGGCATCTGGGCCCTCTACTCCAACGCCGGTCTCATCCCCATCACCCGGGACAGCCCCCAGCCGCGGGGATACATGGCCGCCTACGGGCTCTCCGTCGGCCTGTCGTACGGGTTGGACATCATCGAGGACGCATTGGGCGTGGGCGGCACGCTGAAGTACGTCTACGACCACCTCTCCAACGACAACACGGCCCAGGCCGTGGCCGTGGACGCGGGCATCCTCTGGCGGACGCCGATTCAGAAGCTCTCGGTGGGCGCCATGGCGATGAACCTGGGGACGGACCTCGTCTACCAGGAGGTCAACGAGCCGCTGCCGCGCATGCTGAAGCTCGGAGTGGCCTACGAGATTCCCTTCAACGACGATTTCAACGAGATGCGGTTCAGCTTCGACTACTCCAAGTACATGCTGGGGCTCGACGACGACCTGGAGACGGAGCTCGGCGAGGCGGTGTTCGGGGTGGGCGCGGAGTACTGGTACGCCGGCATCGTCGGCCTGCGCATCGGCTACTACTCCGACGAATCGGCGGCGGTCGTGGGGACCAGCTTCGGGTTCAGCGTCCGCTACCTGGGCATCCAGTTCGATTTCGCCCAGCAGCCCGAGGGCGAGCTCTTCGGCATGAAGAACCGCTTCAGCGTCAGCTACACCTTTTGATTAAAGGGGCAAGGGGTTCGCAGATATCCGGTGGCACAGCCAGATTCGTTCGGTTAAACCCCTCGTCTTCTTAATAACCGTTATCGTGAAATGACGACCGGTGGATGGGCGGGTCCACTTACCCGCCCGTCGAAGCAGGAACGACCGGTCGAAACGCGGACCCCGGCGGACCGCACGTTGACATATCCCGACGGCTTTGAGTATACTTCTGCCCCGCTCGACACGCCAAAAGCGAACCATGCCGACATACGAATTCCTGTGCGAGAGCTGTAACTGCCGTTTCGAGCTCTTCCTCCCCATCACCGCCGGGGACCCGGAGAGTTGTCCGGAGTGCGGCCGGGGGCCGATCCGGAGGCTGCCCTCGACCGGCGCGGGGCTGATATTCCGCGGCTCAGGATTCTACGCCACCGACTACCGCCCCGAATCCTACAAAAAGGCCGAGATGCGGGAGCGCGGCGCGGCGACCGACGGCAAACCCGCCGAAAAGTCACCCGCGAAAACCGACGGCAAAAAGCCCACCCCCGAGGAGTGACCGGTGCCTAAATGCGCCCGAAGGGAAAAAATCATCACCGCGGCCCTGGCCCTGTCCCTCGTCGTGCTCCTCGCCGGCTGCGGTGAGGGGGGGACCGTGCTGGTCGAGGTCGGCGACGGCGCGGTGACCGTCGAGAGCCTTCAGCGCACCGCGACCCTTCTCGGCGACCAGGGGCTCACCCAGACGGGAACACGCCAGGGACGGGAGCAGCTCCTGGATAAATCCATCCAGGTGGAGGTCCTGTACCAGGCGGCCCTCGCCGCGGGCGTGGACGAGCTCCCCGACGTGCAGGCCCAGTTGGAGCAGTCCGCCCGGGACGTGATCATATCCAACTACCTCCGCATCAGCTTCGCCAGCTACGGTTTCTCCGATGACGTGCTTTACGAGTACTACCAGAATCACGCCGCCGAGCTGGTGTCGCCCACCCAGGCCAACGTCAGGCACATCCTCACCGACAGCGAGGCCGAGGCCGGGCGCGTCCTCGCCGAGCTCCGGGGCGGGGCCGATTTCTCCCAACTGGCCGCCGAGCGTTCCAAGGACCGGATGAGCGCGGTGAACGACGGCCGGCTCCCGGTGCTGTATCCCGACAACCAGGTCCTCCCGCCCTACATCATCCAGCAGATTTTCTCGGCGGAGGTGGGTGTGCCCTTCGGCCCGCTGCAGAGCCAGATGGGCTGGCACGTGTTCGTCGTGGACGCCTTCAACCCCGGCAAACCCCTGGATTTCGACGAGGCAAAACCCCGGATAGTCCTGGAGCTTCTCGCCCCGGAACCCGACGTCCGTGCATACTACGACGCGCACCTGGACGAATTCGACCGCCCCGACGCGGTGAGCCTGTGCTACGTCCTGTCGGCCACCCGCCAGGACGCCGAACGGGTCATCGCCCGGGCGGGGGCCGGCGAGGACCTGGCGCTCGTCGCCCGCGAGGTCAGTCTCGACGCCGCGACCAGGGATAACGGGGGCCTGATTCCCAAGGTCTACCGCGGGAAACCCCTGCCCCTGTTCGCCGGTACGGGGGACGGGGAAATCCTCGAGGAGCAGGCCTTCTCCATCAGGCCCGGCGGGATGAGCGAGCCCTTCGAGCTCTCCCGGGGCTGGGCCGTGATTCAGGTCCTCGATTTCACCCCGGGCGAAAAATCGCGGTACGAGGATGTGCGCGCACAAGCGCAGTCGAGGCTCTTCGAAATAAGGGTCCGCATCAAGGAGCAGGAATTCTACGACGCCCTCGAAGAGAATCTGGGTCTCAAGCGAAACGAGGAGGCCATTTCGGCCTACCTCGATGGTTCCGGCTAGAAAAACAAACCACGAAGAAACGGGTCATCGGTGAGGTGACACTATGCTCAGAACAGTCTTAATCTGTACCGCTCTTGCGATCCTCTCCATGTGTCTTACGACGCAGGCCGAGGATGACCGCCCCGTCGCCTGGATAGACGGCGTGCCTTTCACCATCGACGACCTGGAGCAGCGGATAGCCGATCTGCCGCCCCAGTACCAGTCGATGCTGACCGACGAGGCCGGCCGGCGGAACCTCCTGGACCAGATAATCCAGGAGCAGGTGCTCTGCCTGGCGGCGCTCGACGAGAATCTGGATTCCGACCCCAAGGTGGAACGCCAGATCGAGCAGGCCCGCGTACGCACACTGGCCATCGCCTACTATACGGACTTCTTCGGCCAGTTCTACGGCTACACCGAGGAACAGCTCCGCGATTACTACGATACGCACCGCGACGAATTCATGACCGACTCCCAGGTCCGCCTGCGCCACATCCTCTATGCGACCGAGGGGGAGGCCCTGGCGGGCAAGGCCCGTCTCGACGCCGGGGAGATTTCCTTCTCCGACCTGGCCAAGGCCGAAACCACCGACGTCAAGACCAGACGTCTGGGCGGGATGCTGGGGCTCGTGACCAAGGACATGCCCATCCCCCAGCTCGGCGCCGTGCCGGAGCTGCAGGCGGTCATCTTCGACCTGCCGGTGGGCGTGGTGTCCGGTCCCGTCGAGAGCAAGCTCGGCTGGCACCTGCTGCTGGTCGAGGAGAAGATCGAGTCCAAGGCCCTCGAATTCGAACGGGTCGAATCCCGCATCGCCGACTCCATCCTCGTGCCCGAGGCCGACGCCATGAAGTACTACGAGGAGCACAAGGCGGACTACCTGGACGACGCCCAGGTCCAGCTCCGTATCATCGTCTGCGCGGACGAGGACAAAATCAAGGCGGCGCACCAGGCCCTGGACAGAGGAGAGGACTTCGAGCGGGTCGTTGAGCAGTACTCCGAGGACGAATCGTCCAAGCCCGACGGCGGCCTGCTGGGGTATCTGAAGCCCTCCGCGCCCATCCTGGCCGTGGGGAGGAAGGCCCGTTCGGTCATCAAACACGCGATCGACGAGATGAAGGACGGGGAGTACTCGGAGCCGATCGAGATTGATTCGGGCTGGGTCATCGAGCAGAGGGTTTCGCACCTGGACCCGCGGCAGAAGCCGTACGAAGAGGTGCGGGCATCGGTCCGGGGTACGATGATAGGTGACGCCTCCAACCAGCGCGTCATGGATTTCTTCAACGAGCTTCGCGAGAAGTACGACGTGGTGGTGAACGAGGAAAACCTCTTCGCCGAGCCGAAGCCCAAGGAAAGCCCGGCCGAGCTTTACGCCCTGGCCGAGGCGGCCCCGCCGCCCACCGCCGTCAGCTACTACAAGAAAATCATCGAGTTCTACCCCGACTCCGACGAGGCGCCCAAGGCCCAGTTCATGGTGGGCTTCCTGTACTCGGACAAGCTGAAGAACTACGACGAGGCCGAGGCGGCGTTCAACACCTACCTCGAGAACTGGCCCAGCGGTGACCTCGCCGAGAGCGCCCGGTACATGATCGAGCACATGCGCGACGAGGATATCGAACTCCCCGAAGGCCTTTAGGAGCGAAATGGTCGAAGACGTTTACGACCCCGAGGCCGAGGGCCTGATTGAAGAGGAACCCAAGCCGAAACGGATGCAGCCCAGGTCCACGGACCTCTTCAATTTCTACCAGATATCCCTCGATGAGCTCCTCTCCAAGGCGAAGGACCGCTACGACCTGGTCATGAAGGTGGCCAAGCTGGCCCGCGAGATAAACGTCGCCAGGCTGCGCTACGGGGTCCCGCGTCCGGAGAAGTCGACGGTGGTAGCCCTCAACGAAATCCTGCAGGGGAAAAACCTCGAGGCCCGGCACCCCGAAGACATGCCCGAGCCCGACGGGGAGAGGATGGAGTAGGCGCCTTCAACGTGCGACGATGGGGGGACGCAGCAGCGTCCCCTTTTTAAACGCCGTCCGGACGCCGCGCTGGGGGCGGGAGGCTGAGCCGAGTGAATCGATCTATCCCCCAGATAAAACCCCCGGGCTTGTCCCCCGGGGCCTTCTCCCGTATAATATCCGGGCAGTCAACCGTCACGGAGGGCCAAGTGCTGGAACAAAACGACTCGGGGGTCACCGTCGAGGTCTACGGCTCGAGCTTCACGTTCAAGAACGTGGAGGACACGGCCCTCCTGGAGAGCGCGGCGAAGCGGCTCGAAAACCGCATGCGGGAGCTCGCCGAGATGTGGCGGATAGTGGATAAGGCCAAGCTGGCGATTATGGCCGCCCTGGAGATGGGCATCGAGCTGGAGGAGCTCTCCGAGAACGCCGAGCGCGGGAAGCGCGTGGCCCGGTCCATCCTGGAATCCCTCGACCGCAGCCTCCCGGAGCGGACGGAGGGGGAAACGCGCAGCGAAGCGGATGACGCATCGGCGAAACCGGGGCCCGACGACGAGCCCTTTTTCCTGAGATGACCCAACCCATAGTATGTAGGGCGGGGGCTCCGTACCCCGCCCTATACATCCGAACACGGGCGGCACACTCCAGTTGCCGCCCCACGCGATATTTGACTTGTCGTAGGGCGGGGATTACCTTCGGTCGC
>CAZNZF010000017.1:12833-25172 GCA_964577465.1 uncultured bacterium | reverse complement strand
GTAGCGCACCTGAATGGGGTTCAGGTGGTCGGAGGTTCGAATCCTCTCACCCCGACCAGGGGGGCCGAAAAGGCCCCCTCTTTGCAGGAAAGGGGAGGCGCGGGACCGAGGGGCGTTGACCGCGCCGCCTTTAAATCATAAAATGCCGCCGACGAGGGACACTTTAAATCCCCGGAAAAATGGGGAGACTCACACAGAGGAAGGTCTATGTTCTGTCCGAATTGCGGCGCCGAGGTTGCGGAGGGCGCGAAGTTCTGCCCCCAATGCGGCCAGCCGGTGGCGCAGGCGCCGACCCCGGCGGATTCCGCCGAAAAACCACAGCCGACGGCCCCGACCCCCGGGCAGGCCGCCGCGCAGCCGCCGCGGGCGGAGGGTGAAGCCGCGCCGGTGGTCTCGCGGCTGGACGAGGGCGGCTGGGCCCGAATCGTGTTTTCGCTCGGGTTGCTCGGGTTGCTCTTCATCGCCTTCACCCGCTTCTCGGGGCCTTACCTCCTGTTGAGCGTGAGCTTCCCTACCAATCAGGCCATCGGCTACGGGACCGGCCTATCGGTTCTGGGAATACTCCTCGGGGGCGGCATGCTCGGGGCGGGGTTCGTGCTGCGGGAGAGGCTCGGTGGGCTTATAACGGACACCGAACTCCTCCTAATCGGCGGCGGAGTGGCCGCGGCGGCGATTCTGATGATGATTCCCAACCCGAGCATGGGCGAAATCGGCTGGTTCGTCTTCGAGCTGTTAATCAGCGTGGTGCTGGTGGTGGTGGGCCTGAACGTGCTGCGCGCCTCCGACCGCTTCACGGAGAATAAGGCGGAGGTAATCTGCGGGCGCGTGGTGGCCTTCTCCCTCCTGGTCTTCGCGCTTTTCACCGCCATCACCGGGGCGGGGATTCTGCTGCGCTCGGTAACCCTGTCGGTGGACCTGCCCAACGTGTTTCTCATCATCTCCAGCATCACCGGCCTCTTGGGCGTGCTGGGCTTCGTGGGCGCCACGGTCCTGCGGCTGCTGGGCCTCAAGCCGGGGCGCTGAACCTGCGTGGTGATTAAAGAAGGGAGCCGCCCGGCTCCCTTTTTTGCACAAGGGGTTTAAACCCCTTGTTTTAACAGGCGCGGACACCAGTATAAACAAGGGGCTTCAGCCCCTTGCCGACCAGCGTAAAAAAACCGCCTAAAGCGGGAGCGGGGACGCCCGTTTACCGTTCACTCCTCGTCGTCTTCGTGGTGGTTGCGGCGCCGGCCGAGTCGGAGGCGCAGGTTCCGCAGGTCGCAGATGACCAGGTCGGCCGCCGAGAGGTCCTGGTGGAGGGTGAAATCGTGGGGCAGGGCGATGACCATCATCCCGGCCTTCTTCGCCGCCAGGACGCCGGGGCGTGAATCCTCGAACACCAGGCAGCCCGCCGGCGGCACCCCGAGCATCTCGGACGCCCGCAGGTATATCTCCGGGTCGGGCTTGTTGTTGGAGACGTCGGCCGAGGTGAGGACGACGGTGAAATAAGGCCGGAGCCCGAACCGGTCCAGCACGGCGTTCACCGAGTCGGGATGGGCGCTGGAGGCGAGGGCCACCGGCATCTCCCGGCTCAGTCGGCGGACCAGCCCCTCGACGCCCGGCCGCAGCTTCATCCGGTCCTGGACGAACTTCAGGTAGAGCGCGTTCTTCGCCCGCCGGACATCCTCGACGGGGGCCTCGATCTCGTACCGCCGGAGGTGCTCCGCCAGTCTCCCCTGGCCGATCCAGTTCTCGATGAAATCCTCGCGGGTGAGGGTCTTGCCGAAGCCGGCCAGAATCTCAGCGTAGGCCTCGAACTGGAGCGGTTCGGAGTCCACCAGGACGCCGTCCAGGTCGAAGATGACGGCCTCTATCATATTTTCCCCGTGCACCGCGGTCGCGGACGGAATGGGCCGATTCCCTTAATTCGGAAACCATTATATCAGAAAATCACGCCCCCGGATAAAAGGCGGCGACGCCGGGAAGCGAAGTAGGGAATGCCTCGGTAAAACGCCTTTAAAAAAGGGCCCCCCGGGGAGCCCTTTATAGCTCGGTCGTTTTAGTTCACTTCCATGGAGTAATCCACGAAGCGGTCCCAGTACTTGTTCGTCTCGTCGGCCCAACTGAAGTAGGCGTCCACGAAGACCTTGAGCGCCGCGTAGTCCTTCAGGCCGTCGGCCAGGATGGCGCCGTTGACTACGGACACCTGGCTGCGGGGGTTGATCTGAACCGACCGGAGGAAGTACTCCAGCGCCTTGGCGTTGTCCTTCTCCCACAGGGAGAGCGCCATCTTCTGGTACGCCCGGTCGGAGAGGTCGGTGACCGTCAGGATGTGGTTCCAGGTCGCCAGGGCCTGGTCGGAGTTCGTCTGGGCGCGCGACGTGTAGTCGGCGACCGCCGCGGGGTCCGCCGATTCGCCGGCCCATTTGGTGTAGAGACCGGCGAGCCGCTCGTAGGTCTCGGCCACGCTCACCCAGCCGGAGACGAAGCCCGGATCGACCTCCACGGATTTCTCGTAGTACACCAGCGCGTTGTCGAAGTACTCCTCGACGAGGGCGGGGTCGGTGGAGAACTTGATGTAATCCTCGGTGCCCAGGGTCCAGCCCTCCGGGGCCTTGTCCGGGTCGTTGAGGTACTCGATGTTCTGGTCGATTTGGCTGGCCGCGAAGAAGTAGGCGTTCCCGCGGCGCAGCCAGCCGAGCTGTACGCCGGGCTTGAGGGTGGTCGCCTTATCCAGAAGCTCGAAGGCCTGCTCGAAGTTCTTCTCGAAGTACAGGACCTTGGCGTACTCGACCAGGGTGATGTAGAAGTTGGGGTCGATGGACATCGCCTCATCGAAGAAGGAGATCATCTTGCCCGAGTGCCCGGCGGAGATGGCCCGTCCGAGCCACTGGAAAGCGTCCAGGTTGTCGGTGATGGGCTCGGCCCAGTAACTCTCGGTGCCGGGGCGCTCGACCAGGCCGAACTCGTTCATGATGTCGTGGGAAAGCTCACGGCACAGGGCGGGCAGTTCTTCGTAGAGGCCGGTGCGCTCGAAGACGACCACCTCGGTGAAGGGCTCGTCGGCCTCGAGGACCCGGAGCTTGACGGAGACCTCCTCCTCCGACGGCTTGTCGAAGGAGCCCACTATCATGTAGTCGGCATTGAAGGCCCGGTTGAGGTCCTTGGCGTAGTTGACGTCGAGGGAGACCAGGTCGAGCTTGGCCTCGCCCTGGGCGCTGTCCGGGTCGAGGTTGTAGCGGATCATGTACAGGTCCTGGAAATTCTTCAACAACTCGCTGCGCTCCACCATCCAGATGTTGGAGCACTGCATCAGGTCGTAGTTGATGGCGATGGCTATGCCGGCGCCGATCCACTTGACGAGCCGCTTGGCGGGGATGCCGTCCGGCCCGGTGTATTCCTCGTAGTTGGAGTGGTAGGCCATGTCGAGGTCGAAGACGAGCCACTTGGTCATCCGGGGGGCGGCGGCGTCGGTCCCGACGGATACGGCCAGCGGGCCTTCGGTTTCCTGGGCCGATACGGCCAGAGGCAGGAGCACGGCCGTGAAGATTACCATCCACTTCACCATCGGAACCTCCTCGGAACCGTTCCGGGCTTGGGAGTCACGCCGGACGGTCGAAAGCTTTTTTCTGGTGCATCACCATCGGGGTGACGCCCTCCCCGTCATCGGGTTGTAAACGGCTGCCAGGGCTGTAACGGGTAATTTTCCCCCAACCGTTGGTAAATTACGCTGCTCAGTCGGTTCGGGTTCCCACTATCCGCGCCGCCATGGGGATTAAGGAAAGGAATTCCTTCACTTCTTTGGGGTTAGGCCTTTCCCACGGAGGTCCGGTGTATCTTATCGGCCCCGGCGGGCGTTGTCAAGGGCGCGCCGGTCAGGGGGAAACGCCGGCCAGCTCCGCCACGAGGGCGTCTATGCGCTCCACGGTCTCGGTGTCTTCGATTTCCAGGGCGTCCTCGCGGGCGATGGACCAGACCTTCCGCGCGTTCTCGCGGCTGACCTCGGCACCCGCGGGGTCGTCGGCGTAGGCCGCCCGGAAGTAGTCGGCGTAAACCCGACCCGAGAGGACGCGGACCTCGATCCGCTGGAGGTCGTCGGCGATGTTGTACGCCTCGGCCATGGCCACCACGGCCCGGTTGCGCACGTGCAGCAGGTGCTCGTAATCCACGGGGTTCTTGGTGTACAGGCTGAAGGCGTCGGCGGCGGCCAGGAGGAGAGGGAGCCGCTCCGGGCCGGTCATCCGGTGCCCGAGCTCCACCGCCCGCCAGAGGTAGTCCGCGTTGGACAGCTCACGCCCCAGGTCGCACAGCACCATCCCGAAGGCCAACTGGTGGTCCTCCCCCAGCCCCATGTTCACGAGGTCTATGGCGTCCCAGACCGCCTCCTCGAGCTCGCCCTCCTGCTTGGCCAGGTTCATCCGGGCCTGGAGGTAGGTCACGAAGCGGTCGGGATCGAGCTCGGCCCTCCAGGCCAGTTCGTAGGCCCTCACGGCGGGCTCGAGCCGGTCCGCCCGCTCCAGGGCGGTGCCCACGGCGCCGGCCATGGCCGACACCCGCGACGGGTTGGCCCCGGCCTCCTTGGCCTGCTCCAGGAGCTCCAGTCCGAGCTCCACGTCCACCATGCGGATGAAGGCCGTCTCGGCGGCGGCGAGGAGGTTGGGGCCGGTCTCGCCGGAGGCGAGGAGCTCGTTGATGCGGCGGCGGCCCTCCCGGCTCTGTTCCTCGGAGACGGGCGACCCGCGGTGAACGGCCTCGGTGATTTCGCCGCTCTGGATGAGCTGCAGGGCCTCGAGCTGGGACTCGGCGTAGGGCTTGATGGGCCCCTCCGGGTGGGCGATTTCCAGCGCCCGGTCGTACCAGGCGCTCGCGTCGGAGAAGCGCCCCCGGATACGCTCCAGGTCGGCCAGCTTCACCGCCGCGTAGGCCCGGCTGATGACGCCCTCGGCGCCGTTGTCGGGCAGGGCGTCGCTGGAGTAGGCCTCCAGCCAGAGGTCCTTCGCCGGCTCGTAGAGGCCGTAGAGGACCAGGACCTCGGCCAGGTCCGCCAGCGCCTTCTCCCGGGGGGTGACCCGGTCGCCGAAGGGGAAGCTCTCACAGACGGCGTCATAGGCGTCGCGGTATTCGTAAACCAGGTCGGGGACGGGGGGGTCTTCGTGGGACAGCACCAGGGACAGGGCGGCGTCGTGGTAATCCACCAGGCCGTTCCAGGCCGCCTGGAACCTCTCCTGGGGGTAGGGACTCTCCTGGGCGACCTCGATGAAGACCTCCGCGGCCTCCGCGGTGCGCCCCAGCATGTGCAGGCAGAAGGCCTCGGCCAGGCCGAGCTGGAGGTCGGGCGGGACGGCCGTCTCGGCGGTGAAGCGTTCCAGGGCGGCGGAGTGGTTCCCGGCGGCGGCCAGGCAGAAGGCCAGGGCCACGCGCTGACGCAGGGTGGGGTAACCGCGGTCGAGGATGGATTGGAGTTGAGTGGCTGCGTCGGCGAACCGGGAGGCCCGCAGCGCCGAAACCAGGGCCTCGTACTCCGACGGGGTGCCCAGGGAGGCGTCGGCGTAGATGAGCTGGCGGGCCTTCTCGGCGTAGAAATCGGTGGCCGGGTCGGCCAGAGCGCCCGCCGCCAGCGCGCAGATGAGAAGAACCACCGGTATGAGCCGACCGTTCACGGAACCTCTTCCTCCTCCATGCGCCGGATGACGACCTGCCCGGCGTCGGGGTCAACCTCTACGATGACCGCCCGGACGAAGGGAACCAGCAGCTCCCCGCCCTCCGGCGTCTCGATGACCAGCACGTCGGCGGCCCCGCCCGCGCCGGGCTCGACATCGGTGATTCGTCCCGCCTCACCCCCGTCGGCGTAACGCGCGGCGAGACCCACCAACCGATATACGTACCAGACGCCGGCGCCGTTCTCCCCGGGGACCGGGAGCTCGTCGGGGGATACGTACACCGCACGGCCGGCGAAGGCCCCGGCCCCCTCGGGGGTCTCGACCCCGGCGAGGCGCAGGTACAGCCTGCCGGAGCCGTCGGCCCTCCAGGATTCCACGGTGAAGGGCTCCGGGGCACCCTCCAGCCGGATGCGGGCGATTTTCCGGTGAAAGGGCAGGCCGCCGGAATTTTCCGGCCGGAACGCCAGCTCGCCCCGCAGGCCCCACGGGCGACCCAGGCGGCCGAGCAGAATGAGTTCGTCCTCCGGTGCCAAGCTCCCACCCCGGTAAATAGTAAAATAAACGGGGCCCCGTGTGGGCCCCGTCCGACAAAAGTCCACGCGGCCGATGGAACGCGCGGTCGGTGCCGGGGCGGCGGGTCCCGTCCCGCGTCACCGGTTCAAATCGACGCATGTCACGTTAAATCCACCGCACGTTTCCCCCGCGTCGCCGGTCGAGACACCGATGCGCGGATTGTCGTCAACGTCCGCCCCGGCCTCGCCGGCTCAGACTATCCCGAGCTTCTTGAAGATGTTGCGCACGGTCGAGGAGGGCAGGGCGCCCTTCTCCATCCACCGGCGGGCGGCCTCGGCGTTTACCTCCATCTCGCTCGGCTCGGTGCGGGGGTTGTAGTGCCCGATTTCCTCGACGACCTTGCCGTCCCGCTTCGTGCTCTTCTCGGCGACGACGACGCGGTACGTGGGTCGGTTGGTGGCTCCGTAGCGCTTGAGTCGTATCGTAAGGGCCAAGGGTTCTCCTTCTCCGTCTCGCGGCAGGGCGTTTTCAGTCACCGGCGCGGTAGGTGCGCCGGCGCAGCGGTGTATCATACGATAGCGACGGCCCCCGGTCAAGAGAACCGAGCGGCAAACGGTCGGAACGGCGGGTTCACGGCCCCTTCGTGGGGGCGGCGGAGTTGACTTATACGGCCCCGGACCGCTATCATCACCTGCGTCTTAAAGGGGAAACGGGTGATGAGAAACCTCGGGCGCGCCCTCTTCGTGTTGACCGTCGTCCCGACCCTGGCCGGGGCGAGCACCGTAGCCCTCGAGGCCGCCCGCGTCTATCCTACCCTGGACGGCCCACCCACCCTCGACGCCTCCCTTTCCGCGGATGATTACGCCCTCGCCGCCTGGTGCGATTACCTCGGCGGGACGGACACCCGGGAACTCCTGGCAAGTCTTGACACCGGCCCGTCACCCGCCGACGGTCCGGCGGCCTGCGCCCTCGCCGAGCTCCGGGGCCTGCTCCACCAGGGGCTGGCGGAGTACGCCGAGGCCTTCGGCGATTTGGCCCGTCTCATCGAGCTGCAGCCGGAACGGCCGGAGAGCCTGGTCTACCTCCGGCGGCTCACCGAGACGGCCGGGGAGTTCCCGGAGGGTGAGGCGGAGCTGGAGGCGCTCTGCCGCTCCCTGATTGACGATGCCTCGGCCGACCCCGCCCTGCGCACCGAGGCCGTGACCGTCCTCGCGGACATCCACCGGGCCGCGGGCTGCCCCGACGGGGCGGTGGAGGCCGTCCGGCTGACGCACGACCTGGGCTTCCTCCGCTTCTTCAGCTACCTGGGCCCCTTCGACAACACCGGCGAGGCCGGCTTCGACACCCCCTACGGTCCCGAGACGGACGGACGGGTGGACCTCGCCGCCCGCTACGCCGGGAAGCGGGTCGAGGTGGGTTGGCGCGCGTTCCCCCAGCCGGCCTTCCCCCTGGCGTCCGACCCGGGACTCCCCCGCGGTTGGGGGGACGACACTTCCTTCTCCCCCTTCTACGGACCGCTCCAGCTCTCCGCGGTCACCCGGCCCAACAACCAGGTCTGCGGCTATCTGGCGACCTGGGTCCGCGTCGCGGAGCGCGCCGAGGTCGTCCTCTCCCTGGGGGCCATCGGCTCGTTCAAGCTATGGGTGGACGGGGCCGAGGTCCTGTCCTTCGAGGGCTACCGGAACCGGGCCCACTTCGACACTGACCGGGTCGGGGTGGTCCTCGAGCCCGGCTGGCACGAGATTTTGCTGAAAACCTGTTGCGACGCGGGGGGCTGGGAGGTCTGGCTGCGGACCACGGACCGCGCCGGCGGGCCGCTCCCCCTGGAGCACCGCTCCACGCCGCCCTCGGGCTGGCACCGCCCCGTGCGGGGTCTGGAGATCTTCGCGCCCGCACCCGACCCCTACGCCCGCCTGCAGGGGCTCGCCGACTCCGACAACGTCCTCGCCCTCTACTACCTCGGCCACCTGGAGGCCGGGGAGCGCAGGGCCGATGAGGACGCGCACCTCCACCGCGAGCTCTTCAACCGGGCCGTGGCCCTCTCCCGGTCTTACCGCAGGGCCGACTCATCCGAAAACCTCCCCTGGGCGCCCGTCGCGTGCTCCTACGCCCAGGCCGAGGATAGCTTCAACCCGGCCAAGCTCGCCCGGCTCGAGGCGCAGGGCGCGGACCCCCACAACGTCGAGAGCTGCATCGGCCTGGCTGACGCCTACTCCGGCCTCCAGCGCCCCGACGAGGTTACGACGTATGCCGAGCGGGGGCTGGCCGAGAACCCCGACTGTCTCAGGCTCCTGTACCTCGAAGCCCTTCAACTGGGCTCCCGGGAATACCAGCTCGAGCGCAGGCGGACGCTCGACCGAATCGCCGCGATACACCCCGGTTACGGGCCGCTCCTGGAGGAGCTGGCCGCGTACAGCCAGAACCGCCTCGGCGTGGACGAGCGGGTCGCAGTATTCCGGGGCGCACTCGAGCGCGACGCGGCGAATGAGTCCGCCCTGGGGCACCTGTTCGACCTCGACGTGGACGCCGGGCGAACTGCGGAGGCAGAGGCTCTGCTCGAAGGGGCGCGGCCGCTGTTGCCCTATTCGCTCTGGCTGTACCAGAGCGAGGCCAAGCTCCTGGCCGACGGCGGGGATTACGCCGCAACCTCACGCGTCCTGACCGAGGCCCTCGCCATCTGCCCCGAGGAGGCCGAGCTCCTGGCGCAGAAAGCCTGCGCCGATTACGAGCTGGGAAACACGTCGGAGGCCGAGGGCGAGTGGGACCTGGCCCTGGAGATACAGCCCAACCTCACCTGGGTCAACGACTACACCCGGACCCTCGCCGCGACCACCACGACGGCTCCGCCTTCCGTAAACTTCGACGAGCCCTACGCCTACGACGCCTACTCCCTCGCCGACGCGTTCGAGCCCCTGGACCCCGACGCCTCGGCCGAAGTGCTGCTGGACTCCGAAATCGTGAAGGTCAACGCCGACGGCACCGCGAGCCGGGTCGTACACCGGGTGATAGTGCTCAAGAACGAGGACGCGCTGGATGATTTCGGCTGGGGGTACTTCACCTACGTGCCCAACGAGGAGACCTACGAGGTCCGGCACGTCCGGGTCATCCGGGGGGACGGGACGGAGCTGGAGGCGTCGGACTGGAAGGAGTACTCGGCCTCGGACCCCGAGGCGCGCATGTACTCGGGCTCCGTGACGCGCTACGCGCCGCTGCCCGGCATCGAGCCGGGGGCGGTCATCGATATCGAGTACCAGATCGACGGCGTGGGCGAGAACATCTACCAGGGGCACTTCTCCGACACCTTCGTCTTCGGGAACTACCAGCCGACGCACATCGCCGAGTACGTGGTCATCGCCCCGAAGGACCTCCTGCGCTACCACGGATGGAACGGCGCTCCGGCGCCCGCGGAAGAAGTGAAGGGTCAGGAGCGCGTCTGGCGTTGGAAACAAACCGACATACCGCGGATAATCGAGGAACCTTCCGCCGTGCCTTTAATCGAGGTCCTCCCCTTCACCGTGGTATCGGACTTCGACGACTGGCGCACCCTCGGCCGCTGGTGGTGGCAGCTCGCCAAGGACTCCCTGGCCCCCACGCCCCGCATCCGCGAGCTGGCCGACGGCATAGTCGAGGAGGCCGGCGCCGGGACGACCTTCGAGAAGATTTCCGCCGTCTACGACTACGTAACCCGAAAGCTGCGCTATGTGGCCATCCTGCTGGGCATCGGCGGCTGGAGGCCCATCGAGCCGGAGAGCACGGTGCACACGGGTTACGGCGACTGCAAGGCCTCGGCGGCGCTCATGATCAGCCTCTACCGCTCCCTGGGCATAGAGGCGTATCCGGTGCTCGTCCGCACCCGGGACCGGGGCGCGATAAAGTGGGACCAGGCCGCCCTGGGGCTCTTCAACCACATGATATGCGCCGTGCCCTTCCAGGAGGGCTTCGGCATCGACGACGTCCACACCAAGCTCACCCTGCCCCCCGAGGAGTTCGGAGACATCCTGTTCCTGGACGGCACGACGGACTTCAACACCTGGTGGGAGCTGCCGTCCGGCGACCAGGGCGTGGAGGCCTACGTCTGTACCCCCGACGGGGGATACTTCGCCGATACGCCCCTCTACTCCGCCGACGACAACTTCATCTACAGCCGCACCCGCTTCGTCCTGGACGCCGATGGTAACGCGGTCGGCCACCGGGAGCTGGACTACGGCGCGAAGCTCAGCCCCGACCGCCGCGCGGACAACCAGCAGACCGAGATGCAGGAAACGGACCTCGAGGTCTACTGGAACCGGCGCTATCCCGGGGCCGACGTTTACTCGGTGAACATCTCCGACGTCACCGACACCGACGACAACGTCCATTACTCCTACGACCTGCGGGTTCCGGGCCTCGCCCGCCGCGAGGCATCGCCTACGGGCGACACCCTCATTTTCGCCACGCACGTCCACCAGGACCTCCTGGCCCAGCGCTACGGGTCGCTCACGGAGCGGACGCTGCCGCTGCGCTTCGACTACCGCTGGCTGCAGAACACCCGCACGGTCTACGCGCTCCCCCCCGGTTTTCGGGCGGTTTCACTCCCCGAGCCGCAATCATTGACCGTCACCACGGGGGAAGGCGCGCCCCTGGCCAGCATGTACGCGACGTATGATTTCTCCGACGGCGAGGTGCAACCTACGCTCACCGTCACCGACGAGCTCCGCATCGACGCCGACGAGGTGTCGGTCGAGGATTACCCGGCGTTCCGGTCCTTTTTAGCCGCCTACGAGCGCGTCCAGTCGCAGGTCGTCGTGTTCGCGAGGGCGACCGACGGGGACTGACGCGCGTGCCGCCGGGACATGCGGGCGACCGCAGAGGACTCGTCCTACGGGCCGCCCCTACGGAGGTTAACCGCAATGGGTAATTCCCTAACAAAACGCTCGCTCTGCGTAGGTCGCACCGTAGGTCGCACCTCGGTTCCCCTGCTCTGCGCGCTCATCGCGGTCAGCCTTCTCGGCTGCGGCCGCCATGAGGGGGCGTACCTGGGGATCCTCGGCCCGGAGACCGGCGAGCGGTCCTACTACGGCCTGGAGGGCGTCCACGGCGCGGAGCTTCTGGTGAACGCCTTCGCGAAGTCGCGCTTCACCGCCTCCGACGTACCGCTGGAGCTCATCCACTACGACACGGGCGGGGACATCGAGCGCTTCGAGCGCCTTTTCCGGCGCCTGGTGGAGACCGACGGAGCCGCGGCCGTCATCGTCACGGACCCCGACCCGGACACGGTCCGCCTGGCGGCGCGCATGAGCGACGAGCTGGGAACCGCCGTCTTCTTCATCTCCGACTTCGCGGGCGCGTCGGCCGACGTCGGGTCGCCCCCGGCGTACAACCTGAGCGTGGAGAACCGGCTGCTCATACCCGAGGCGGTGGAGGTGGCCGTGGGGTGGGCGCAGATGGACAAGGTGGCCCTGGTTTCCAGCGATGAAAATCCCTACGCCCTGTACCACGACGATTTCGTGCGGGCGCTGGACGCGGTAAGTCGCACTTCAGGCGTGGAGTACCTCGACCTGGAGCTCTCCCTTTCCGGCTACGACTACGATTCCGCGGCGTACCGGATGCTCGCCGACGGCGTCTCGGGCGCCATCGTGAACGGCTCCACCGAGGACCTCCTCGGTCTGCTGAAGTCCTGCGCCGAGCTGACGTACAACCCGCCCTTCGTGGCCCTGGCCACCGCCAAACCGCGGCGGCTGGAGCTGCCCGACTACTACGTTCTGGACCAGGGGTACTTCGTGGGCGGCTTCTCCTCGGAATCGCCAAACGCCAAAACGACCGCCTTCGTGGAAACCTTCCGCAACAACATCGGCCACGTTCCGGGTCCCGTCGCCGCGGCGAGCTACGACGCGGCGCGCATCATCCTGCGGGCGATAACCGAGGCCGACTCCGCCGAGGCCGGTCCCGTGGCGCAGGCCGTCGCCGGTTTCGGCACGTACTCGGGCGTGGCCGGAGACTACGTGCTGGGCACGCCGCCGGAGTGGGTCTTCGTCGAGCGCACGGTTTCCGCGGCCACCGGGGTCAACGTGGAGCTCGCCACCGCCCCGCCGATTCCCCTACCAGCGGAGGAGGCCGTATCCGAGGCGGACCAACCCGCGGAAGCGGCCACACCCGCCCAGGCGGAATGAGAAATACGGAAACGGGTCCCGCAAATACGAACCCCCCG
>CAZNZF010000017.1:0-12733 GCA_964577465.1 uncultured bacterium | reverse complement strand
CTCGTCCGGGCCGAGGTCCTCTCCCGGCGGTCGCTCTCGACGGGAGTGACGGGGCTGGTGCTCCGGACCGACCCGCCCGTGGACGCCGTACCCGGCCAGTTCGTCGAGGTGGACTGCCGACCGGCCGGTGTCCTCCTGCGGCGCCCCTTCTCCGTGTCCGGGGCGGGCCCCGGCGGGTCGCTCTCGCTGGCGGTGCGCACGGTCGGGCCGGGGACGTCCTGGCTGGCGGAGCGAAAGCCCGGGGACTCCCTCGACCTGCTCGCGCCGTGCGGCAAGGCCCGACGGCTCGAAGTCCGGGGAAAGCGGCTGCTCCTCGTAGGGGGAGGCATCGGCACCCCGCCGCTCTACAGCTTCGCCGAGGTCTACCGCGCCGAAGCCGCGGCCGTCGAGCTTCTGGCTGGCGCCGCCACCGGCGGGGAGGTCCGGGGCTATCTCGCCGCCGCCCCCGCCGGAATCGTTAAACAGGCCGCCAGCGAGGACGGCGCCGAGGGTTTTCCCGGCCTGGTGACCGCCGCCCTCGAGGCCCGGCTCAAAGAGGTCCTCTTCGAGAAAGAAACGCCGCTGGTCGTGGCCTGCGGGCCGGAAGCGATGCTGGAGCGCGTCGTGGAACTCTGCCGCGCCCACGACGTCGAGTGCCGGGTGCTCCTCGAAGCGCTCATGGCCTGCGGAACCGGTCTCTGCCGGGGCTGCGCCGTCCCCGCGGCGGGCGGCGGCTACCTCCTGGTGTGTCAGGACGGCCCGCTCTTCGACGCCCGCGAGCTGGCCTGGCCGCTCCCGTCCACCCCGCGGCCGGTCCGGTTCGAGGTCGAATCCACGCCACCCGCGCCGGAGACCGCGCTGAAAACTCAGCTCGGCCCGCTGACGCTCCACACCCCGATTCTCGTCGCCTCGGGCACCGCCGGTTACGGCCCCGAGCTCGACCACCTGGGCGGCCTGGAGGGCGTCGGCGCCATCGTCACCAAGACGGTGACCCGGGAGCCCCGGGAGGGCAACCCCCCGCCGCGCATCGCCGAGACCCCGGCCGGGATGCTCAACTCCATCGGGCTGGCCAACGTGGGCCTGGAGCGCTTTCTGGCGGAGGTGCTGCCGGAGACGCTCGCCCTCGGCCTCCCGGTGATGGTCAACCTCGGCGGGTCCACCGAGGAGGAGTACGTGGAGGTGGCCGGCCGGCTGGCCGCCGTCGAAGGAATTTGCGCCCTGGAGCTCAACGTGAGCTGCCCCAACGTGAGCCGGGGCGGGCTCCAGTTCGGCACCGAGCCCGAGGGGCTGTACAAGCTGACGCACCGGGTCAAAGAGGTCGCGCGCGACCTGCCGCTCTTCGTGAAGCTGACCCCCAACGTGACCGACGTGACCCTCCCCGCCGGGGCCGCCCTGGAGGGGGGCGCCGACGGCCTGACGCTCATCAACACCCTTTTGGGGATGGTCGTGGACGTGGGCCGCTCCAGACCGGTTATAGCCCGAGGCGCGGGCGGGCTCTCCGGACCGGCCGTCCGCCCCGTGGCGGTGCGGATGGTGGCCCAGGTGCGCGCCGCCTTCCCCGACGCGCCCATCATCGGCACCGGCGGAATCGAGGACTGGCACGACGCCGCGGAGCATCTAATCGCCGGGGCGAACGCCGTCAGCCTCGGCACGGTGAATTTTTACCGGCCCGACGCCGCGCGCTCAATCGCGGAGGGCCTGCGCCGCCTCCTCGCCCGGCGCGGGATGGCCCGACTCGGCGAGCTGACCGGCTCCCTGAAAATATGAGATGCCCCTACTGCGGTGAAGACTCCGACAAGGTAACCGACACCCGGCCTTCCAAGGGTGGCGAGCTGGTGCGCCGCCGGCGGGAATGCCTGCACTGCGGCCGCCGCTACACCACCTACGAGAAGGTCGAGGAGCCGGAGCTGAAGGTGGTCAAGCGCGACGGACGGCGCGAGCGCTTCGACCGGGTGAAGATAATGAACGGCCTGGAGAAGGCCTGCGAGAAGCGGCCCGTCAGCCACGACCAGCTCGAGACGGTGGTGGCCCGGGTCGAGACCGAGCTCCGCAACCGCCTGGGCGACGAGGTGGAATCGAGCGAAATCGGCGAGCTCATGATGCAGGAGCTGGCCGACCTGGACGACGTGGCCTACGTGCGCTTCGCCAGCGTCTACCAGCAGTTCGCCCACACGGACCAGTTCACCGACGTGCTCCGCCGCCTGCGCGAAGACCGGCGCCGGAGGCGGAGCCGGAAGAAACCCGAAGAGGGGCAGACGCTCTTCTAGAAGAGGTGGGCGCTCCGGGCGCCCCTTTTACGCATGGTCGAGGCAAGGCTCATCCGCCGCGTGGGCGTGAACACCGGGTTCGTCCTGGGCTCGGAGGTCGTGCGCAAGCTGCTGGCCTTCGCGCTGCAGCTTCTCGCCGTGCGCGTCTTCGGCGACGCCGGTTACGGACGCTACACCTTCGCCATCGGCTTTGTCACCCTGTGGGCCCTGGGCAACGACCTGGGGCTGGCCGAGCTGACCGTGCGCGACGTGGCGCGGGAAAAGGCGCGGGCGGCGGCTTACCTGGCCGACGTCCTCTCGCTCAAGCTCCTGGCGGGCGCGCTGGTCCTCGGCGTCCTGGCCCTGGTGGGCGGGGCGACCCAGCCCGACGAGCTGGCGATGATTCTGTGGGCGGGGCTCTCCGTGGTCATCTTCGCCGGGAGCCGGGAGAGCGCCCTGGGGGTCTTCAAGGGGACCCAGGATTTCCGCTCCCTGTTCATCGTGAACCTGGCGGGCGACGGGCTGGCCCTGGGGCTGGGCTACGCCGCGGTGCTCGCGGGCTACGGCCCGCTGGGACTCATCGTCGCCACCGCCGCCGCCACGATGCTGTCCTCCCTCCTGAGCCTGCTGTGGGCCCGGAAGCGCTTCGGCGCCGCGCGGCCCGACCCGAGGCGCTGGTGGGGCCTGCTCAAGGCCGGCTTCCCCTTCGCCCTCGCCTCGGTGTTCATCATCGTGTACAAGCTGGTGGACGTCACCATGCTCAAGTACATGCTGGGGTCGGACGAGGTGGTGGGTTGGTACGGGGCGTCGGTGAAGCTGATAAACATCCTACTCTTCGCACCCCTGGCGCTATCCGCGGCGCTCTTCCCGGCGCTGTCGGAGATGCAGGGCGACGACGAGCGGCTCGCGCGCACGGCCTCGCTGACCATCCGGCTGCTGGTGGGCCTGGCGCTCCCGGTCGCCATACTGATTTTCTTCCACGCCGGGCGGATCTCCGCCTTCGCCCTCGGTCCGGGCTACGGCCCCTCGGCGGACTCCCTGCGGGTCCTGGCGCTCTCGCTCCCCCTGGTCTTCGCCAGCTACCCCCTGTCGGTGCTGCTGAAGTCCACCGGTCGGGAGAAGCTCTTCGCAGTGGGGGCGGCGGTCAGCGGCCTGGTGAACGTGGCGGCCAACCTGTACGCCATCCCCCGGTGGGAGCACGTCGGCGCGGCCTGGACCACGGTCGTCTCCGAGGCGCTGGTCCTCGTGCTCTTCATCGTCTTCGCCCGGCGTTACATCGACCTGTCCCAACTGGGCCGACCTCTGTTGGGCACCCTGGCCGCCGGGGCGGCGTACGGGGTGGCCTGCGCCTTTTTGTCCCTGTGGTGGTCCCTGGCCCTCCTGCCGGTGTACGTCCTGCTTCTGTTCGTCACCGGGGCGGTGAAGGGCGGGGACCTCCGCGGGATTCGGCAGGGCCTGCGGCGCGGTCGCCACGGCGACGGCGGGGATGGTAAAATCGGGTCGGAGTAGTCCGCGACCCGTCGATAAAGAGGTGGGATGCTCGTAGCCACCGTCGTAGGCGCCCGGCCCCAGTTCATCAAGGCCGCCGTGGTCAGCCGCGCCCTCGCCGCCCGCGGGGTCGAGGAGCTGCTCATCCACACCGGCCAGCACTACGACATCCGCCTCTCCGACGTCTTCTTCTCCGAGCTGGGGCTGCCGGAGCCGTACTACAACCTGGGCATCGGCAGCGCCACGCACGGGCGCCAGACGGGGCAGATGCTCGTGGCCGTCGAGGACGTGCTGCTGCGGCATTCGCCGGACATGGCGCTGGTCTACGGCGACACGAACTCGACGCTGGCCGGGGCGCTGGCCGCGGCCAAGCTGGAAATCCCCCTGGCCCACGTGGAGGCCGGGATGCGCTCCGGCGACCGCTCCCAGCCCGAGGAAATCAACCGGGTCCTGACCGACCACGCCGCCGACCTGCTCCTGGCCGCCACCCCGACCGCGGTGGAGAACCTGGCCGCCGAGGGGCTGACCCGGGGCGTGGTCCTCACCGGCGACGTGATGTACGACCTGTGGCTGGCCCGGCGCCCGGTCTTCGAGGCCATGCGGCTCCGGGTGCTCGAGGAGCGCGGCCTGCCCGAGGGCGGCTTCGTCCTGGCGACGTGCCACCGCCCGCGGAACGCCGACGACCCGGCGCGGCTCACCGCGATTCTCGACGCCCTCTTGAAACACGACGAGCCCGTGTACCTGCCGCTCCACCCCCGGACACGAAAGAACCTGGACGCGGCGGGGCTTTTGGAGAAATACGCGGAAATGCTCCGCGAGCCGGTGGGCTATCTGGAGATGCAGGCGCTCCTGGCCGGCGCGCGCCTGGTCGTCACCGATTCGGGGGGATTGCAGAAAGAGGCGTATTTCCACGGTACGCCGTGCCTGACCCTCATGCCGCACAGCGAGTGGGTGGAGACGGTGCGGGCCGGGTGGAATAAATTAATCGAGCCGGAGGGGCTCGGCGCGGCGCTCAGGGAATTCTCGCCGACGAGCGGGCGGCCGCAGGTCTTCGGGGAGGGCGACGCGGCGGAAAAGGTGGCCGGGGCGCTGGTCGGAAGTTAATATCTAATAAAAACGAAGCGGAGGGTTCGATGAAAAAGATTGTGATAATACTCGGGTCGCTTCTGGCCTCGTTCACTCTCTTAACCTGCGCCCTGCCGGTGGAGGACTTTTTAAATGAGCAGGGCGATGAAGTACGCCTGACCGACAACGCGGCGGTGGAGTACGACCCGGTTTTCTACGAAACGCTCTCATATATCGGAGACATCGAGAACGCCATGATAGCCTACCATGACGGTGAGGCCGTACACCTGTACGACTATCCAACCGATACCGACGAGATTATCTACAACGCCCCGGCGGGCTATACCATAACCGCCATGAATTCAATTACAGAAGGTGGGGCCCTTCACGGCCTCGTACTCGCCCTGGAGGGCAACAGGGAAGCGATTATCGTCCAGGAAGAGGGACTGGAATTCACCGAGATTTACCGGGAGGAGGGTGAAGCGATAGACAGCATCTCGTGTTTCGAGTACACGCCGGACAACCATTACTTTGTATTCGAGCGGGACGGCGGTATTTTCTACGGAGACACACCCCTCGAAAATCCATCTGCAATTTCAAATGAGGAGCCGTTTACCCGTTTAACGGACGGCTCATGCCCGGTTTTTAAAGATCATTGGAAATTGATTCTCTATATAAAAGATGTTGCCGGTGTTGATTGTATTTATCTTTACGATTTTTATCTGGGTGATGTTATTGATGAGCTATTTTACAGTGATGGGAGTAATTTCGATGACTTATCGTCTACTGTGAGCTTCTCCAACGATTATGATGTGCTGATTTACGCCACATCCGACCGTGAGGGGGAGTTTGATATTTGGCGGTGTTTTACTCATAGTGATTTATCGCGAGTAACAGATAAATCCGGGATTGAGCGGGATATTTGCGCCTGGAACGATTACGTCGTTTTCGTCAGGACGGTGGATGGCCAGTCGGACATCTACATCGTCAGGGGATTTTAAGGCGATTATCAGACCCGGTTGTATCGACGGCAACCTAGCTTAATTAAAAGGTACACACAACCCGGGAGAGGTCAAGCGTGAGCAAGGTCCACGAGCTGGCAATCATCGGCGGCGGGCCCGCCGGATACACCGCGGCCATCTACGCCATCCGCGGCGGGGTGGATTTCGTCATCTTCGCCGACGGCGTCGCCGGGGGGCAGATAGCCACCACGGCCACCCTGGAGAACTACCCCGGCGTGCCGGGGCCCATCACCGGGATGGAGTTCTCGGGGCGGCTCACCGAGCAGGCCGCGGGGCTGGGAATAGAGGTGGAGCAGGCCCACATCGAAAAACTGGAGGACCGGGGCCAGTTTTTCCTTCTGACCGACGACTACGACGAGGAGCACCAGTCACGGGTGGTGATTCTGGCCACGGGAGCGCACTACCGGCCGTTCCCGCTGGAGGGGTCCGCGAAATTCTTCGGCCGCGGCCTCTCCTACTGCGCCACCTGCGACGGCAACTTCTTCCGCGACCAGGAGGTCGCCGTGGTCGGCGGCGGGGACACCGCCCTCGAGGAGGCGCTCTACCTCACCCGCATGTGCCGCACGGTGCACCTTGTCCACCGCCGGACGGAGTTCCGCGGCGTCCCGGTGCTCCAGCAAAGAGTGCGCAACGCGAAGAACATCACGCTCCACCTGCCCTACGTCCCGGAAAAAATCCTCGGGTCCGACGGCGTGGAGGGGCTGGAAATCAAGAACGTTGAGACCGGCAAAACGGAGGCCCTCGCGGTGACCGGTGTCTTCAGCGCCCTGGGGATGGTCCCCAACTCGGAGCTGGTCAAGGGCCTGTGCCAGATGGACCCGGGCGGCTACGTGGTCGTGAACGAGCGGATGTTCACCTCGCACCCGCGCATCCTGGCCGCGGGCGACGTGACGGTGACCCCCCTCAGACAGGTGGCGGTGGCCGTGGGGCACGGGGCAATCGCGGCGGAATCCTCCCGCTGCTGGCTGGACGAGAACTGCGCGCTGCCCTCGAAGGACGGGGAATGAGACGCCGCCTCGCCGCAGGCTTATTCATTATTATTTTACTCATCGCCTGCCGGCCCGACGGGGAAATCGGGCACGGTGGCACGCTCAAAACCGCGCCCACCGAGCTCCGGGTCCTGTTACAGGAGACCGACGGCCTGTTGGTGGTGAGCTGCCCCTCGGGGGCGGTGATAACCGACGACTCCGACAAGCCGCTCTACACCGTTCCCGCGGGCTGGGACCTGGTGTTCAAGCGCGACGAGCACGGCGTGCTGGCCGTCAACGGCGAGTGGCAGCGCTGCACGTGGGTGAGGATACAGCCCCGGGAGGATGGGGACGGGCCGCCCCGCGTCACGGTCAAGGGCTCGCCCTACCGCGGGACGCTCACCGTCCGCTCCACCACGACGGGGACCCTGCAGGCCGTCAACCGCATCGAGGTGGAGGATTACCTGCGGGGCGTCCTGCCCAAGGAGACGTACGCGAACTGGCCGGCCGAGGCGCTCAAGAGCCAGGCCGTGGTGAGCCGGAGCTACGCCCTGGCGCGCATGAGCGACGACCCCGACGCCCCGTTCCACCTGCGCGCCGACACCTCGTCCCAGGTCTACGGCGGGTACTTCGCCGAGGACCCGCGCACCGACGAGGCGGTGATCGCCACCGCCGGCGAGGTCCTGGCCTGCGGCGGCCGCATCGTGACCACCTTCTTCAGCGCCTGCTGCGGGGGCCACACGGCGGCCATAGACGATATCTGGCCCGGTGTCGAGCGGCGGCCCTTCTTCTCCGGGGTCGAGTGCGACTGGTGCGCCGACTGCCCCAACCACGACTGGGAGTACACCCTGGACTTCGACCGCCTGGCCCACGCCCTCGCCGCGGCGGGCTACACCTCCGAAAGCCCGACGGGCCTGCGCCTGCGGACCAACCTCCGCACCGGGCGGGTCCGGTACGTGGTGTTCACCCTGGCCTCGGGGGGCGAGCTGGAGCTGCCGGGCGACGAGTTCCGGCGCCTCGTGGGTTACGGCGAGCTGAAGAGCACGTACTTCGACATCGCCCGCGTCACCGAGGGCGGGCTGGTGCTTTCGGGCCACGGATACGGCCACGGCGTCGGACTCTGCCAGTGGGGCAGCCGGGGGATGGCCGAGGCCGGCTTCACCTACAAGGAAATCATCAACCACTACTACCCCGGAGCCGGAATCGCCCAGTGGGACGCCCTGTGGCCCATGGAGCCCCGGCCGACGAGCTGACCATGTTTTTCGAGAAAACCTACGAGGTCCCGACGAAGGGCGACGGCGACGTCGTAGATCTGACGCCGCTCCTGGAGCGCTTCCTCGCCGAGTCGGGGGCGGGCGACGGCGTCTGCACCATCACCGCCACGGGCTCCACCTACGCCGTCACCACGGTGGAGTACGAGCCGGGGCTGGTGGAGGACCTGAAAAGGGTGCTGCAGGCGCTCATTCCCCGGGGACCGGAGTACGCCCACGACGCGCGTTGGGGCGACGGCAACGGCTACGCCCACGTCCGGGCGAGCCTGGCGGGCCCCTCGGTGAGCTTCGCCGTGGTCGGCGGGAGGCCGCGGCTGGGGACCTGGCAGCAGCCGGTCCTCCTCGATTTCGACAACCGGCCCCGGACGCGCCGGGTGAGCTTTTCTATCGCCGGTTGAGAGTACCAGGCGACAAGGGGTTCATACCCCTTGCCCCCCTACCACAGGAGAAACCCATGCCCTTCGACATCGCCTGCTCGCTGACCATCGCCTTCTACGAGAAGCACACCAAGCCCGACGAGAAACCGGAGGATTACGTCAAGACCTACAAGTACTTCCTCCAGGAGATGAACCTCCTCTTCGAGGAGTACGGGTACTTCGGCGACGAGGAGTAGGTCCACGGTTGACTAAAAAATTGCCAGGCCGGTAGTAGACGGTCTGGCAATCGGTTTACGGGGACTCGCGGGACCTCCGGTAAAAAATTCTCATTTCCCGCTTGACAGGGAATCCCTAATAGCCTAGTATCCCTATTGGGATTTATGCGTTCGCACGTATCGGAATACCCCGAGTGACGCGAATCGGGCGTCCGCAGCACGGAAGCGACGCGGTTCGAGTCCCGCCTGCATCGCCGGGGGGAATCGTTATTACGGGCCCGTCTGAAACAAGAGAGAAACGGGGAAGGTATGCACGTTTCGACGCGCAGTGAGTACGGTTGCCGGGCCATGCTGGAGTTGGCCCGCAATCACGGCCGCGGCCGCCTGTCGGCCGACGAGATAAGCACCCGCCAGGAGATACCGGAGCGCTACCTGGAACAGATACTCCTCTCGCTGCGCCGGGCGGGCTTCATCCACAGCCGCCGCGGTCCGGGGGGCGGCTACACCCTCGTCCGCCAGCCCGACGAGGTGAACGTGGCCGACGTCATCCGGACCCTCGACGGTCACCTGGCGCCGGTGGCCTGCGCCAGCGAGACGGCGTACCAGGCCTGCTCGCGCGAGGACACCTGCGGGCTGCGCTGGCTCTGGCAGATGGTGCGCGAGGACCTGGCCACCAGGCTCGAATCCACCACCTTCGCCGACCTGTTGAAGCGCGATACGAGTTGAGCCGGACCGCCCGGATTCGACCGTTCCCCGCCGGAAGAGACTGAACAAGGGGTTTAAACCCCTTGTCTCATTGTTTGGGGGCCGCCGACCGAACCCGGTCCGGCCCCTTTTCACGCCCCGGTAAAGAGGCGGCGACCGCCCGACCGATCCGCGGCAAGCGGAAAGGCCGCCCTCCCTTGACCGCCGCCTCGTATTCCATCTACAATAATAAAAAACCTCTAAGCCTCGCAGGTGTAAACCTTGGCCAACGCCGACAGCCTCCAGTGGGGCGCCGTTCCTCTCGCCGTCGAAACTCGGGAGCTATTCTCCGATGGGCGGGAGGGCGACTTCGAAATCGTCCCCGAAGAACCGGTCCGACCCCGCTGGCGCACGCTGAAACGCTGGCTGAAGATCGTCGGTTTCTCCCCGGTCGAGCGCGCCGAGCGCTACGACCGTTTTGCGTTGGGAACCATGTCTCTCGCGCTGACCAAGGACGGCCGTTTCATCATCGAGGGTGTCAAGCCCCCGACGGTTGCCACCGCCCTGGCCCTGGCGCAACTCTTTCTCTACTGCGACCGGGCGGCCGATCGCCGGCGGCCCGAAGACGCGGAAGTAGAAGGCGGATAAAATGGCTCTACAAGGAACCCTGGCCGAGCTCCCCCTCCTCGACCTCCTGGAGATATTCAGCCGCTACTACCGCTCCGGCTGGTTGAGCGTGGAGAGCGCCAAGGGGCACACGGAGATATACATCGACGCGGGGCGCATCATCTACGCCGAGAGCGAATCCGACCGCAAGCCGCTGGGGAAAATCCTCCTCGGGCGCGGCCTCTTGACCCAGGAGCGGCTCGACGAGGTCCTGCAAAGCCAGAAGAGCCAGGGCGGGGGGCGGCGGATGCTCGGCGAGATCCTGCTGGAGCAGGGGATAGTCACCGGGGCGGACATCGAGGAGGCCCTGGCCGACCAGCTCGCGGAAACGGTCTACCGCTCCTCCCTGGAATCCGACGGCACCTTCGTCTACAAGGTCGCCGGTTACGAGCCGCCCGGCTCGAAGGTGGTGGTCAAGCTGCGCATCGACGAGGTCGTGCTGCGCGGCATGGCCCGGGTGGAGGACATGCTGCACCTGGGGGTGGGACTCCTGAGCTTCCGGCAGGTTCCCCTCCTCGCCGACGGCGTGGTGAACCTGAAAGAGCTCGAACTGCCGCCGGAGGAGTGGAAGGTGCTCTCCCTCATAGACGGACGGCGCAACCTCGACGAAATCACCATGGCCGGCAACCTCACCCGCTTCAGCACCGCCCGGGCCCTGTTCAGCCTCCTGGGGAAGCGGCTGGTGGAGATAGGCATCGGCGCCTCGCCCCCGCCCGTGCAGCGCACCGCCGCCATCCAGGCCGCCAGCCCCGACCCCGAGACCCTGGAAAATATCAAGCGGACCCTCGAGGGGGAGGAGAATGCCGGGTAAACCGGTAACGGTACTGGTGCTGGCCGACAAACCGGAGCTGGCCCTCACGCTCCTGGAGTCCTTCCGACCGACCCAGGGCCAGATTTCCGAGCTGACGACCATCTACGGCTTCCTGGGCCGCTACTACCGCGTGGCGGGCGGGGAGCTGGAGCTGGTCGCCGCGCCGAGCAACTCCGACCTGCCCTCCCTGTTCGATCTTTTAGCCGAGGGGCTGGCCGGGTACATCGTGGCGGTGGACTGCCTCGACCACGGCCGGTTCCCCAGCATCCGGGCCGGCCTGGACTTCTGGGAGCTCATCAGCGCCGCCCCCCGCATCCTCGCCCTGACCAACTACGACGAGCCCAACGCCGTGGACCGCCTCACCGTGCGCCAGCTCTTACGGTTGAGCGTGGACGACCAGGTGGTGCCCCTGCCCGAGGGGCAGTTGCGTCCGGCGATTATCTCCCTGTTGAAGATGATTCTGAGCCGTCCCCGGGAGGTCTAGACCTACCGTCGACGGGACCGGGAATCCGCCGAATCCTCCAGGTCGCTTCGCCGGTCATCCCGAGCCGTTCCGCCTCCCCCGTCCCGGGGAATGGCCAAGTCGAAGTAAGGGGCTTTTGCCCCTCGTTCTGTTTCCCCCCATCCCGGTGGAGGGTCCGGGCGTAGAATTTCACCTCCCCGGGATGGGCGCCGTCGCGCCGGCTGAAAAACAAGCGGCAACCGGATGATAGTCCGCATTTTATACATTCCCGACTAACTATACCGTTTTATTGCATTATTTTTCTTTTCGGCCTATAATCCATTTAGCCCATAGAGTTACTCAAGTAATTTACCCCATTCCCGGAGGGTTTTACCGGGCATCCCGCACCCCTAAAAAACGACAATCCCGCCGGCCCCGGGGCCTCTTCCCCGGGCCGCGGAACAGGCACGCATCCCCCCGACTCGAGGAGGCGCCGTGCTGACGTTGCCCGTCTGGGAACAGGTTCTGCTTTTCGCCGGTGTCGGCGTCATCGCCCAGCTCATCGACGGCAGCCTGGGGATGGCCTACGGCGTCAGCTCCAACAGCCTCTTGATGGCCCTGGGGCTGCAACCCAAAATCGCCACCAGCTGCGTGAAGTACGCCGAGACCGGGACGACCCTGGTTTCGGGCATCTCGCACCTGGCCTTCAAAAACGTCGACAAGCGCCTCTTCCTGGGGCTGGTCTTCACCGGAGCGGCCAGCGGGGTGGTCGGCGCGTACCTGTTGACCGAATTTCCCGGGGACTACGTCAAGCCGGTTGTCAGCCTGTACCTGCTGGTGATGGCGGTGCGCATCCTGTTGAAGGTGCGCAACGGACGTCGCGTGGCGGAAACGGAAAAGGAGGCCAGGCACTTCTCGAACCCCGTCCTGGCCGTTCTGGGGGCCATCGGCGGCTTCTTCGACGCCATCGGGGGCGGCGGCTGGGGACCCATCGTCACCACCACCCTCGTCGGCGGCGGCCACGAGCCGCGCTACGCCATCGGCTCCGTCAATACCGCCGAGTTCTTCGTCACCGTCGCCCAGGCGGTGACCTTCGTGTCCATCGTCGGCTTCACCGAGTTCTGGCCCGTCATCGTCGGCCTCCTGGGCGGCGGGGTCATCGCCGCCCCATTCGCCGCCTGGGTCTGCAAGAAGGTCCCTCCCAAGGTGATGCTGATTCTGGTCGGCTGCCTCATCTTCATCACCTCGAGCTACAGCCTGTGGAAGGGCCTGGACAAGCTCTTCAGCGGGTAGCGCATCCCCCTCTCCTTTGGGGGGAGGGATGGGGTGAGGGGTAAAACTACATTTTGGGCACGGGCGGGTGTGGACACCCGCC
Source organism: uncultured bacterium (assembly GCA_964577465.1). Lineage (GTDB taxonomy): Bacteria > RBG-13-66-14 > RBG-13-66-14 > RBG-13-66-14 > RBG-13-66-14 > RBG-13-66-14. The sequence goes on along the minus strand of CAZNZF010000017.1, from coordinate 124 downwards.
CCTACGTCATCGCAATTTGCGGCGGCCCACGGAGGGGCCGCCCTACGTCATCGCAAATACGGGTGCGTGTATAAAAAACGTGGCGGGGATTGATAACTGCGACCGAAGGTAATCCCCGCCCTAC
>CAZNZF010000016.1:1876-26248 GCA_964577465.1 uncultured bacterium | reverse complement strand
TTTGCGGCGATAGAAGGGTGAATTACTCGAATTCGGCCTTTATCCGGCCCCAGGATATTTCCCGCACGTCGGAATGGGCGGCCAGCCAGCAGGCGGCGTTGGCCATGATGAGATAACCGTCCCCGGTCCAGTGTAACAAGTCGGCCCCCTCGATGTTGATACCGACCGCCGTCTGGTCGGCGTTGACCGCCACGCCGCCGGTGGTGGAGAAATGGGCGAGCTCCGCCGCCCCCGCTCGCAAATCGCAGTAGATACGGTAGCATGAATCGTGAACGTAGCCAACGCCGTCAAAAATCGGATGTTCGGGGTTGTCAATGACCAAGTCGTCAAAGAAAAAACACCAATCTTCCAGCGTTCGTCTGTAGGGGCAGTAGCCCTCCTCCTCCCAGCGGCCGGTTATTCCGTAGGTCCAGAGGCCGGCGAGCATGCCCAAGGTTATTCCGACGGCGTGGCCGCCGGAATCCACGTAGTCCGCCAGCCTGTCGCCGAAGAGCTCGGGATTAAAATAGGGTGTCCAACCACCGTAAAAAACGACATCGAAAGACTGGAACGTGGACAATTCGGGTGTGAGTCCGCCGCAGCCGAGGAAAAAGACCATATCGAAGCGCGGGTCCGCGTTGAAGTAGGCGAGCGCCGCCGACCAATAATCCTCGGGGTCCGCCAGGAAGAACGCCACCTTTACGCCGGAAATTGAAGGCAGGGCGAGTACAAGTATCACAAGTAACACCCAGCGCATATAACCTCCTGTGTGAATCAGACATTCAACGCTACTGAATCCATCTTCCCCTGTCCGGGATATACGCATCCCACCTCTCGTCCCAGGTTCCCCCGTCGTCAATGACAATCTCGAGGGTCATATAGTCGTGGGCGTAGGGCACGTCCTCGGGCAACTCCTCGGGCCAGTCGTCGGGCGGACACCAGTCCACGCGGCAGGGGTCGGAGTCGACCGCATCGGCGACCGGGCCAAGCTGCTGCCACCAGTCCACGCGGCAGGGGTCGGAGGGGTCGCCGGGCCACCAATCGGGCCAGCCGGGCGGATGTCGTAAATATCTGATGCTTTTTTCTGGTTCCACTTTTACTACCTAAAAGTATGCCTCGAATCGCACTCTGTCAAGTAAAAAACGGGAGCCGACGGCCCCCGTTGAACGACGATTCCGGCGCGCTGTCAGCTCTCGATGAGTTCCACGTTGGCGCGGGGGACGGTCACCTCGCGGCCGTCCTCCAGTTTCGCTTTGAGTATGCGGACCTTGGTCTCCGAGGCGAGCTCCGTCAGCTCCACGGGCAGTTCCGTGACCTTGCCCAACAGGCCGAAGTACGGCTCGCGGATGCAGCGGACCGGCGTCCCCTTCTTGAGCTCCCCCTCTTCCTCCGTCTTCTTCTCCGGAGCGCCGCCCTCGGCGTGGGGGACGATGATTTCGGGGCGGATGACGCCGGCGCGAATCTGCGTGGCGCCGTTGATATGGGCTATCCGGCCCTCCACGCTCTTCAGCAGGTCGAAGGTCCCCTGCGCCATGCGGATCTTGCCGAAGCCCTCGGTGACGATGAGGGTTATTCCCTTGTCCTCGTGGCCGGTGATGGCCACGCCCAGGTCGTAGCCCAGGAAATCCTTCAGGTCCGAGTCGTCGAACCCGCCGGCGACCACGCCCACGGCGCCGACCTCGAGCGCCTTGGCCAGCGCCGCGTTGGAGACGAAGTTTCCCCCGACCACGATTTTCCCCTCGCACTCCGGGCCGATGGCCTCCGGCGTCAGGGTCTCGTCGGCCGAGTCCACGACCAGGTGGATGGCGCCGTGGGCCTCGCCGCCGACGCCGAAGATGCCCTGGATGAAGACTCCCCGGGTCTCGACGAGCACCCCCTCCTCGGGGATGACATCCTTGACGATGCCGTCTATGTAGGCGTTTATCTGGACCGGGTGCGGCGGCTCGCGCAGCAGGAGCTGCCCCGTGACGGTGGAGATGGTCTCCACGGTGCCCGCCACCGGTGCGTGGAGCTCGTTCTTGAACAGGCCGAAGAGGCCCTTGTTTTTAGCGATGACCTGGTCCAGCTCGACCTTGTCGCCCACCTTGACCAACAGGACGTCGTCCACGTCCGAGGGTGGGAGGGAGAACTTGTTGGCGACGTTGATACTCTCGACGTTGCCCGGGAGGAAGGTCCGCGCCACGACGTCCAGGGCGGCCACGCGGCTGCCCTTTTCGACCAGGATTTCGCCCTTCAGGGGCAGCTTGCGCTCCTTGACGACGGTCGTATTGTCGGTGACCTTCAGTCCCGGTGTATAGGCGTGTCCCACGTTGGTCCTCCGTATTCGGAGCTTAGCTACTTGTTTTCATAAGCCGGATAACAGTCGAGGGCCGTCTGCCATTCCTGGAGCTTCTTGACCCGGAGGGTGTCGTCCTCGGGCAGTTGGAAAGGCCGGCGTCCGCGGGCGTCGAGGATGACACCCGACAGTCCCCCGGTAATTTTCTGCTCGATGGATTTCCCGGGCCCGGCCCCGAAGTCGGCCTTCCCCTGCGGATTGGCCCGCAGGGTGGCGTTGGGTTTATCCGTCCAGGGCAGGGGGATGGCCGTCAGGGTGCCGAAGCTCATCTCGAAGGTCTCGGTGCGCCCGTCGTCCGTGGCGAGCTCGATATCGGCCACCTTCTCGTCCGGCTTGGCCTGAACCACCGGCGCCACGCAGGTGCCCAGGTGAATCAGGCAGTCACGGACGAAGACGTCGGTGGCCGCCTTCTCGTTCACCTTCGAGAGCACCCCGAGCTGGGGCATCATGAAGATGGAGTCCACGGCGAGCGACGTGACGCCCTCGGGCAGGAAGGCGTCGATGAGCATCATGGCGGCCTGGGACCGTCTCGGGGCGTGCGACAGGACGCCGCCCGAGCCGACAAGGATGTCCAGGTCCAGCATATCGACCAGCGTCTCGCCCGACCCGCTCTGGGAGAAGGTCTCGGCGATGGTCCGCATCCGCTGGACCCCCTTCAGGCCGACGGCGAGGCTCTTGTGCTGGATGAAGGCCAACCGGAGCGCCTCCCGGGCGATGGCCTGCTCCACTATCAGGTCCTGGAGGTCCTGGGGGATGGTGGTGGGCCGTATCATCTTGTTGCGAATCCGGTTCCGGAGCTCCTTCTCGTCGATGTGGAATGGCACCCAGCGCATGACGTTGTCGAAGCCGGTCTCGGCCATGACGTTGGAGATGGAGTAGCTCATGCCGAGGTTGGCCGAGACGGTGCGGTTGAAGACGGTCTCGTGGGTCTGTTCGTACTTCTCGCCCTTGAAGACGCTGAAGACGTCGGTGGTTGCTCCGCCGATGTCCACGCCGATGACGGTGATGCCCTCCCGGCGGGCGATGGTCTGGATAATCTCGCCGACGGCCCCGGGGGTGGGCATGATGGGGATGTTCTCCCCCGTGGTGTCCCTGGCCCAGGTCATGAGCTTGGAGTAGCCAGGCGCCTGGGCCATGACGTGCTCCATGAAGAGGTCGTGGATGGCGTGCCGCGCCGGACCCAGATTTTCCCGCTCCAGCACCGGCCGGATGTTGTCCACCATCTGGAGCGCCGTCTTCTTGCCCAGCTCCTTCTCGACGACCTCCCGGGCGGCGATGTTTCCGGCATAGATGACGGGGAGGTTGTAGCTGACGCCGAAGCGCGGCTTGGGGTCGGCGGCGCCGATTATCTCGGCCAGGGCGGCCACGTGCTTTATCGTCCCGCCGTCCACCCCGCCGGACAGCAGGATGATGTCGGGCCGCAGGCGGCGGATGGCCTCGATCTTGACGTGATTCGGGCGGCGGTCGTTGGTGGCCAGGACGTCCATGACGATGGCCCCGGCGCCCAGGGCGGCACGCTGGGCCGACTCACCCGTCATCTGCTTCACCACGCCGGCGACCATCATCTGCAGGCCGCCGCCGGCGGAGCTGGTGGAGAGGTAAACGTCGCAACCCTCTTTGGCGTCCTTCTTGACCATTATCGTGTTGTCGGCGGCGATGAACTTGCGCCCCGAGAGCTCCTCCACCTCGCTCACGGCGTTGATGACGCCCCGGGTCACGTCCTCGGCCGGTTTCTCGACGGTGGTGGGCGCTTCGCCCCGGACGACCAGACGGTACACCCCGTCGGGCTGCTGTTGGATAAAGATGGCCTTGGTGGTGGTGGAGCCGCAGTCCGTAGCCAGGATGGTCTTCATAAATGGTGTGCCTTCAGCTGGAGATGTTGATATGCCGAGTGTTCAAACGGCGATTATACCGGGCGGGCGCCCCTCGGACAAGCCCGCCGTCGGTCAAGCCGGGGGGAGCTCCGAGGTGCAGTGGGCGCAACGGGTGGCGTTGAGCGGCACCTTCCCGCCCGGCCATGGCCTCGGCCGGTTACGCAGGTTCGCCTGCATCCGCGCGAGACGGCCGTCCCCCTAGCGCCAGCGCCAGCGTTTGCGCTTCCGCGTGCGTTTGGTCCGCCTCTTCTCGTCGAGGTAGTCGTCCATGCGGGCGAGGAAACGCTGGACGTACTCCCGATTCTCGAAGAGCCTCTGGAGCTTGTCGTAGGGGGCGACCTCGAGAAAGGCGGGCCAGAACAGCTCCAGGAACCCGGCGATGAACGGCTCCAGCACCAGCATGGCCTGACTGCCGTAGTAGGCCATGGGGTAGGAGCTCTGGACGAACATCACCGCCGGCTCTATCAGGTTCTTCTCGAAGAGTTTCCGGCAGATGCGGTCGATGAGCTCGTCGGCCTTCTCCGGGGGCAGGTCGCTGCGGACCTTGACGGAGAAGGCGTGCCGCAGACGGTCCTTGACCGGGGCGTCGCCGGTGGGTTCCATCGACATGGAGGCGTTCCGTTTGGGGGGAGGAGCCGAAAGAGTTTATGTTCGACCGGGGTGAAAAGTCAAGCGGGACGGGCCTCCCGTGTTCCATCGCCGCCTGGGTTTCGAGCGTCCGGTCGAACCGTCCGAGTTGTACCGCCCCGCCGACTGTGGTAAGCTATCCCCAAGAGAGGACAACCGTTTCCACCCCGAGGAGCGTTCATGGCGGAGCCGATGATAGGCGTCATAGGCGGGTCCGGCCTGTACCGGATCGAGAGTCTCACCGGGGCCCGTGAGGAGTGGGTCAGCACGCCCTTCGGCGAGCCGTCGGATTCCGTCGTCGTCGGGAAGCTGGCCGGGCGCGAGGTGGCCTTTCTCCCCCGGCACGGACGGGGCCACGTCCGCTCGCCCTCCGAGGTCAACTACCGGGCCAACATCTGCGCCCTGAAGATGCTGGGCGTCCGCTGGGTCATCTCCGTCTCGGCGGTGGGCTCCATGAAGGAGGAGATTCGGCCGCTGGATGTGGTGGTCCCCGACCAGTTCATCGACCGCACCCGCCACCGTCAGGACACCTTCTTCACCGACGGCGTGGTGGCCCACGTGGGCCTGGCCGACCCGTTCTGCGCCGAGCTGCGGGAAATCCTCGTCGTCAAGTGCCGCGAGCTGGGATTAAACACTCACGACGGCGGGACGTACCTGTGCATGGAGGGACCGCAGTTCTCCACCCGCGCCGAAAGCGAGCTGTACCGCTCCTGGGGCGTCTCGGTCATCGGGATGACCAACCTCACCGAGGCGCGCCTGGCCCGCGAGGCCGAAATCGCCTACGCCACCCTCGCCTTCTCCACCGACTATGACTGCTGGCGAACGGGGGCGGAGACGGTCACCGCCGAGATGGTCGTGGCCAACCTCTTGAAAAACGCCGAGAACGCGAAGAGGCTCATCGAGCTCATCGTCCCCGTAATCCCCTTGGATTCGGAGTGCTCCTGCCACTCGGCCCTGGCGAACTCCATCGTCACCGACAAGGCCAACGTCCCCCCGGCGGTCCTGCACCGGCTGGGGCCCATCGCCGGCCGGTATTTAGCGAACTGATTCCGCCGGGGCCGCGTAGCTTTACCGAACGTCTCCGGGCGTCGGAGTCACTATGAAAAGAACGGGTCTGGCCGCCCTGTCGCTGCTCCTTTTCACCGCCTGCCAGCTCACCCTGGAGGGCGGCGGGGGGCTCACCGGCAAGGAGGACGTCCGCCTGCACCCCGAGGGCACGGTGGGGGTGTACCACTACGACACCTGGGGCTACAACGGCACCCGCCTGGGCGAGCTCATCAACCCCACCGACCTCGCCCTGGACTACTTCGGCGACCTGATGGTGCTGGACGCGGGCAACCTGCGGGTGCAGGTGTTCGACCCCGCCGGGCGGGTCATTCAGCAGTACGACTACGACTTCGGCGGCGGCGAGCGGGCCTTCCGCCCCACCGACCTCGCCGTGAGCAACCAGGACGACGTGTATCTGGCCGACCCCTCCGCGGGGACGGTGTTCAAGTTCACCGACGTCTCCACGGCCTTCGTCGTCACGGAGAGCTACCCTGCCACGGTGGGCACCGGCCGCCTCAAGCGCGACGACAACACGCTTTCGGGCATCAGCGGCGCGCCGAGCGTGCCGGGGGCGCTGGCGGCGAACTGGGCCGGCGAACTGTGGATAGCCTCCGGGGAGGAGCTCTACGAGTTCGACGGACGCAGCAACCTGACCCAGGTGTACTCCCCCCTGGGCGACGACCTGGGCGGTCACACCGAGGTCGCGGACATGTCCATGGATTACGACCGCTCGCTCTGGGTCCTGACCCAGGACGGCCTGGTGGTTCACGTGGACTACCGGGGGCGGGTGCTGTCCAGCTTTTCCACCGGCCTCCGCCCGCCCTTCGCCCTGGACTGCGACGGGGGGGTAATCGCCGTCGCCGACGGCTGGAACGACGGCTTCCGCCTGTACCACGAGAACGGCCGCCTGCTCTACGAGACCGAGGTGACCGCCGACGACGGCACGGCGCTCCTCTCGCCGGAAGGAATAGCCCTGGATTACGACAACCGGCGGCTGTACCTGGCCAACACCGGCTCCCACACCATCGAGGTTTTCGAGCTGGAGGTCTGGGAACCGGCCGAGCCGGTAGAACCGGAACCGATTCAACCGGAATCTACCCCAGAAAGTGGTATCAGGTGATAAGTAATAACCAATCCTCGGAAGCGCGGCTTTTTACAATCGGTTATGAGGCCGATGACATTGATGCATTTATTAAAAGACTTAATAAGCATCGGATTGAGTGCGTAATTGATGTGCGTAAAAATCCCATTTCGCGGAAAAAGGGCTTCTCAAAAACAGCACTCCGTGAATGTCTAGAACAGAATTCAATCACATATATCGGACTTCGAGCCCTTGGTATCGAACGCGAGAAAAGGAATTTTTCAAGTAGATGGTCATTAGAAGACCTTTTTCGATGGTATTTAAAGAGAGTTATACCAGCCAATGAAGATGCTTTGAGACTGGTTCTAGAAACATCTCTTAATAAGAAATCCGCGTTGATGTGCTTCGAACGGGATTTTCATTTTTGTCATCGTTTTGTAATTGCACAAGTTTTAGAATCAGAATATAACTGCGAGGTAATACATATTTGAGAGGTTGTGGCTATGTGGGAAGAAAAGGAGATATTTATAACTGTTAAAACCTATCCACACCCACAACCACAGGTTAAAGAGGTAGTTTGTACTGCTGGTGTTGATCGCAATGGGGAATGGATCCGCCTATTTCCCATTCCCTTTAGATATCTTGAGGATTATAGAAAATATAAAAAATATCAATGGATCAGTGTAAAAGTCAAACGAGCAACAGATCACCGAAAGGAAAGTTTCACGCCATGGCTTGACACTCTGAATATTATTAGTGATGTTGCAGATTGGAATGAAAGGCGCAAAGTAGTATTAAATACACTTGTTTGTACAAGTATAGAAGAATTACAATCAGCAAGAAAACAAACAGGTATATCATTATGCACGTTTAAACCATCCACAATTAATGATATTACGAGTAAGCAGGGAGACAGTGATTGGAATCACAAGCAACTTGAAATAATGAGACAACAGTTTCTTGGGGAAGATGTAAGAAAGATAGAGAAAATACCATACGAATTCCGCTACAAATTCTCGTGTATCGATAAAGATTGTAAAGGTCATGAAGCATTAATAACGGATTGGGAATTGGGAGCTCTTTACCTCAAGTTGCGGGCGAAGTATTCGGAAGAAGATACTGTACGTTTAGTGAAAGAGAAATTTCTAGGCGAATTATGTTCTCCAAATAGAGAAACATATTTTTACCTCGGCACCACAAAAAGACATCCTCAGAATTGGATTGTATTAGGTGTATTTTCTCCGCCTAAACAGCAGCAGCCACCTCTTTTTTAAAGCCTAATTACCCGAGTCGCCGGGGCGGCCCCGGAGGCCGGCCCAAAGCATAATTTCCACAAACTCCCGACCGCCGCCATGCCGAAAAACCTCCGCGAGCGCCTGTCCGACCTGACCGGGAAACCGGAGGCCCCGCCCGAGGTCGAGGTGGTCCGGGACGCCGAATCGGTCAGGGAGCGTCTCCGAAGGCTGCTGGCCTCGAAGGGGCGCCGTCTGCCGCCCGAGGACCGTCTGCCCGCCGAGCCGGTCCGTCGGTCCGTCCGCGCGCCCATCGAGGAGCTGGTGGACGGCGCCTGGGAGAATACGCCCTTCGGCCGCGTGTTCATCGTCGAGCGCCGCCTTCCCGCCGGAGAGCGCCACGCCGGCTCCCCCCTCGACGCGGTCCTGGCCCATCCCCCGGAAAATCTCGCCCTGGTGGAGGGGGAGCCGCCCGCGGGCTTCGCGTTCTCCGGGGCGGTCTTTCTGGACACCGAGACCACGGGGCTCGCCGGCGGCACCGGCACCTTCCCCTTCCTGGTCGGCCTGGGGCGTTTCGAGGGCGACGAGTACGTCCTGCGGCAGTTCTTCCTGGACGACCCGGGGGCGGAGCGCGGCCTTTTAAATATCCTGGCGGATACGATTAGCGGCTCGTCGGGCCTGGTCACCTACAACGGCAAGGCCTTCGACTGGCCCCTGGTCAAGACGCGCTTTCTTTTAAACCGAATCCGGCCGGAATTCCTGGACCTCGAGCCGCCCCACGTGGACCTTTTATCCTGGGCCCGCCGCCTGTGGAAGCCGCGGCTGGGGAGCTGCTCCCTGGCCGACGTGGAGCGCGGGGTGATGGGCCTCGAGCGCACCGACGACGTTCCCGGCGCGGAGATTCCCGCCCTGTACTTCGCCTACCTCCGCGGCGCGCCGGTGGCTGAACGCATGGCGCGGGTTTTCTACCATAACGAGTTCGACATCAAGTCCCTGGCCGTACTCGCGGCCCGCGCCCTCCATCTGGCGGAAAACCCCCTGGAGCGCTACGAGGACCCGGCGGAGCTCTATGCCTGCTGCCGGCTGCCCCGGATGGGCGACCGGCGGGGGGAGCTTCTGTCCACCGCCATCGCCGTGGGCCTACCCGAGGAGATGGACCGGCGGGCCCGCTGGGAGCTCTCCATCCACCACAAGCGCCGCGGGGAATTCCCCGAGGCCCGGACGCTGTGGGACCACCTGCGCCGGGGCCCCTACGACCCCCGGCCCTACGAGGAGGAGGCCAAGTTCCTGGAGCACCGCGTCCGCGATTTCACCGGCGCCAGGGGGCTGGTCGAGGAGGCGCTCCAGCGGTGCGGCCGCGTGGTGACCGACCCTTACGCCCGCGCCCGGCAGCGGGGGGCGCTCCTGTACCGCCTGGAGCGCTTGGAGCGGAAGCTGGCCGGACAGCCGGTGCCCGACGACGAGGTGTACGACCCGGGCGGCGACGATGCCTGACGGGATGATCAAAATCCTGCCGTCCGTCGTGGCGGAGAGAATAGCCGCGGGCGAGGTGGTGGAGCGGCCGGCCTCCGTGGTCAAGGAGCTGGTGGAGAACTCCCTGGACGCCCGGGCCGGGCGCATCGAGGTGGAATTGGAGGCGGGCGGCCGGTTCCTCATCCGCGTCACCGACGACGGCATCGGGATGACCCCCGAGGACGCGGTGGTCTGCTTCAAGCGCCACGCCACCAGCAAAATCGACCGCTTCGAGGACCTGGAGCTCATCCGGACCTACGGCTTCCGCGGCGAGGCGCTGCCCAGCATCGGCGCCGTATCGCGCGTCCGCCTCCTGACCCGCTTCCGCGACCGTGACCGGGGGACGGAGGTGGTGTACGAGGGCGGCAGGCTCCTGCGCCACGGCGAGGCCGGGGCCCCGGTGGGGACCGACGTGGTCGTCCGCGACCTGTTCTACAACGTGCCCGCCCGGCGCAGGTTCCTCAAGACGGACACCGCCGAGCGCGCGGCCTGCGTGGACGTAGTCGCCCGCATGGCCCTGGCCCGCCCCGAGACCGCCTTCCACCTCCTCGCCGACGGGAAGACCGTGCTGGCCCTTCCCCCGGCCGACGGGCACCGGCGGGTGCTGGACTACTTCGGGAAATCCGTCCGGGGCGGGGAGCGCATCGAGTACGAGAGCCCGGGCGTGGGCGCGGTCCGCGGGGTCATCTGGCACCCAAATATACTGCACCGGCCGAACCGCCGCGGGATCCTGGTGTACGTGAACGGCCGCCCGGTGGACGACCGGCTGGTGGTGGACTCGGTGACCGGCGCCTGCCGCGGAATCACGCCGATCCAGCGGTTCCCCCAGGCGGTCGTCTTCCTCGACCTCCCCGGTCCCCGGGTGGACGTCAACGTGCACCCGGCAAAATCCCTGGTCAAATACGCCGACGAGGGCGCCGTCCGGCGTCTGGTCAAGGCCGGGATTGCGCGGTCGTTAAGCGAGGCCGGGGTGGACCTCACCGCGGCGATGCCGCTGGCCGGGGGGGAGCCCGGTAAACCCATCGACCGCCGGCCCTACCCCTCCACCGGTCGGCGGGAAGCCTACGAGCCCGACGACGTGCCCTTCGGCGAGGGACCCGGAACCTCGGTCCGCGAACCGATGGGCCCCCTGCCGCGCTCCCCGCTCCCCGAGGGGCAGATGAGCTTCTCCACCGAGGCCGCGCTCCCCCTGTACGAGGACGCGCCCTGGGAGGTCCGGGGGCAGTTCGCGGAGACCTTCATCCTGGTGGAGTACGCCGACCGCCTCTTGGTCATCGACCAGCACGCGGCCCACGAGCGGGTCATCTACGAGGAGCTCGCCCGGTACGACGGGGGCGGTTCCGTCCCCAGCCAGGAGCTGCTCCTGCCGCCCCGAGTCGAGCTCTCGGCGGCGGATGCGGGCCGCGTTTCCGAACATCTCGAGCTTCTGGTAAAATACGGTTTTCGTGTGGAGACGGCGGGCGCTTCCGCCTTCCGGGTCATGTCCGTGCCCGAGTTCGTCGAGGCCGGCGAGGAGGAGCAAGTAGCGGTCGAGGTGATGTCCGAGCTGGCCCGCATCGGGGACGACGCCCCCCTGGCCCAGCGCATTCACCTCACCCGGAGCGCCATCGCCTGCAAGGCCGCCGTCAAGGCCGGACAGAGGCTGACGCGGGAGGACATGCTCAGCCTCGTGCGCCGCCTTCTGGCCTCGCCCAACAAGTCCACCTGCCCCCACGGGCGGCCGACCACCGCCGAGCTGTCCGAATCCCAAGTCAGACGCTGGTTCCGCCGTTCCTGACCCGAACCCGAGGAGCACCTTTGACCCGCAATCCGCAGAGGAAGAAGAAGGGCGAGGAGCCCGACGACGAGGTCTTCACCGACCAGGGCCCCTGGGGTGACGTCTGGCGCTACGTCAAGCTGACTTTCTCCCTGGCCTTCAACTTCGGCTTCGCCGTCTTCGTGGGGTACGTCCTGGGGGAGATGGCCGACGACACCTTCCTGGGCGCCTACGACACGGTCTTCACCTACATCGGCCTGGGGCTCGGTTTCCTGGGCGCCTTGGTGGGGACGCACAAGCGGATGCTCCGCTTCGCCGGCCGGCAGCAGGATCTCCTTGCCAGGCGCCGTGGGGCTCCCGGAGACGACCTCTCCTCCTCCACCGCCGTCGCGGTAGGTTTCCTGGCCATCTTCGCCGGTCTGTGCCGGGCGTCCGGTCTCATCTACACGGTCGAGCTCGGCCGGGCGGGATCCCTCTGGTTTTTATGGGCGGACCTGGTCCTGGTCGGCGGCGGGATGATCGCGCTGGGGATGCTCGTCCTGCTCCGGCGCCCGGTGGGGGTGACGCTCGTCCGCTGGCTCTTCCTCGTCCCCATCGCGTCGGGCGCGGCCCTCTTCCTCTTCTCCCTGGCCGGGGAGGCGAGGCTCAACGTGGCGGTGACCCTGATGCTCATGGCAATGGCGCCGCTGGTGGGGATGTTCGTCGCCTTCTTTAAAAGGGGGAAAAAAGGCCGGGCAGCCTGAGCCAATCTTCGATATAAAAAAAGAGGGGCCCGCGGGTCAGACAAGGGGTTTAAACCCCTTGTTCCACGTCCGACGACGGCTCAGGACTGGTCCTGCTCGATGTGCGGCTCGACCAGCAGGTGCACCCCCTCGATGCCCCGGACGCGGATGTGGGTTCCCCGCTCGAGGGATTGTAGAGCGGTGGCGGGCCAGAGGTCGCCCTTCAGCCTCACCTTGCCGCGGCGCCGCTTGCCGAAGTTGGAGGCGGTGACGCCCAGCTCGCCGATGAGCTCCCCCGAGCCGATGGCTTTCGCCCGCAGCTTGGCCACCAGCCCGCCGCTGACGGCTATCAGGAAAAACACCCCCGTGACCGCCAGGGAGGGCACCAGCACCACCAGGGACACGCTCGTAGTGCCGATACGGTAGAAGGTCAGCCCGCCGACGAAGAGCGCACCGAGGGCGAGGATCGCCAGGATGCCCTTCGTGCCCAGGAGCACCTCCAGGGTGAAGAGAACCATCGAGGCCACCACGAGCAACAGGCCCAGCCAGCCGAGCGGAAGGTAGTCGAAGGCCAACAGGGATACCAGTAAAAGGACGGTACCCATGACCGGGGTGAAGAACCCGCCGGGGTTGGTGGCGGTGAAGGCGAAGGCGAACATGGCGAAGAGGAAGAGGGCGAAGGCCACGTTGGGGTTGACGATGAAGGAGAGCACGTCCCACAGGACGTCGGTGTCTATCTCGTGCAGGACCCAACCCGCCGTGTCGAAGCGGGGGTGACCGGGGTGGTTGAGCGGACGGCCGTCGAGATGTCGGACCAGCTCGCTGGGATTTTCCGCCGGCCCGTCCCCGACGTTGTAGGTTTCCAGCTCCCAGACCGAGAGCGAGACCAGCCCCCGGGCCAACAGTGCGGCCCATCCCTCGTTGTAGGAGGATTTTTCCGCCTCCGCGGCGGCGAGGGCACCCAAATCGTCCAGGTAGGCCCGGTTGCGCGGCTCCAGCTCGGAGAGTTGTCCCTCGGTCACGCTGATCGGGCGGCCGGTGCCGAACCGCGAGCCCTCGCTCCCGAAGAGCCCGGCCGCCGCCAGCCCCACCGGAATAGCCTCGTCGCCCAGCACGGCTCCCCCCGGTCCGACCCAGATGACCACCGGCAGGGGGCTCGCCCGCAGAAGCTCGATTATCCGGCGCGCGGCATCCAGCTCGCCGCCGGAGGAGTCGAGGCGCCAGATGAGGGCGGGCGCACCGTCCTGCGCCGCCTCGTCCAGCCTCTCCTCCAGGCAGCCCACGGTGGCGTAATCCAGCCGGCCGTCCCACTCGACTACGGGGACGGTCTCCGCCGCCCGCCCGGGACCGGCGAGAGCCAGGGCGATAAACGCGGCGACAAGGGGGATTCGCATCAGATAACCTTTGAAGCTCAAAAGGTTTACGGACACCGGGGGCCTCAGCCGGATTGCTTGTTGCCGGATGAGCAGGAGGTCCCGTCGCCGTAGTATACCAGCGCACACTCCCAGCAGCACACGCCGTATATCTCGCCCCACTCCTTTATCACACCGCGATTAAGCGCCAGGACCACGGTCCATGCGCCGACACCCTGCTCGGAGAAGGCCACCTGGTAGCAGCCGTCGAAGGTGCCGTACGGCACGGTCACGGCTACCGGGTAAGCCACGACCGCCAGGGCCGAACGCCCCTCAGGGGTGGTGTGGGTCCAGGTCTTCCCGGGCTCCAGGGGAAACTCGATGCGGTGGGGCAGTTCGACGAGTTGGCCGCCCGAGTAGTCGTAGAACTGGACGGCGTCGCCCTCCAGGCGGCAGGCCATGTTCGTGTCCACCCAGTGGACCTGGTCGAGCTCCGCGGGATTCGCGAGATACCAGCGGTTCGCGTCGTAGGTGTACGGCTCGGCGTCCACCGGCGTGTAGAGGCAGTCGTAGTGGGCCGGCGCCATCCACTCGGGGAAGTAGTCGGCGATGAGGCCGGTCTCGGCTGCCGACATCGCTGTCCCGACGAGGAGAATCTGTAAAATGCGTCGAATCATGCCGCTCCGGTGGAGATGTGGATTATCAATCTACGTCCTCGGGCGAACCGCCGTTCCTCTCCCGGAGGGCCAGTGATTGCCGGAGGATGACCCGCGCGGCCTCCTTGCGCCGGGGGACGGGGATGACCGTGCCCTCCGGCCCCCTCAACTCCAGCGACGGCCCGATGCACGACGGGCAGCCGTAGGTGCACCGGCAGTCCTCTATGCGTGCCAGCGCCCCGGCCCATAAATCCCGGTGCAGCGCGAAGAGCTTTTCCGAAAACCCGACGCCGCCCGGGTAGTTGTCGTAGATGAAGACCAGCGGCTCCAGGTCCACGGCGAGGTCCAGCTCCTCCCCGGCGTAGAGCGCCGCGGCGGGACCGACCTCGGAGAAATCGTCCCCCCGCGCCGCACCGATGGCCGACCCCAGGTCCCGAATCTCGCACATCAGCACGAAGGCCGCCAGGGCGTGGAGGGCGTACTTGACGCCGTAGACCCCGGCCACCAGCTCGTGCCGGGTGAAGGGCAGCTCGGCCAGCATCTTGCCCGAAACCCGCGCCCAGTACGCCGTGGTGCTCATCTCCCGCTCGGGCAGGTTCACCTCGCCGTAGCCCACGTTCTCCTGGGTGTAGTAGCGGATTTTCTTGAAGCCGACCACTTTGGTCGAGACGTGGACCTCGCCGTGGAAGGGCCGCGCCACGGCCGGTTTGCCCTCCTCGAAGACGTCGAGGATGCGCACGGCGGTCTTCTCCTCGGCGTCGGTGTAGTAGTCGCAGTCCACCCGACGCACGAACGCCTTGCGGTTGGCGAAATCCAGCTCCTCGACCTGATAGCTCACGCCGTCGTGGACGTACACGGCTTTCGGGAAGATGTGGTAGAAGGCGCCGGAGTAGTCCACCTCGCCGATGACGCGGGGGCGGTTGTCCCCGGACCGTCCGAGGCGCTCCTCGAATTTTTCGTCCCCCAGGTCCCCGGCACCCTCGACGGGCCGCCCGCCCAATTCCACGATGACGAAGTTGTCCCGGGTGAGCCTGCGCAGGGACACGTCCTGGGCCGGGTAGGCGTCGGCCATCCAGTACGTTTTGTCGCCGGTGCGGTGGACCAGGCCCCCCTCGACGAGGAAGTCCAGCATTTCGCCCAGATTCTCGCCGCCGAACACCTCGTCCTCGCCGAAGGGCAGCTCGAAGCAGGCGCACTTGACGTGCTCCAACAGGATTAGAAGGTTGTCCGGGTTGATGCGGGCGTTCTCCGGTGACTGCTCGAAGAGGAACTCCGGGTGGAGGACCACGTACTGGTCGTGGGGCAGGTTGCGGGCCACGTAAACCGCCACGGAGACGCCGCTGCGCCGTCCGGCCCGGCCCGCCTGCTGCCAGGTGCTGGCGATGGAGCCGGGGTAGCCGGACAGAATCGCGCACTCCAGCGCCCCGATGTCTATCCCCAGCTCCAGGGCGTTGGTGGAGACCACGCCGCGGATGGTCCGGTCCCGCAGGCCCCGCTCGATTTCCCGCCGGAGTTTCGGCAGGTATCCGCCCCGGTAGCCCCGAATCCAGCCCTTCCGGTCGGGCGAGGTCTCCACGGCGTCCTTGAGGTACTTGACCAGAACCTCGGTGGTGATGCGGGCGGTGGCGAAGACGATGGACTGGACGCCGGCCTCGATGAACTTGGCCGCCAGCCGCCGGGCGTGCATGACGTAGCTCTCGCGGATGCCGGTGTTGGCCTGGACCAGCGGGGGGTTGTAGAGGATGAAGTGCTTGTCCGCGGTGGGCGCGCCGGAATCCTCCACCAGCTCGACTTTCTCCTCGATCAGCCGCTCGGCCAGCTCCCGGGGGTTGGCGATGGTGGCCGAGGAGAGGATGAAGGTGGGCTTGGAGCCGTAGAAATTTGCGATGCGCTTCAGCCGGCGGATGACGTTGGCCATGTGGCTGCCGAAGACCCCGCGGTAGGTGTGCAGCTCGTCGATGACCACGTAGCGCAGGTTCTCGAAGAGGGAGAGCCACTTGGTGTGGTGGGGCAGGATGCCGGTGTGGAGCATGTCGGGGTTGGTGATGACGACGTTGCCGCCGCGGCGGATTTTCCGGCGCACGTCGGCCGGCGTGTCCCCGTCGTAGGTGTTGGCGACTATTCCCGGGTCTATGAGCTCGGCCAGGCGGGTCAGCTCCACGAGCTGGTCCATGGAGAGCGCCTTGGTGGGGAAGAGGTACAGGGCGCGGACGGTCGGCTCGCGCAGGACGGCGTCCAGCACCGGCAGGTTGTAGCACAGGGTCTTGCCGCTGGCGGTCGGCGTGCCGACGACCACGTGCCGCCCGGCGTGGACGTGGTCCACCGCCTCGCGCTGGTGGGTGTAGAGTCTTTCGATGCCGCGCTTTTCGAGGGCGTCCCGCAGCTTCGGATGCAGCCAGTCGGGGAAGTCGGCGTAGCGGGCCGGAGACGCCTCGATGACCCGCCAGTGGGTAATCTGGTTCTTGTACGGCGACTTTTTTAAAGACGCCAGGACCTGTTCCACACCCTTCGCCATCGTCAAGCTTTCAACAGGAATGGGTTAACGGTTGATCGGCAGGTGCGCCCGGCCCATGACGCCCCAGGCCGTCGGCCCTGGAACGCAGTATTTCAATCACCTCGCCGAAGCGCGCGTCGTAGCGGGCGCGGGGGAAGCGCCTCGGCGTGGCGGGGCAGCCGCGCCCCTCGATTTTACCACCGGCACCGCTGGGTTTCTCCGACCTACGGTCGCGCCAGGACGTAGGCGCGGACCTCGGTCACGCCCGCTTCGCGCAGCACCTTTCCACACTCTGAAATGGTGCTGCCGGTGGTGGAAACGTCGTCCACCAGGCAGACGCGCCTCCCCTCGACGATTGCGGGGTCTCTCACGGCGAAGGCCCCGGCGACGTTGGTCAGCCGCGCCTCCACGGGGAGGGTGGCCTGGGGAATCGTGTTGCGCACCCGGACCAGGGGCTCCGCCAATTCAATCCCCCAGTGGGCGGCGACACGCTTCGCCAGGAGGCGGCTCTGGTTGAACCCGCGCCAGCGCAGCCGTTTCACGTGGAGCGGCACCGGGACGACCACGTCGGGCCGCCAGGGGCCGAAAAGGGCGCCCGCCCGCTCGACGAAGAGGTCGCCGAGCTGCTCGGCCAGCGAGGGCCAGAAATCGTACTTGAACTCGTGCAGCAGCCCTACCAGCGGCTGGGTGTACACGGCCGTCCCGCGCATCGTCACCGGGAAGGGGGAGACGCGGCAGTCGAGGCACAGGTTCTCGCCCCGGGGATCGCTGACCTCTTTCTGCGTAATCTGTTTTCCGCAGGCGCCGCACCACGGGTGTTTTATAAGCTCCACCAAGCGCCAGCAGGCCGGGCAGAGCCCGATTTTCAGCTCCTCGGTCAGCCGCTCGCCGCAGACGTGGCACACCGGCGGGTAGAGGAGGCGGAGCAGCCCGTCCACCGTTCGCTTGCCCAACTCTACGGCCCGGGCCAGCATCACCCGCCCCCCGGATGGAGGAGGTCGGCGATGAGCTCTAACGCCTGGACGGTCCGGGGTCCGGCCCGGGTGACGAGGCCGGGGTCGAGGGCGTGGACCCGGCCCGCAGCCGCCGCGCTCAGACTTTCCCAACCGGTCCGGCGGGCGGCCGTCTCCGGCGGCGTCAGGCCGTCGCAGAGGAGAACCACGTCGGGGTCGGCCACGAGAATCTGCTCCGGCGTCACGTTGTGGAAGGGGCGGGGCAGGTCGCCGAAGACGTTCACCCCGCCGGCGGTTTCCACCAGGTCGCCGACGAGGCTTCCGGCGCAGGCGGCCATGGGCGGGTCACCCGAGATTTCGATATACACTCTCGGCCGGTTCAGGGTGGCGGTGTTTTGGGAAATTTCCGCGACGGCCCCCCGCAACTCCGCGGCCAGCCTCTCGCCCCCCGCCGGATTGCCCAGGAGCCGCCCCAGCTCGGTAAAATCTCGTTCGAGCCCTTCCACCGAGCCGGGGAAGTAAACGTAGGCCGGGATTCCCAGAAATTCGAGCTTCGCCAGGAGCGGGGCCTGCTCCATCCCGGTCACCAGGACCAGGTCGGGCGTCAGGGCGGCGATGCGCTCGGCGTCGGGGTTGGAGAAGTCGCCGACGACGGGCAGCCCGGCGATTTCCGGGGGGAAGTCGCAGTACGCGCTGCGGCCGACGAGCTTCCCCGGGGCGAGGGCGAAGACGGTCTCCGAGGCGTCGGGGGCGGTGGACACCACGCGCCCCGGGATTTTCTCGAACAGCAATGTCCGCCCGGCGTCGTCGGTGACGGTGATTCCGCCTGTAGGCGCGGATTCGGGCCCGCCCCGTCCGCAACCGGCGAGGACGGTCAATAAAGCAAAAAAGATGAGCCCGGCGCGACGTTTCATGCTACCCTTCGCGGCTGCTCAACGTTTTGGCCGCCCGGCGGAAGAGCACCAGCAGCGGGTCCCAGACCGGCGACGAGTATGGGTGGTAGGCGTAATCCAGTTCGCAGGCTGCCTCGGCGTCCATCCCGGCGGCGATGACGGTGGCGGCGGCGTTTATCCGTAAATTCGCCCCGTAGGGGCCGGTAAGGCGCACGCCCAGAATTTTTCCCGTCCCCCGCTCGGCCACGGCGGAGCAGACGAGAACGGCCCGGGGGAGGTGGAAGGTGGCGTGGAGCGGCGCCTCGATAACAGTCTCGACGGCGTCATAGCCCGCGCCTTGCGCCTCGGCCAGGGACAGCCCGGTCTGGGCCAGTTCCAGGCCGTAGAGCTCGGTGGCGCGCGTGCCCAGGGCGGGCGGACTTTTACAGAAACCGCCCGCGGCGTTGCACCCGGCCGTCCGGCCGCACCGGTTGGCCAGCGCCCCGTTGGGGATGTAGCGGTGCCCCGGCAGGAGGGCGTGGCGCACCGTGGCGCAGTCCCCCGCGGCGAAGACGCCGTCCTCGGAGGTGCACTGGCGGCCGTCCACCTTCAGCGCGCCGCTCGCCGCGTCGAGCTCCAGCCTGTCGCCGAGCGGCTCCACGTCGGGAATCACGCCCACCAGCTCGACGGCGTACCCGCACTCGACGGCCTCGGAGTCGGTCTCCACCCCGACCAGCCCTCCGGTGCCGTCGCGCCGGTAACCCCGGACGCGGCTTCCGGGCAATAAACGAATGCCCCGGACCTCCAGGTGTTTTTTAACGACCTCGGCCAACTCGGCGGCCAGGCCCGGGACGGGCATCTCCTCGGCGATAATCAGGGCGACGTTTCTCGTTTCCGCCAGGGCCGCGGCCACCGACATCCCGCCAAAACCGCCGCCGACGACCGCCACCGCACTTTTCGCTTCCAGCCCGCCGACGAGTTTTTCCATATCGGCGTAGGAGTGGAGCGCCGTCACGCCGGGTCCGTTCCGCCCCGGTACGTCCAACCTGCGGGCCCGGGAGCCGGCGCAGTACACGAGGCGGTCGCAGCTCTCCTCGCCGGAGGCGCCGTCCGATTCGGTTTTTACACGGCGTCGGACCGGGTCCACCTCGAGTACTTTAACGCCGGTGCGCAGGTCGATACCGCGCTCGGTAAAGTATTTTGGTGGATGCGACAGCACGCGGGTGAGTTTATTCACCCGGCCGGAGAGGACGTAGGAGAAGTTGCAGTTGGAGACGGAGGGGGTTTGGGTGGTTTCGAAAACGACGACCTCGGCGCCGGGGTCCTCGCGTTTGGCCCGGGCGGCGGCGGAGAGCCCCGCGGCGTTGCCGCCCACGACTAGAATCCGCCTACCCATCGTCGTCCCCGCGGTCGACGGTCTCGATGGCGAGGGCGCGGCCGGTTTTTTCATCGAAGTCCACCACGCAGCCCCGGAGGGCGACCGGTCCCTCGGCCGGCTCGGCGCGGAAGGGCAGCGCATTCAAAAACCGCCTCACCACGCTCTCGGCCTTGACCCCGATGACCCCGCCGGTGGGGCCGCACATCCCGGCGTCGGAGAGGTAGGCCGTCCCGCCGGGGAGCACCCGCCCGTCGGCGGTCTGGACGTGGGTGTGGGTGCCGATTACGGCGGTCACGCGCCCGTCGAGATACCGGCCCATCGCCTCCTTTTCGCTGGTGGCCTCGGCGTGGAAGTCCACGAGGATGGCGCTCACGCCGGAATCTTTCAGGGTCTCGATTTCCCGGTCGGCCGCGCGGAAGGGGCAGTCGATCTCGCGCATGAACACGCGCCCCTGGAGGTTGACGACGCCGATTTTCACTCCCCCCGCCGCGGCGTGCACCGCGACACCCCGCCCCGGCACGCCGGGCGGGTAGTTGGACGGCCGCAGGAGGAACGGCTCGGTCTCCAGGAGCGAATACGCCTCGCGGTTGTCCCAGATGTGGTTGCCCGAGGTGAAGACGTCTATTCGGAATCCCTTCAGCTCGTTCAACGGCCTGGCGCTGATTCCTGCGCCGCCGGCGGCGTTTTCGACGTTGGCGATGACGAGGTCCGGGGAAAATTCGGCGAGGATTTCCGGCAGGTGCGCCTTCAGCGCCCGGCGTCCCGGCCGGCCCATGACGTCGCCGAGGAACAGCAAGCGGGCCAAGGGATTCCTCCGCGGGGTGCGGTACAACCACGGGACCCGTCGCCGGGTCCCGGGTCGGGTGCGTTCAGATGACGTGGTTCAGGCCGACTCGAGGGTGCGGTACTCCCGTTTCCCGTCCTCGTAGGCGCTGCGCCCATGTGAGTCCTGGGCCACGACCAGGGGGAAGTCCCGGACCTCGAGGCGGCGGATGGCCTCGGTACCGAGGTCCTCGTAGGCGATGACCTCGGCGGAGACGATGGACTTGGAGATGAGCGCGGCGGCCCCGCCGATGGCGGCGAAATACACGGCGCCGTACTTCTTCATCGCCTCGACCACGTTCTCCCCGCGCAGACCCTTGCCGACCATCCCCCGCACCCCGACCTTCAACAGCGGCGGGGTGTAGGAGTCCATCCGGTACGACGTGGTCGGTCCGGCGGAGCCGATAGGGCGCGGCGGCTTGGCCGGTGCGGGTCCCACGTAGTAGATGACGGCCCCCTCGGGCGGGAACGGCAACTCACCGCCCTTTTCCAACAGCTCGACCAGACGGGCGTGGGCGGCGTCCCGTCCGGTGTAGACGATTCCGGACAGGCGGACCCGGTCGCCGGCGTGCAGGCCGCGGACCGTTTTCTCGGTCAGCGGGGTCGTCAGCTCAATCATGCCGTCGCTCATCACCCTCCGAAGGGTTTGTGCAGGGTCGTTTGCAGCGGGGTGAGCTTATCACAGCGGGCTCTTCGCCGTCAAAGGGGTCGGCGGCCTTGCCGGGCGGGGGCCGCGTTGCTACAATCCAGTCCGGAACCGATTCGGGGCCGGGGAATGGCGAACTCCACCGAGATTTTCTCCCTCTTCCACGGCGGCTTGACTCTTCTCCAGCCGGGCGCCGGTCCGCGGACCGGCGTGGACGCCGTCCTGCTGGCGGATTTCCTCGTCCCCGGTGACGGGCCGGTAGCCGAGCTCGGCCTGGGGAACGGGGCGGCATCCCTGGCCGTCCTGTACCTGGGGAAATCCCCCGCGGCCTGGGGGATTGAAATTCAGCCCGACCCGGCCGGGCTGGCCGAGTTGAACGCGCGGGCGACCGGTCTTCCTCTCACGGTGAAGGTCGGCGACCTGCGCCGCCGCGAGGATTTGGGCGAGCCGGGCCGCTTCGGCCGCGTCATCGCCAACCCGCCCTACCGCGCCCCCTCCGACGGCCGACGGAGCCCGGACGAGGCCCGGGACGCCGCCCGGCGCGAGGTCTTCGGCGGATTGGGCGACTTCCTGGACGCGGCGCTGTGGCTCCTCGCCGACGGCGGTGCGCTCACCCTGATTTACTCGGCCCGGCGGCTGGCCGAGCTAATCACCGAGCTCCGGTCCAGGCGGCTGGAGCCCAAGCGGATGCGCCCGGTCCACCCCGGACCGGACCGACCGGCGCGGCTGGTCCTCCTGGACGCGGCGCAGGGCGGCGGGGTCGAGCTCGAGGTCCTTTCCCCTCTTTTCACCCACGGGGCCGACGGTGCGTACACCGATGAGATGGCGGAAATACTTGCCGGGCGTCGCTCTCGCCCTTAGCCTGGCCTGCGCCCCGCCCGAGGGGCTCCGGGGCCTGGCCGGGCGTTTTCCGGCGCCGGGTCCGGTGGAGTACCTCGTCGCCGGCTCGCCGGAGCATGCCCGTGAGTCGGCTACGGACTTACCGAATAACTCCCCGGAGCGCACGTACGCCGAGGCCCAGCTGGCCCTCTTCGACGGCGACCCGTCCCTGGCCGACGGGCTCCTCGCCGACCTGGATTCGGTCCCGGCGCGGCTGCAACGCGTCCGTCTGGCCGTCTCCGGCAAGGTGCGCCTCACAACGGACGGCTTCCCCCCGCCGGGGGAAGACCCCGTCCTGGAGCTCGGCTCCGGCATCGCGCTTCTGGCGGAGGGCTTCCGTGATGAGGGGCTGGCGCGGCTGGAAACGGTCGACGAGGGCGCCCTGGGTTCCGTCGCCGCCCTGGTGCGCGCCGGGGAGCTGGACGGTTACGACGAGACCGACCTGCGCCGGTCGGCCCTGGAGCAGGCCTGGCGCTTTGCGACCCCCGCGCTGCGGCCCCTCGTTCTGCCGCAGTACCTCGCCGCCGTGCGGGAATCCGGCGGCGGATGGGGGCTGGGCAACGAGCTGGAGCGCATGCGGGGCGAGGCGGAGATCGGGTCGCCGCAATGGGTGGACCTGACCGCGTGGCTCATCCGGGCCCGGCAGCCGCTGGATTCGCGCGACGAGGCCTGGGAGCTGGCTCTCTACGCCCCACGGGAGGCCTTCGTCTTCCTCGGCGACCTCGCGCGGTGCCCCGATGTGGAGCTGCCCCGCCTGGCGGCCCTGGCGCTGGAGGTCAAAAATACGGCGCTCGCGGCGCGGGCGATCGACCGGCTTACCCTCTCGCCGGCGGTCTATCTCCTGAAGGGGGAGTACGAGCACTCAATCGGCCGTCCGCGCCAGGCGCTGGCCCAGTATGCCGAGCTGTATGACGACCCGTCGTATTCCGGCCTGGCCCGTCTCTACGCCGGGGTGACCGAACAGAGCCGCGACCGGAAGGCGGCGGCGGAGGAGCACTGGTCCCGGGTGACGGAGACGACGGTCCCCCCGGAGCTGACCGGGACGTACCTCGAACGGGATGCGATGGAGGCCGTGGCCAAGGCGGATTTCTATCGGGCCAACCTGCGGCGCACCACCGACCCCCGGGAGGCCGGACGCCTGTATGCCGACGCGCTGGCCGGTGGCCTTTCCGGTAAGGAGCGGGCGCGCGCCGCCTGGCGACTGGCCACCATCCGCGCGGAGGATGGGGATTGGGCCGGGGCGGCGGTGGCCTTCGCCCAAACCGGTGACGACCCCGACTACCTCCACCACGTGGCCTACTGGCGGCCGAGGATGGAGGAACTGGCGGGAGGCGGTTCCGTGCCGCCGGCCTACAACTGGGCCTACCCGTTCTACGAGCTTCCCGTCCGCGGCGTCGCGTGGTGGATTATACCGGAGTCGGGGGGAGTAACACCGCGCGGGAGCCTGGTCGACCTCCTGTACTCCCGGCCCGGGGACGAGGAGCTGGACCTGTTAATGGCGCTGGCGAGCGCGGCCGACGACGACCTCTTCAACGCCTACGCCGGTGCGCTCGCCCGGTATCGCGGCGACGATTCCGAGGCCCAGGCGTGGCTGGCGCTGGCTTTTGCCCGGCGCGGCTACGAGGTGGGCGATTACGACGTCCGCCCCGAAATCGAGTACGCCTCGGGCGCCCTGGCCGGAGACGAGCCCGGCGGCCTGTGGGTCCTGGACCTCGCCTACCCGCTGACTTACCTCGAGGACGCCGAAAAGGCGGGGAAGGCCTTCGACATCGACCCGCTGCTTCTGTTGGCCCTGGCCCGCGAGGAGAGCCGCTTCGACCCGAGGGCGGTCTCCGGCGCCGGGGCGGTGGGCCTGGTGCAGAAGATGCCGGCCACGGCGGCGATGCTGGCCAAGGAACTCAAGCTGGAGGAGTACGACCTGCGCGACCCGGCGGATTCGCTCCTGTTGGGCGCGGCCTATCTGCGGAAGATGCTCGACCGCTTCGACGGCAACCTGGCGCTGGCGCTGGCCGGGTACAACGCCGGGCCGGGCAACGCGCGCCACTGGGTCGCATCTTTCAAAACGCTGCCCCCCGATATCTGGTTATTACTAAAGCCGTTCGACGAGACGCGGCGCTACATCATCCGGGTGGTGGGGAGCTACTACCGCTACCGC
>CAZNZF010000016.1:0-1776 GCA_964577465.1 uncultured bacterium | reverse complement strand
TGAGATTGGCGTTGGAGGTGCTGCGCCCCTGGCGCGCGCGCCTCGTGGCCCTGAACCTCCTGGGGCTGCCCCAGGCCGGGCTGGGCGTCTTTCTGGCCTGGGCCGTGGGCTACGGCGTGGACCGCTTCCTCGCCGAGGCCGGCGGGTTGCAGGCGTTCATCCCGCTCCTTCTCATCGGTCTGTTCCTGCTGCGCTCGGGGTTCGGGGTCTTCGTCCAATACCTGTCCCTGAATCTCGGCTCCCGCATCCACCTGGCCCTGGAACGCCGGACCTTCGCCAAGCTGTTGAAAATCCCGCTCCTGGACGCCGTGGGGACCGGCGAGGCGGCGACCTCCCTGTTCTACGACTGCGACCTCTACTCCCACGGGATAATCGAGCTCTACGGCACCCTTTTGATTTCCCTGTTGCAGGCCACGGGTCTGTGGGTGTACCTCCTGGTGCTGGACTGGCGGCTGGCGGCGGTGGTGGCCGTGGCCGTCCCGGTTTTCCTCCTGCCGCTGCATTTTTTGATGCGTCGGATTCGGCGGGCCAGCGGGGAGTTCTTCGCCGAGAATCAGCAATACTGGAGCCGGTCGGTGGACGCCACGCGCGCGCCGAGGCTGGTGCGCGGAGCCGGGGCGCAGGATTCCGAGTTCCGCGCCTTCGCCGATGCGGGCGAGCGGAGGCGGCGGGGGATGCTCCGGCAGGCGAAGCTCCACTTCTTCGCCGGTCCGCTGGGGGAGATTTTCGCAGCCTGCGCCATCGGGGCGGCCTTCTGGCTGGGGGTGGACCTCCTAGGCCGGCTCGCCGGTCCTGTGGGCGCGCAGGGGTTGAGCCTGGGCGGCCTGGGCTCGGCGGCGGTGGCCACGGTCTGGCTCCTGGGCGCGCTCAAGGGGATTTTCGGCACCGCGGGGAGCGTGCAGGATACGCTGGTGATGCAGGGGCGCCTGTCGAAGCTCTGGGGGACGGCCGACGAGGTCCTGGACGGGCCGGAGCCGCCGGAGTGGCGCGTCCTGGAAGCCAATAATTTGGCCTTCTCCTACCCCGACGGGGCCGAGGTTTTCGAAAATTTGAATTTCGAGCTGCGGCGGGGGGAGCTGGTCCACCTCGCCGGTCCTTCCGGCGCGGGGAAGACCACCCTGGCGCGGGTCCTGTGCCGGCTGTACGAGCCGACGGGGGGTGTACTGAAGTTGGACGGAAAGCCGCTCACCGATTACGGCCTCGGTCCCTGGCGTCTGAAAACCGCGCTGGTGGACCAGGAGCCGGAGTTTCTGCCGGGCACACTCGAAGAAGCGGTGGCCTATCCCGACGCGACGGGTGATAGAGAAGGCAAGGGGCTTAAGCCCCTTGTCCCAATGCTGCGTGAGGTCGGCCTGGGGGATTTCGACCGGAAGTTGACCTCCGGGGCGCCGGAGCTTTCGGGCGGCGAAAGGCGGCGGCTGGCCCTGGCCCGGGCGCTTTTCCACCGGCCCGAGCTGTTAATCCTCGACGAGACCACCAGCTACGTGGACGCCGACCTGGAACGGAAACTAATCGAGGTGGTGCGGAGGAGGCTGCCCGACGCGGCGGTGCTGGTCATCAGCCACCGCGAACGGGTGGGCGCCCTGGCGGACCGGAGGCTGCGGCTGGACGCGGGGGGGATGGTCGAGCTGGAATAAATCCGACAATGATTGCGAGCTGATGTCGTAAAGGAATGGCGGGCCGACCTAAACGGCGCGCCGTCGGTCGGCCCCTACGTCGGATGTTCGGTCGTCCACCTCAGGGTGCCTATATGTAGGGCGGGGACTTTAGTCCCCG
>CAZNZF010000015.1:22726-27698 GCA_964577465.1 uncultured bacterium | reverse complement strand
GCGGGCGACCACAGAGGGTCGCCCCTACGGCAATTGCGCGGTTCTGAATGTAGGGCGGGGAACCGAGCGAAGCGAGCTACGCCCCCGGCGAACCGGGCTAAGCGAAGCACATCCTTTCCCCGCCGATTCTTTGGGGGCTAGCCGACCGCGCGGCGGGGTATGTCGGACGGCAGGTGGGTCAACAGCTCGTAGTTCACGTAGCTGGACAGCTCGGAGAAGGAGGCGACGGATATGTGTTGATGGCCCTGCTTCCCGATGAGCACCACCTCGTCCCCCTTCTTCACCCCGGGGACGTGGGTCGTGTTCACCATGAACATGTTCATGTTCACCATCCCCACCACCCGGCATTTGCACCCCCCGATGAGCACGTGCCCCAGGTTACTCAGACTCCGGCTGAAGCCGTGGAAGTACCCGACGGGGATGACCGCCAGCTTCATGTCGTTGTTGGTCAGGAAGGAGGTGCCGTAGCCCACGAATTTCCCCTGGCCCACAGACTTGACGCTCATCACCCGGCTCTTCCACGACAGCACCTGGTGCAGCGGGTCTACCTTGAACGTAGTGTCGTCGGAGAGGAGGTTGTACATCCGGGTCTCTTTGCTGGGCCAGAAACCGTACTGGGCGATGCCGAAGCGGACCATGTCCATGATGGTCTGGGGGTAGGTGAGCGCGGCGGCCGAGCAGGCGGTGTGGCGGTACGCGGGCCGGATGCCGCGGTCGGCGAACCACTTGACCCTCTTCTTGAACAGGCCGTACTGGTCGATTATCCGCCGGTAGTTGGCCACGTTCTCCGCGCCGGCGTAGTGGGTGCAGAGGCCGTCAACCCGGACGGAGTCGGGGTTCCTCACGACGAGGTCGGCCACCTCGTTCAGCTCGTAATCCTCGAAGCCCGTGCGGTTAAGGCCGGTCTCGACCTCGATGTGGACGCGCGCCGGCCGCCCCACCCTCTTAGCCGCCCGGACCGCGCCCCGGAGGCGGTCCATGTCGAAGACGAAAAAGGAGATGTCGTTCTCGACGGCCCACTCCAGGTGGTGGTCGTCGAGCATGGCAATTATCATCACGTGGGTTCCGGGCCGCTTCACCCCGAGGACCTTTTCCGCCTCGAAGGCGTCGGCCACGGCGAAGAAGTCCACCCCGCACTCCTCGACGAGGGGCAGGAACTCCTTTATCCCGTGCCCGTAGGCGTCGCTCTTGACGACCGAGCAGAAGCGGGCCGACCCGATTCGCTTCTGCAGGTATTTGACGTTCTTACGGAGGGCGTTGCGGTCGAGCTCGATGTACGACGTGCTTTTCACGGTTTATCCCCCGAGGACGTCGGTGAGGATTCCGGCGAACATCTCCACGCCCCGGGGAATTATCCCGTCGGGGAAGTCGTAGTCTGGGCTGTGGAGCTGCGGATGGTCCTCGCCCGCCCCCAGCCCGAAGAAGGCGCCCGGGATTTTTCCGAGGAAATACGAAAAGTCCTCGGTCCAGGGGAAGGGGGAGGAGGGTCGGATTATCTCTGCTCCCATTTTTTGTGCCGCCCGCTCGACGACGTCCGTACAGCCGTCGTCGTTGACCAGGGCCGGGAACCTCTCCACCCACTCGGTCCCGCACCCCAGGCCGTGGGTCCGGGCGACGCCCTCGGCCAGCTCTTCGGCGCGGCGGGCCATGACCTCCAGCTCCTCGTCACTTTGAGAGCGGAGGGTGGCCATCACCTCGGCGTAGCCGGGGGAGGTGCCGAAGGCGATTTCGCCGAGCCTGGCGTGGATGACGGTCACCAGCGGCGCCTGCTCCGGGGAAGCATACCGCCGGGGCAGGTCCATGAGCGCGTGGATGAGCGAGGTCATGGCCAGGACCGGTGATGTCCCGTGCTGTGGCTCTCCGGCGTGAGAGGTGCGGCCCGTGAGCCGGACGGTTAAGCCCCGGGAAGCCGCGGCGAATACACCCTTGCGCACGATTACCGAGCCCTCGGGAAAGCCGGGCAGGTTGTGCAGGCCGAAGACGTAATCCGGCTTGAGCTCGGTGAACTTTTCGTCGGCCAGGACCGCCTCTGCCCCCCGGGCCGTCTCCTCGGCGGGCTGGAAGAGCAGCACGACCCGGCCTTTCAGGTCGGGGAGCATCTCCGGCAGCCTCGCCGCCACCCCGACCAGGATGGCCGTGTGGCCGTCGTGTCCGCACTTGTGGCCCACGCCCGGAGTCCGGCTCCGGTGCTCGAAATCGGCGGTCTCCGCGATGGGCAGGGCGTCCAGCTCGGCGCGCAGCATGACCGTCGGGCCGTCTTCACCCGAATCGAAAACACCGGCTACGCCGTGACCGCCGAGCCCGGTTATCACCCGCGTCGGCATGAATCGTTTCAGGGCCTCGGCGACGGTACGGGCGGTCTCCGCCTCTTCCCCGGAGAGCTCGGGCCGGCGGTGGAGCGCCCGGCGCAGTCGGATGAGCTGGTCGCGGTTTTCGGCCATGAGAGGTAACGGGTCTTAAGCCCGCTTCTGTATAGCCAGCGGTCGATACGAATCCCGGGGCGTCGGCTTCGAAGGGGGCCGGGCCAGCGGGTTACGGGACCGCTATCTCTCGATTTCCCCCAGCGCCTTCCCGAAGGCCGCCAGGACCGTCTCCACCTGCTCCTCGGTGATTACCAGCGGCGGCAGCCAGCGCATGGTCCTCCCGGTGGAGAGGGAGGAGTGGGCACCGTGCCCCTGCATCCGCCGCTGGACCTCGGCCACCCGTTCGTGGCTGTCCAGGTCGATGCCGAGCATCAGCCCCACGACGCGGATTTCGCCGACGACGTCGTGTTTTTTCTTTATCGATTCCAACCCGTCCCCGAACCGGGCGGAGAGCTCCACCACGCGGGTGGGCAGGTCCAGGCTGCGCATCTGCCGGGTGGCGATTAACGCGGCGGTCATGGCCATGGGGTTGCCACCGAAGGTGGAGCCGTCGTAGCCCGGTTTCATCGCCCGGGCGATTTTCTCACCGGTCACCACGGCGGTGACGGGGTAGCCGCCGCCGAAGGACTTGCCGATGGTGATGATGTCGGGGACGATGCCGTAGCGGTGGGAGGCGAACCACTGGCCCTCTCCGGCGGCCACGCGGGCGAAGCCGGTCTGCACCTCGTCGGCTATCATCACGGCGTCGTGCGTGTCGCAGAGCTCACGCAGGCCCCGGGCGAATTCCGAGGTCGCCGGGCGGATGCCGGCCTCCTCGCCCTGGACCAGCTCCAGGATGACGATGCGGGCCTTCCCCGCGTCGAGCAGCCTCTCCACGGCCGCCAGGTCACCCCACTCGGCGAAGTGGACCCAGTCCTCCTCGTGGAGGCCGAAGGGCCGGCGGTAGGCCTCGTTGTGGGTGACGGCCACGGCGCCGTGGGTCCGGCCGTGGAATCCCCCCGTAAAGGCCACCACGCCGCGCTGGCCGGTGTAGGCCTTGGCGATTTTCAGGGACTTGTCCACCGCCTCGCCGCCCGAGTTCTGCCAGTAGAAGTGGTGGAGGTCGCCGGGCATCATCGGCATAATTTCCCGCAGGAATCTTGCCCGGGCCACGCCTATGCGGTCCTCCTTCTGCGAGATTAAAAGGCTGGCCTGATTGTAGAGCCCCCGGGCAACGGCCTCGTTGGCGTTGCCCAGGTTGGTCGCGCTGTAGTTGGCGTCCAGGTCCACGTACTCCCGGCCCAGGGAGTCCCAGACCAGCGCCCCCTCGCCCCGGACCGGCAGCAGGTCGTCCTCCAGGTGGGAGACCGGAATCTTATAGGCGCGGTGCAGGCGGATGACCTCGTCGGTGGCTATTTCCGATAGCCGGAGAAGCTCGGCGACCCGCTCCAGCCGGGTTTCGTCCGGCTCCTCGACCAGGGCCGCCGCCACCCGCAGGCCCGCGGCGTCGGAGAGCGGCGCGTTCTCGTCGGGCACGGGTCCGGCCGCCTGGGAGCATCTACTGTAGACGCGCCCGGCCTCGGCCTCGTCATCGTACACCAGCCCCAGCACCTCCCGGATGCGCGCCGGGGAGGCGTTGGAGCGCTCGGGGCTCCACACCGGGTCGGCGACCACCGCCCCGACCAGGTCGTTCAAGGTGGAATCTTCGTAACCGTTCATCGCCTTCCTTTTAATCTTAGGCTCATCCTCGTTCGACCTCCTCCACCTCGTCGTACCAGCGGAGGCGGTCGCCGAAGATGCTCCTTACGCGCCACCCCAAGCCCTTCGGCCGCTCGTCGATGAGCTCCCGCAGCCTGTCCAGACGCTGCCGGACCCTCGGCCGCTCGGCGGGCTCCAGGTACTGCTCGCTGAAATTTTTCAACTTATCCAGGTTCATCGTCGCCGTACGCCACCAGCCCCAGTTCCCGGCGCACAGCTTCGCCAGACGGGCGCCGTCCACCGCACCGGCCCCGTCGGTCACCTCGTGCTGGGATAAAAGCACCAGCACGTCCACCAGGTCCTTTTCGTTGATTTCGACGATCTGCAGCTTCTCCAGCAGGAGGTCGGCCGGGGTGATGGTGGGTGAGTCCAGCTCCAGCCGCCCCCGGAAGTCGATTTCGTGGCAGAAGCGCAGCCTGTCCAGGAACACGTCGGAGTGCACCGGCTCGGTGGGATGGTAGAAGATGCGGCGTTTGTCGCCGAAGAGGCGCAGCACCGTCTGGTTCTCCTCCCAGCCCAGCTCCCAGAAGGCGTCCTGCACCCGGTCCACCTGCTTCGAGTAGGCCACGAAGTCCACGTCGGTCAGGTAGCGCCGGTTGGCGTAGAAAACGCGCCTGTAGTCCGGGCACTTGATGCGGAAGGCCAGGGAGCCGATGACCCGCATCACCGCGCCGTGCCTCTGTGCCGCGGCGGTAAGCTCCTCCAGGAGCTCCATGAACCGCCGCTCCTGCTCGGCCAGGACATCCTCGGTCAGCTCCGCGCCCTCGGGGACGAAGGGGATGGGGTGTTGTTTAGCGACGAGAGCCTCCTTTTCGTTACGTCCGTGGAGCGCGGGTTCTCCGATTCAACGGACTGGAGAGTCCGTTCTCCAC
>CAZNZF010000015.1:0-22626 GCA_964577465.1 uncultured bacterium | reverse complement strand
ACGTCCGTGGAGCGCGGGTTCTCCGATTCAACGGACTGGAGAGTCCGTTCTCCACTCGCTACCCCTCCACCTTCCAGTGGTTCGTCACGGTCCCGCCCTCGATTTCGATGATGTACCCCCGCAGGATGCCCTCGCCGTACTCGCTCCCGGGGTTGACCACCGGCGTTTTCCCTATTTTATCGTGGCCGTAGGACTCGTGGATGTGCCCGTGGAGTCCCAGGAGCGGCTGGTGCCTCTCGATGGCCTCGTAAACGGCCGCCGAGCCGACGTGGACGAAGTTGACCTGCCCGGCCACGGTCACCGGCTTCCTGGTGGCGTCCAGCTCCGGGGCGAGGTCCAGCATCGTGTCCTTGGGCGGCGCGTGGAAGTTGAAGATGGAGCGCGACGGGTCGTCGAGCATCTTGACCAGCCTGTCGATGCGTTTGGCCAGGCCGCGCTCGGAATCCTCCCGCGGCGTGTCCCAGGGGGTGGGGTTGACGTAGTCCAGGCTGACCATGGGGATGCCCAGCAGGTCCACCGGCCCGTCCAGGCACCACACGACCCCCCGGTCGCCGAAGGATTTTATCACCTCGTCCACGCCGAAGTCGTCGTCGTTGCCGGGCATGACGATGACGTCCACCCGGCCGAGGTCAATCTTTTGGACCAGCATCTTCAGCCAACGCTCCATCCGGTCGAGGATTTTCCCCGTATGAATCCCCTCGACTCTGGTTGGATTATTCTGGAGCTCCGCGACTTCGTCGGTGGTGCAGCGCAGGGTGTAGGCCCCGGCGTCGTTGATCCGGCGCTCCATCTCGTCTATCTCCGAGCCGGCCGCCAGGTTCCAGTTTTTGCCGAAGTAGAAGGCGTCGAAGGTTCCGTCGGGCTGCTCGATGATGGGCACCAGCGCCTTGCCGGTCAGGTCGCCGCACAGAAGCAGAGCGTCTGCGTCGTAGAGCTCGGGCACGCGCAACCACTTGCGCCAGACGCTCTCGGCGCCGTGG
This sequence comes from uncultured bacterium, assembly GCA_964577465.1. Lineage (GTDB taxonomy): Bacteria > RBG-13-66-14 > RBG-13-66-14 > RBG-13-66-14 > RBG-13-66-14 > RBG-13-66-14. The sequence continues at coordinate 21,646 of CAZNZF010000015.1, read as the reverse complement.
ACGTCCACGGAGAAAAAGACGCGGGGCATGGGTTCGATTCACCTCGTTGAGGTCGGGGCGGGCCACTCGACCCGCCCGTTTTTAACAGATATTGCCCTGGGCGGAGCGTCGCCTACTCGGGGGGGATCTCCGCGTAAATCTTGTTCACGTCCACGCCCTCCCGCCTGTTCTTGGCCTGCTGGACGAGGTACATCACGAGCCCGGCCACCATGACCCCGATGAAACAGAACATGACCAGCGGGTCGAAGTTGCGCAGGGCCAGGTAGATGAAGAACCAGCCCGCGATAAACGTGAAGCCGCCCAGGATGGACAGCACCGGTACGCCGAAGAGCTCGCGCTTCACCGGAGAGCGCTCGTAGATGTGCGGCTTGTGGTAGGGCAGGAGCATCGTGGACAGCCCGAAGGTCCAGAAGATGAAGAAGGTGGTCAGGGTGAGAATCGAGAGGATGACCTTCACCTCCAAGAGCATCAGGAAGACCCCGGCCAGGCAGAAGAAGGCGTTGAAATGCACGGCGTTGGTCGGCGAACCGGTGCGCCGGTTGACCTTCGAGAGCGCCCTCGGGAAGCTCTTGTCCATACTCAAGGCAAAAGCCAGGCGCGAGTTGGCCAAAAAACCCGGCAGGATGGAGTTGGCAAACCAGATCATGATGCTCACCGCGACGACGAGCCCCAGCCAGACGTTGGGCACCAGGCTCATGAAGTAGAACGGCACCGAGGGCTGGACGGCGTTGCCCATAATGCCGGTGAGCACCGCGGGGTGGTTGTCGTAGAGAAAGTCGTAGCTGCCGATGAAATCGCCGAAGGAGCTGTAGGCCGAGAGCACGATGACCACGTAGAAGAGGCCCACGAAGAGGGTGCCGAAGGTGAAACCCCGGAGCATGCTCTTCTTGGGCGTTTTCACCTCGCCGCCGGCGTAGTTGATGATGGTGATGCTGGCGTAGGCCCAGACCACGACCACCAGGCTGCGGAAGGTGCTGGCGGCGGAGAAGCCCTCGGGCGGGTTCCAGCCGAGTGCCGCGGCCTTAGCCTGGATGGCCTGGAAGGCGCCCTCGCCCCAGGTGGCGTTGAACGCCCCGGCGACGCTCTCGATCCCCCCGGCGGTGAAGAACCAGACCACTGCGATTACCGTCCCCACGAGCGGGATGAAGAACGCCACCCGCATGATGTTCTTCACCTTGCGGATGCCGGTGTAGGCGATCCACCAGAAAAGGGCCACCCACAGCACGCCGCCCACGGTCTGCCAGAACGGCGTCTGCATGGCGGCCCCGACCCTGGCCAGCCAGCCGATTCCCGATGACAGCGCCGCCGTGGAGAAGGCCGACCCCAGAAGGCCCACGAAGATGAAGCCCAGCACGCCCGAGGATATACCGTAGCCGACGAAAAGCAACCAGGCGGAGAGAAATCCTGTCGTCGGGCCGAGGACGCGGCTGACGGTTATGTAGAGCCCGCCCGAGCGCGGCATGGTCGCCGAGTTGAAGGCCACCAGCAGCGTGATGGGGAAGAAGATGGCCAGGCCGATGATGAAGGCGACGGGGATGTTGGCCGCCGGGAAATCGGCCGCCGTGGAGACGGAGTAGAAGACGACGCCCGAGGCGGCGGGGCCGGCGACGACGAAGATGAAGACGTCGAACCAGGACAGCTCGCGGACCAGGCCCGAGGCCCGGCGGGTGAAGATGACTCCCCTCTTGTCGGCCATGCTGTTCCCCTTAAAAAGGTGTAAGTCATTGAAAATTATATTTTAACATATCATGCATGAAAATGCAAAACCGTTACACGGCATCCGGCGCCGCTTTCCACCCTCCCGGTTGCACGGTGAGAAACGGTGAACAGGTTTCCAGCTAGTTTGTCCATTCGACCCATCCGGGACCGGCGAAGCCGATGCCCGCGTCTGCGACATCTGTGTGTACCAGACGGAGGTCCGCCCGGCGTTTGCATTACCCGCCTGAGTACGAGCACCGCCTCGATCTCCCAACGTTCCATCATAGCCTGGTAGATGCGATCCGATAATAAGAACCTCCTCACTAGAGGAGGTTTTTAACTGCTTCTATTTGTAGGCGTAGACTGAGTTTACGGCTTATGCAAGGATACTTTAAGAGATGCCAGATTGTACAGACCCCATGCCGCGACCTCGCCCTTTCGGATTTTCGCCGCCATCACCCTCCCTTTTCGGGTATTTTACGCGGAATCGATTTTCGTCGGTCGGAGGGCGGTGATTACCATTTTAAAGGTGACCCTCGCTCCTACGTTGCGATGATGTAGGGGCGGGTCTTTAGACCCGCCCGCGGGCGACCGTGGAGGACTCGTCCTACCAGTCGCCACTACGGGTTGGATTCGCGTATTCCCGTAGGGGCGGGTGTCCACACCCGCCCCTTTTTTCAAAGGCCGCCCTCACTCCGGCCCTTTCCCACTGGGAGAGGGGGGACCGCGCGGTGGATGGCCTTCTGTGAAAAAAATCCCGTTTCAGGGCTGTCATTACTTTACATCAGAATATGAGAATGGTAAAATAAAGCCGCTGACGAGAGAGAATCTCGTTGGCCTTACCAAATTCCGTTCCCCTTAATACGCAGGGTTTATTTTCAGTCCGGGTACGTGCGCAACAATCACGTGGTCCTTTGTCGTATGCCGTCAACTCAAGGAGGAGTAAGTGGCTAAGATGCTGATTTTTTGCGGGTCCGACGACCCCCAGAAGGCGTTCCCCCCGTTCATGCTGGGCTCGGGCGCCCTGGCCATGGAGATGGAACTGACCCTGTTCTTCACCATGAGCGGGCTGAACATCATCCGCCAGGGCGGAGCGGAGAAGATAAAGCTCTCGGGCGCGCCCAAGACGCTCCCCGAGTTCATCAAGGTATTGCAGGACGGCGGCGCCAAGTTTATCGCCTGCTCGGCGGCCTTCCCCATCGTGGGCGTCACCAAGGACGACTTCATCGACGGCGTCGAGTTCGGCGGCGTGGCGACCTTCGTCAGCGATGCCGAGGAAGCGGACGTCGTCCTCACGTTCTAGCACGCACCGCAATCCGGTAAGGAGACTTCATGGATACCGGCGAGCTCAAGAATCTGAAAGTGGATAAAGAGGTCGACGCGCGCGGGACCGCTTGCCCGGGGCCGCTGTTGGAGGCCAAGAGGGCCATCCCCTCGGTGCCCATGGGGGGCGTGATGGAGGTCCTTTCGTCCGACGAGAGCACCAACAACGACGTCCCGCTCTGGGCGAAGAAGGTCGGTCACGAGTACCTGGGGACCATCGAGGATGCCGGTTTCTGGCGCATCTTCGTCCGTCGGGGCAAGTAGTGACCGCGGAGGCTGACAAAGGCGCCGGACCGCGGATTCTGGTCTTCTCCACCGTCAATATCTCCGACCCGGGAATCGACCTGGCGGGCGGCTCCCACATGCACTACCCCGCCGAGGTGACGGTGCTGAGCGTCCCCTGCTCCAGCGGCATCCGGCCGGACTGGGTGATTTGCGCCGTCGAGACGGGTTTCGACGGCGTTTTCATCGCCGCCGACGGGACGGACTGCACCTTCGTCACCGACTGCACCAACCGCACGGCCAACGTCTTCTCCGTAGCTCAGGAGCTTCTCAAACAGAAGGGGTACGACCCCCGGCGCTTGAAGATGGCGGCCATCTGCAGCGTCTGCGCCGAGTCCTTCGTCTCGCACATCGAGAATTTCGCCAAGGTCCTCAACGCCCTGGAAAGCGGATAGGGAATCCGATGGATTACGACGTCCTGATTGTCGGCGCGGGCATCGCGGGGATGGAATCCGCCCTGTCCCTGGGTGATATGGGCTACAAGGTGCTGGTGGTGGAGAAGGAGTCCAGCATCGGCGGGAAGATGGTCCTGTTGAGCAAGGTCTTCCCCACCCTGGACTGCGCGAGCTGTATCTCCACGCCCAAAATGGCCGCCACGGCGCACCACCCCAACGTCACCCTGGCAACGTACAGCCGGGTCGAGGAAATCGTCCCCTCCGGCGACGGTCGCTTCCTGACCCGCCTGTACCACAAGTCCACCTTTATCGACCAGGACGCCTGCACGGGCTGCGGCGAGTGCGCGTCGGTCTGTACGGTTTCCATTTCCGACGAGTTCAACTTCGGCCTGGCGACTAGGCGGGCGGCGTACATCCCCTTCCCCCAGGCGGTGCCGAAGAAGGCCGTCATAGACCGCCGCGGGCTGTCACCCTGCACCTACACCTGCCCCGCGGGGGTCAAGGCGCACGGTTACGTTTCGCTGGTCCGCGCCGGGCGTTACGACGAGGCCTTCCACCTGCACATGGAGGACGCCCCGCTGCCGGGCAGCCTGTCCCGCGCCTGTTACTCGCCCTGTGAGGCGGCGTGCTCCCGCGGCGGGTACGAGGGCCCGGTCCCCATTCGGGCCATCAAGCGTTTCATGGTGGACCGCTACTACGCCGCCCATCCGGAGCCGGAGTACGGGCCGCCGGAGGAGATGCACAAGGAAAAGGTGGCGGTGGTCGGTTCCGGCCCGGCCGGGCTCACCGCGGCGTACCACCTGGCCCGGGCGGGCTACCGTGTCACCATCTTCGAGGCCGAGGAGCAGGCCGGCGGCATGCTCCGCTACGCCATCCCCACCTACAGGCTGTCCAAGGAGGTCCTGGACCGGGACATCAAGAACATCACCGCCCTGGGCGTGGAGATAAAGACGGGCCACCGCGTGGATTCCCCCGTGTCGCTGAAGAAAAAGGGGTACGACGCCGTGTTCGTGGCCGTGGGCGCCGGCACGCCGAACATGATAGGCATAGAGGGGGAGGAGTTCGTCAACGTCCTGGACTGCATGACCTTCCTGCGCCGGGCGGCCTCCGGCGAGCGCCCGGAGGTGGGGCGCCAGGTCGTCGTCGTCGGTGGCGGCAACGTGGCGATGGACGTGGCCCGGACGGCGCTGCGCCTGGGGGCGGTACAGGTGTCCACGGTCTGCCTGGAGCCCCGCGGGAGGATGCCGGCCCACGCCTGGGAGGTCTCCGAGGCGGAGGCCGACGGCGTCAAGGTCTACCACTCCACGGCCATAAACCGCGTCGTCACCCTGGAAAAAGGCGGCCTGGGGCTGGAATGCCTGGAGGTGGACTCCATCCAGTTCAATCCCCGGGGGGGCGTGGCCGGTTACACCACCGACGAAAACCAGAAGACCGTGATTCCCATAGACATGGCGGTGCTCGCGGTCCTTTCCGTCGGGCTCTCCCCCAACACGACGCCCTTCGCCGGGGAGCTGGTCCTGAATCCCGACAAGACGGTCCGGGTGAACCGCCGCACCCTTCAGACGGCCGAATCCTCCATCTTCGCCGGCGGAGACGCGGTCAACGGACCTTCGATGATAAACGAGGCGATGGGGCATGGCCGGAGAGCGGCCTTCTACATCGCCCGCTACCTGCGCGGGGAGTCCCTGGACGTGCCCTTCGACACCCGGCTGCCGGTAGTGGAGAGCTCCGTGGTGCTGCGCCGCACGGCGGGGGTGTCGCGGCGGGACCCGGTTCCCGACCCCGAGCTCGACACCGCCGAGCGGGTCAAAACCTTCGAGGAATTCCAGAAGACCTTCACCGAGGCCGAGGCCCGGTACAGCGCCAACCGTTGTCTGGACTGCGGCGGTTGCAGCGAGTGCCGGGAGTGCGTCAACGTCTGCCCCGCCGACGCCGTGGACCTGTCCCGCCAGGGGAGGCTGGAGACCCTCGAGGTTGGCTCGGTCATCGTCTCCACCGGCTTCGAACTCTACGACCCCCACCGCAAGCTCACCTACGGCTTCGGGAAGCACCCGAACGTCATCACCGCCATGCAGATGGACCGCCTGCTGTCGCCCACCCGGCCCTTCAACCACGTGGTCCGTCCCTCCGACGGCAAGCAGCCCGACAACATCGCCTTCGTGATGTGCACCGGCTCGCGGGACCGCCAGGAGGGTACGCCGCTGTGCTCCCGCGTCTGCTGCATGTACTCGCTCAAGCAGGCCCAGCTCATCATGGGGGCTCTCCCCCTGGCCGACATCACCATCTACTACATAGACATCCGCGCCTTCGGCAAGGGATACGACGAGTTCTACGAGCAGGCGCGGGGGATGGGGGTGTACTTCGTCAAGGGCAAGGTGGGCCGCATAGAGGCCCTGGATGAGGGGAACCTAAAGCTCTTCTACGAGGATTTCGCCGACGCCGGGGGCACGAAAACGGCGGAGCACGACCTCGTCGTTCTCTCGGTGGGCCTCCTGCCCAACCCCGAGGCGCTGACCCTCTTCAAGGGGGGGAGCCTGGAGGCGGACGACTTCGCCTTCGTCCGGGAGGTGGAGGCGGAGCTGGAACCAGGTCGGACCAGCGTCGAGGGTGTGTACGTGGCCGGCGCCGCTTCGACGCCGCGCGATATACCCGACAGCATACTCCACGCCGGCGCGGCATCGGCCCTGGCCGCCGCCCACGTGGAACTCTTGCGGAAGAAGCGATGAGCCGTAAAGAGAGAAGAATCGGCGTTTACGTCTGCTACTGCGGGGGCAACATCTCCGACTACGTGGACGTGGAGAAGGTGCGCGAGGCCGTGGAGGGTGAGCCCGGGGTCGCGGTCGCCCGGACCCACATGTTCACCTGCTCCGACGCCGCCCAGCAGGAAATCATCGAGGACATCCAGGACGAGAAGCTCGACGGCCTGGTCATAGCCTCCTGCTCGCCCAAACTCCACACCTACACGTTTCAGGCCATGGCCCGGCGCGCGGGGCTCAATCCCTACTGCTACACCCAGGTCAACCTGCGGGAGCAGGACTCCTGGGTCCACCGCGGCGACCGCGGGGCGGCCACGGAAAAGGGCATCCGGCTGGTCCGCGCCGGAATCGCCCGCACACTCCTCAGTCATCCCCTGGAAACCCTGCGCATCGAGACGCGGCCCCGGGTCCTGGTTGTCGGGGCCGGGGTGGCTGGTCTACGCGCGGCGACGCTCCTGTCCGACCTGGGGCTCGAGGTGTTCCTCGTCGAGCGCGAGCGGGAGCCGGGAGGCTGGACCGCCCATTGGGGGGCCATGTCCCCCAACGACCGGGACGGCCGCGAGCTCATCGCCGAGTTGGTGGACGGCGTGAAAAAGCGGGAGAACGTGACCCTCTTCACCGACGCCGAGCTCGTCGAGAAGGGCGGCACCCTGGGGGATTTCATGGTCAAGGTGCGCGCCGGCGGGGAGACTATAAGCCTGAACGTCGGGGCCGTCATCGTGACGACCGGCTTCGACCCCTACCCGCCCCGCGACGGCGAGTTCGGGTACGGCTCGCCCGGGGTGGTCACCCTGCCGGAGCTTGAGGAGCGGCTGGCCGACCCGGCGGCGGAGATAACCGCCGGGGACGTCGTCTTTATCCACTGCGTCGGCAGCCGGCAGAAGGCCTCCGAGGACCTGCCGAATCCCCACACCTACTGCTCGCGCTACTGCTGCACCGCGGCGGTCCACACCTCGCTGAAGCTTGGCGGGCGGAAGCCCGGAATCCGCCGCTACCACCTCTTCCGCGATATGCGTACCTACGGCAAATACGAGACCCTGTACGAGGAGGCCCGACGGCAGGGGGTCGTCTTCCTCCGCTACGACGACGCCGAGCCGCCGACGGTGGAGGCCTCCGGCGGGCGGCTGCGGGTGAAGGTCCGGGACCAGCTCACCGGGGGCGAGGAACTGGAAATTGACGCCGACCTGGTGGTGCTGGTCACCGGGATGGTGCCGCGCGCCAACGACGGGCTGGTGAACGCCCTCAAACTCCCCGTGGGCCGCGAGGGATTCTTCAATGAGATCCACCCCAAGCTGCGCCCGGTGGAAACGCTGGTGGACGGCGTCTTCATCGCCGGGACCGCCCAGGGGCCGAAGAACCTGCCGGAGAGCACCGCCTCCTCCCTGGCGGCGGTGTCCAAGGCCGGCGGACTCTTGATGAAGGGCTACGTGGACCTCCAGCCGCTGGTGGCGGTGGTGGACACCGAGAAGTGCACGTGGTGCGGCAAGTGCGCCGAGGTGTGCCCCTACGACGCCGTCGAGAAGATCACCGGCGAGGGCCGCGAGGTGGCCCACGTCATCGCGGCGCTGTGCAAGGGCGGCGGTCCCTGCGTGCCCGTCTGCCCCGAGGGCGCCATCGACGTCGAGGGCTTCACCGACCGCCAGATTCGGGCGTCCATCGAGGCCCTGGCCCGGGAGGTCGTCGGATGAGCGACCGTATCATGCGCAATCCCGCCGAGGTCATGCGCGACGAGATGGTGATTCGGGACCGTATCCTCGAGCTGCTCTCGGTGGAGCCGCTCACCATCCCCGAAATCGCGGAAAAACTGGGCTATCCCACCCACGAAGTCGTTCGCTGGGTGATGGCGATGTGGAGCTACAAGCTCGTCGAGGAGACCGGAAAAGCGGGTCAGGACGGTTACTACCGGTACCGGGTGAAGGTCAAGCCGGAGAGCGGGGAGTAGCCCTCCACCGCGATTTTAGTGTGGCCGGGGCGGTTTTTCCAGGATTTCTGCGGTCGAAAGTGAGAGGGCGGCATGGCACGAGTCAGCGCGGAGTTCATCGAAGAGGTCCGGTCGGCCGACTTCAACGCCGGGGACTGCATGAACTGCGGCGTCTGCACCGCGGTGTGTCCCGTCGGCCTGGGGCTGTTACCCCGTGCGATTTTCCGCTACGTCGTCGTCGGTCTCGAATCCAAGGTGCGGGAGAACGCCGAGACCGTCTTCAGTTGCCTTCTGTGCCGGATGTGCGAGGCGAACTGCCCGGCCGAGGTCCGCATCACCGAGAACGTAAAGGCCCTGCGCGCCTATCTCAACCGGAAGGTCTTCAAGCTCACGAGGGGCTGACCATGGCGCTGCCCACGGGTGCGATAATCGGTATTCTGGTGGACAACCTCCGCCTGAGGGGGAGCGTCATCCCGCTGTCGAAGCGGAAGATGACCGGTTGGGCGGAGGGTCTGGAGCTTCCCCGGGGCGGCGAGACCGTGCTCTACACCGGCCTGATGTACCAACTCATGCCGTCCATCGTGGCCCTGGCGAACCTGATGGGCCGGTTCGAGAACTCCTGGGTCCGCCACCTCATGGGTCTCGGTCGGGTGGCCAATAAGGTCATCAACCTGTCCTTCTTCATGGCCCGCAGCCGGCCCGAAATGCGCCGGGCCTACGACTCGCGTCTGCGCGCGATTGCGGAGCTCCTGCTGGATTCGGGGGTCGAGTTCGGCTACCTCGCCGACGAGGAGCTCTACTCCGGGGCGCTCGTCTACGACAACGGCATGATGGAGGCCTTCCGGCGCCACGCCCGGCGCGTACACGATTCGCTCAAGCGCCGCGGCGTCCGACGGGTCATCACCGTGGACCCGCATACGTTGAACATGTTCCGCGACGTGTACCCGAAGTTCATCGAGGGCTTCGACATCGGGGCCGAGAGCTACCTCGAGGTGCTCGCACGGCGCGGGATGAAGACGAACGGCTCGACGGGCGGAACGGTCGTCGTTCACGATTCCTGCGTCTACGCGCGGTACGAGGACGTAATCGAGCAGCCCCGGGAGCTGTTGAGGGCCGCCGGCGCCGAGGTGCTCGAGCCGGATTATTCCCGCACCATCACCCTGTGCTGCGGCGGGCCTATCGAATCCCTCTTCCCGTCGAGGTCCAAGGAGATCGCCCGGGAGCGGATCGGGCAATTGGCGGCGTGCGGGTCGGAGGTGGCCGTCATGTGCCCCATCTGCCTGTTCAACCTCACCGAGGCCGCCGAGGCCGCCGGGGCCGACGTCCGCGTCCGCGACATCAGCGAGTACCTGAGTGAGGCCCGTCCGTCGTAGCTCCCGGGCCGGTGTCCTTGTGTGTATCGGTCGGCGGTTAATCAGCAACTCATATTACTTGTAGGGCGGGGGCTCTGTACCCCGCCCGTTTATTACGTTTTCGGGCGGCACACGGAGTTGCCGCCCTACATCGGTCAATATCTGTAGGGCGGGGATTTGCCTTCGGCCGCAGATACCTAACCCCGCCGCTTTTATTCCGCCATTGCTTCCAGGTTGCGATGATGTAGGGGCCGACCGACGGCGCGCCGTTTAGGTCGGCCCGTTTTATAGTCCCCTACCCCAACCCGTAGGGCGGGGGCTCTGTACCCCGCCCGTTTATAAAGGTATCGGGCGGCACACGGAGTTGCCGCCCTACGTATCATTGACCTGATGCCGTAGGGCGGGGATTTGCCTTCGGCCGCAGATACCTAACCCCGCCGTTTCGATTAAAAACCCCGCAGGCGCTCGACGACCTCCTCGATGATCCAGTCCGGGGTGCTGGCGCCCGCGGTGACCCCGACCCGCGACATCCCGGCGAACCACTCAGGCTCGAGCTCGTCCGCCGTCTCGATGTGCCACGCCCTGCCCCCCATCTCGCGGCAGCGCTCGTAGAGGCGGGTGGTGTTGGCCGAGTTGCGGCCGCCGATGACGACCATGCCGTCCACCGTGTCCAGCAGCTCCAGCATGGCGGCCTGGCGCCGCGCGGTGGCGTCGCAGATGGTGTTGTGGGCCTTCAGCTCGTCGGTGATTTTTAGAAGCTCGCCCACGAGCCGGACATATTCCTCCTCGAGTTGCGTGGTCTGGGCCACGACGCCGATGCGCTGCCCGTGCTTCAGCCGGGCGACGTCGGCGGCGGACTGGACCACCACGGCCCCCTCGGCACCCTCGCGGCGGCCCGAGTCGGCCCAGGCGACCAGCGAGGCGACCTCGGGGTGCTCCGGCTCGCCGATGACGACCACCCGGTACCCTTCGGCGGCGAGGCCCTTCGCCAGCTTTTGGGCCCGCTGGACCAGGGGGCAGGTGGCGTCCACGACCTCGAACCCCCGGTCCCGCAGATTATCGAAAACCTCGGGCGGGACGCCGTGGCTGCGGATGAGCACCGTCCCGACCCTGGCGGCGTCGAGGTCCTCGATGACCCCGAGTCCCGCCTCGACCAGGCGGGCCACCATCTGCGGGTTGTGGATTATGGGCCCCAGGCTGGACACGCCCCCGGGGTGGGTCTGGACGGCCTCGAAGGCCACCTGGCAGGCGCGCTTCACCCCGTAGCAGAATCCGGCGGCCCAGGCGAGGGTTACCTCCACGTTGAATCCTTTTGTAGAGGGCAAGGGGTTTTGCCGGGGGCATAGCTCGCTTCGCTCGGTTAAACCCCTTGTCTCCTTTCCAGGGGGTAGGTGTAGCCGTCGGGGAGCTTCTCGGGGGCATCGAGGTGGCGCCGGAGGAGCTGGCCGCAGTTCGAGCCGATGCGGTTCTCCTCGGGCTCCCCGATGCTCAGCAATACCCGGTAGCCGACCTCGGTCAGGCGGTCGAGGATTTCGTACCGCTTCCCCGGCTCGTCCGGCTCGATGTAGGAGGCGAGGCCGTGCCGCCGCGCGCCGTAGGTCGGGTTGAGCGGCGTGAACTTCAGGAGGAAAAGCTCCGGGTCGAAGTGGTCCGACATGACCGCGGGGTCCACGGGCGCGTCCCGGCCGAGGGCGAAGCACAGGGTCACGCGGCGGTCGCCCTCCCGGTGGAAGTTTTCCGCGTACCGGGCGATTTCGGAGAAACCCCACTTCTTCACGGGAATAAGCCGGTCGCGCAGCGCGGCGTCGGTGGTGTGAACGGAGAACTGGAGCTGGAAGCGGCCGCCCGAGTACAGCTCGTCCTTGATTTCGGCCAGCCGCTCGAAGAAACCCTCCGTCCCGCGCGGGGCCACGGTAGAGACCGAGGGCAGGAGCCCCGGCGCCTCGTACCTCCCCGGCAGGCCGCGCAGCACGTCGAGCACGGCCGGGTTGAGCGCCGGCTCGCCCACGCGGGCGAACTGGACCTTGAACTTATTCGCCGGGACCCGGCCGTCGGGATACCGGCGGCGGACTAAAAAATCAATCTGCGAAAAAATTTCATCGGCGGTGAGCCCGCCCCCGTAGTCGCCCCCGGCGTCGCACATCGGGCAGCCCACCGGGCAGCCTAAAAGCGTGGAGACCAGCAGGACCCACTTCTCGTCGCGGGGCAGCGGCGGCTGGACGGATTCCACGAATTCGACGAGCCTTCCCGCGCCCAGGTCCGCCAGATAGACCCGGGCCGGCTCGTCCGCTCCGCTGGTGGTAATCACCCTCATCGCGATTCGTCCAAATCGAAGGCGATGGTCATCGCCGCCCGCACGCCGTCCCCCACGGCGATGGCCGCCTGGCGGCACTTTCCGCCCGCAGCGTCGCCGACGACGAAAAGGCCCGGGACCGGCCGCCGGTCACTATCCAGGAGGCCGTCGGTGAGTAGACCTAACTCCGGCTCCCGGCCCACGGCCAGGAGGAGACGGTCGGCCTCGAGGTCCACCGTTCCGCCCCCCGTGGTGCATTGTACCAGAAGGCGGCCGTCGGTAACGGGCGTGATGCGGCTCACGGCGGCGTCCGAACGGTAATGAACTCGCGGTTCCCGGGACGCCCGGCGCTCCAGCAGCGGGAGGCAGCGGGTCCGCGGGCCGCGGTTGAGAATCGTGACGTCGTTGGAGGCGGCCAGGGTCAGGGCGTAATCGAAGGCGGCATCGCCCGCGCCGATGATTACAACTTTTTGACCGGCGAGGCCGCGGAGGGGATGGACCTCGGTGTGGACCCGAGCGGCGCACTCCGGCGGGACCGGGGGGCCGTCCCAGGGCCTGGGGCGGGTGCCGGTCGCCAGCACGACGTGCGTCGACTCGTATCCATCGCCGGTCGTCCGGAGAATAAATCCGTCGGCGTTTCGCTCAACCCCGGAAATTTCTGCGGAAATCGGGACGATGCCGCCCTCGCCGAGCTGGCGTAAAAAGAGCCCTACCAGGTCCGGGCCGGGGATGCCGCCGGGGAAGCCGGGAAAATTCTCGACCCGGTGGGCGTTCCACAACAGGCCCCCCGGGCGCCCCCGCTCGAAGAGGTCGAATTCGACGCCGTGCCGGGCCAGTTGAATCGCGGCGGCGATGCCCGCCGGTCCGCACCCCACGACGGCCGCGCGGACGTTTTTCATCTCTCCGCCTCCAGCCGCCGGAGGAGGTCCGCCGTCAGGAGCGGGACCGCGAAACCGTGGGCGAGTGTCAGGAGGCTGGCGCGGTGGAGCGCCTCGGTGTAGGTGGCGGTGGCGTCCACGGGGAGGTAGACGTCGAAGCCCCGCACGAAGGCCGAGCGGGCGGTGGTTTCGCAGCACAGGTGGGTCATCACCCCGCAGACGACGACGGCTTTTACGCCCCGTTCCCGGAGGATTTTTTCCAGGTCCGTCCCGTAAAATGCGTCGTACTGGGTTTTTACTAAAATATCACCCCGCGCGTCCAGCCGGTGGTCCAACTCGCCCAGCGGATCTTCCCCGACGAGGTCCCGCCACCAGCGGCCCATCGCGCCCGCGTTTTCCCGCGTGTTGGCGTGCCGGGTGCGGATGACGTTCTCGCAGGCGGCGGTCAGCGCGTTGATTTGCCCGATTACGGCCGGGGCGCTCGGGACGAAGGCGTGGGAATCCCCCTCCAGGAAACAGCGCTGCATATCCAGAATCAAGAGGGCGGTCCCGTCGGCCGCAATCCGAGGTGGAGGTTCCCGCCGGTAGCCGTCGGCGGAGCGGAGCAGGGCGGCGGCCCTCTCGGCGATATTTTCCGGGGTGAAGTACGTTTCCTTCACGGGCTCTTTCCGTGAAAAGGGGAACGGCGGCGCCGTCCCCCCTTTTTACGAGTTCCGGCCGCCCTACCGCATCGTCATCGCCATCACGGCCTTCTGGGCGTGCAGGCGGTTCTCCGCCTGGTCGAAGATGGCCGAGTTGGGCAGGCGGCTCACGTCGTAGGTGAGTTCCTCGTCATAAACGGCCGGCAGGCAGTGCAGGATGACGGCGTCGGGCTTGGCCAGGCGGAAGAGCTCGGCGTTGAGTTGGAAGGGACGGAAGAGGTCCTTAGTCTTCGTGCCCTTCTCGCCCATGGATTCCCAGACGTCGGTGTAGACCACGTCGGCGTCCTGGACGGCGTCCCGGGGCCGGTTGCAGATGGTCAGCACGGCGCCGTGCTTCGGGCCGTTTTCCATCGCCCACTCGACGACCTCGTCGTACTCGTCGGGCGGCTTTTCATCAAGAATTTCCGAGGGGCAGGCGATTTGGACGTTCACCCCGAGTTGCAGGCCGCCGAAAATCAGGCTGCGGGCCACGTTGTTGAAGTCGCCCAGGAAGACGAGATTCAGCCCCGCAAAGCGCCGCTTCTTCTCCCACACGGTCAGTAAGTCTCCCAGCACCTGGCACGGATGAGCCCACTGCGAGAGGCCGTTGATGACGGGGACCCGGGCGTGCAGGGCCAGGCCGTTCACGATTTCGTGGCCGAAGACGCGGGCCATTATACCGTCCACATACCGGGAGAGGACCAGCGCGATGTCCTCGGTGGTCTCCCTTTTTCCGAGTTGGATGTCGTCGGGACCGAGGTAGAGGGCCCGTCCGCCGAGCTGCGCCATGCCGACCTCGAAGCTGACCCGGGTCCGCAGCGACGGCTTCTGGAATATCATGGCCAGGGTCTTGCCGCCCAGGAGCGGGTGGGGCTGCCCCCGGTGATGCTCCAGCTTGAGCTGATACCCGGTCTCGACGAGCTGGAAAATCTCCTCGGAGGTGAGGTCCCGAAGGGCCAGGATGTGCCTCCCGCGCAGGTCTACGGCCAAGGTGAACCTCCCGTCGTGCTCTCGCTTCGAGGGCAGTATAGAGAGGGGAAGGCGGCCTGTCAACACCGCGGTGCGGCGTGGAAAGCGGACCGATTCTCTGGTACACTAAAAATTCGACGAGGCGTAAGGCGGACCTCTCAACTATTCGGGGTAGGGGTGGAGCGACGAAACTCCCTCGCCGCCGCTCGGGGCCGCATGGTCGAGCGGCAGCTCCGCTTCCGGGACATCCGGAACGAGCGGGTTCTCGCCGCGATGGGCGAGGTGCCCCGGGAGCTCTTCGTCCCGAAGTCGGAGCTCTGGGCGGCGTACGACGACCGCCCCCTGAGCATCGGCCACGGCCAGACCATCAGCCAGCCTTACATCGTGGCGCTGATGACCGAGCTCGTGGAGCCGGGACCGGGTAAAAGAATCCTGGAAATCGGCACCGGCTCCGGCTATCAGGCGGCCGTTCTGGCGGAGTGCGGGGCGGAGGTGTTCTCCGTCGAGGTGGTCCCCCAGCTCCACCGCTGGGCCCGGGTGAACCTGGAGACCGCCGGATTCGCCGACGCGGTTCACCAGAGGCTGGGGAACGGCTATGCCGGCTGGCCCGAGGAGGCGCCCTTCGACGCGGCCCTTCTGACCTGTTCCCCCGCGGAGCTGCCGCCGGCCATCGGCGGGCAGGTCGCCCCGGGCGGGGGCATAGCGGCTCCCATCGGCGGTTACCCCTTTCAGGACCTCGTCTTCTTCAGGGTCACCGGGAGTGGACTGGCCGAGCGTCGGGTCACCGGCGTCCTCTTCGTTCCCATGGTGGATATCGACCCGAACACGTAACAGGTGAGGTGGGTCTTGTTCAAGAAAATCCTCATCGCGACCGACGGCAGCGAGTACGCCGTCCGCGCCGCCGAGGTCGCCCTCGACCTGGCGCAGAAGACCGGCGCCCGGGCCCTCGTGCTCTCGGTAATCGACGCGGGCGTCCTGGGCGATTTCAGCGGCGAATCGGAGAAGGAGCGCGCTCGCGTGGAGCGCGACATGCGCCTGGCGTCCGAGGGGAACGTGGAGTACGTCCTGAGGCTCGGGGCGGATGTCGGTGTGGAGACGACGGGCCACGTGCTCACCGGCAGGCCCAACATCGAGATAGTCAACCTGACCAACTCCGAGGGGGTGGACCTCATCGTCCTCGGGCGGCACCGGCGGCGGAGCATCGGCCGCATGATGAAGAGCGACCTGGCCGTCCGGCTCATGGAGGACCTGGACTGCTCGGTGTTGGTGGTGGTCTGATGCGGGCGGTCGGGCTCGTTATCCTGGCCTGCCTTTTACCGGCGGGCGCGAATCCCCTCCCGGTGCCGGATGAGTTCAGGCACCCCGAACCGCCGCCCCCGGAGACCTCCACCTTCGAGACCGACACCGTTTTCGAAGACTGCGGCTACTACCGCGTGGACGCCGTCCGGGAAGCCTCCGACCCCCTCAACCGCTTCGACGCCCTGGAGCTTTTTTACATCGACGACAGCCTCTCCCCGGGGGTGGACTGGCACCTGCAGGACACCTACGCCGTGTGGGTCTACGATCCCGCCGGGTACGAGGAGCCGCTGGGCTACGACGCCCGCTTCGAGGATACCGACGGTGACGGCCGGCCGGAGTGCGTCGTCACCCTCCGGCGGGTCGCCACCACGGGCAGCGACGAGGTCGTCCTGGGGTTCGGCCTCGACGGCTTCAGCGTGGTCCGGGGGCTCGACGAGGACCTCATCTCCCTCCACCTCGAGCTGGACGGCGACGACTACGCGGTCGAGGCGCAGCGGCGGCGGTTCGGGTGGTTCGCCCCCTTCGGGGAGGTCCGCCTGTACCGGCTGGATGAGGGCGCTCGGGACGGTCGGGTGCTGGTGGACGCCTACCGCGGCTCCGCCGAGGAAGACTTCTACGGGGAGAGCCTGGACCTGGTGGACTACACCGACGACGGCCGCCCCGAGGTGGTGGTCTACACCAACCTGGGTGGGAACGACCCGCTCATCTGCTGCGGCCTGGTCGTCCTGGAGCCGACGCCGGGGGGACTTGCGGAGCTCTACTACGAACCTCTGTCGGCCCCCTTCGCCGTGGACGCCGACTCCGACGGTGTCACCGAAATCTTCACCTTCACCGCCTACGCGCCCGATTTCGTCGTCGGACGGGCCTACCGGGCGAGCTTCATCGACCGGGTCTTCGTCTTCGACGGCGGGCGGTACGTCCCCGGCGAGTTGGCCGATTACCGGGACTACCTCCGGGGGCGTGTGGCCGAGGAAGAGCGTTACTACTCGGAGAGCCTGTCCGGTGACTACCCCGAGGCGGTACTGTGCAGCGGGCAGACCGTGCTGGCCCAACTGGCGGCGGCCGGGCTGGACGACGAGTACGCCCGCTGGTGGGAGGCGCACCGGGAGGAGCTGCGCGAGGCCACCCTTTCAATCCACGACGGCGACTTGGCCGAGGTGGAGCGGATCTTCTCCACACCGGAGGCCCTCCGCGCCGAGTGGGCCGGGGCGCGTTGATGACGGAGGCTCGATGACCGATAGCGCCTGCACGCCCGATTTACTGGCTTACCCCGCCACGGTGGCCGAGCTGGTGGAC
The DNA here is from genome assembly GCA_964577465.1 of uncultured bacterium. Classification (GTDB taxonomy): domain Bacteria; phylum RBG-13-66-14; class RBG-13-66-14; order RBG-13-66-14; family RBG-13-66-14; genus RBG-13-66-14. The sequence continues at coordinate 4,504 of CAZNZF010000015.1, read as the reverse complement.
CACCGCGGGGAGAGCTACCCCGACGCGGATTTCCTCCTGGGCTACTCCGACGGCGGGCTGCAATCCGTCGTCGGCCGCGAGTTCAAGCGGCGGGTACTGGCGGCCAGCGCCCACCTGCGGAGACTCGGCGTGGGGCAGGGCGACCGCGTGGCGCTTCTGTCCAACAACAAGCCGGGCTGGGGAATAGCCTTCTGTGGCGTGGTCTACTCCGGCGCCGTGGTGGTGCCCATCGACCCGCTCCTGACCCCCTCGGAGTACGGCCACATCCTGCGCGCCAGCCGGGCCCGGGTCTTAATCGCCGAGCAGAAGGTTTGCCTCGACGTGGAGGAGCACCGGGACCGCTACCCCGACCTGGAGCAGGTCGTCGACCTCGACGCGTGGGACCCGGCGATTCCCGGCCGGCCGGTCCCGGACGTCGATGCGCCGTCCACGCGGCCTTCGCCCACCGACACCTGCTCCATCCTCTACACCTCCGGCACCACGGGTAAGAGCAAGGCGGTGCGCCTGGAGCACCGCAACGTCGTGGCCAACATCAAGCAACTCTACCAGCGGGTCCACACCGGCCCCGGGGACACCTTCGTCAGCGTGCTGCCTCTCTTCCACACCTTCGAGAGCACGTGCGGCTTCCTCATGCCGCTCTACTCCGGCGCCCGGGTCATCTACGCCGCCAGCCTCAAGAGCCGCGACATCCTCGCCGCCATCCGCGATGGGGAGGGCACCATCATCCTCGGCGTGCCGCTGCTGTACGAAAAGCTCCTGGCCGGCATCCGCGACGCGGTCAAAAAGCAGCCGGCGCTCACGCGGGCGGCCTTTTCCGCCAGCCTGGGGGTGGTGCGGGCCGGGCGGGCGGTACTCAAGGCCGACTGGGGCCGGGGAATATTCCGGGGCCTGCGCGCCAAGGCGGGTTTAAGTAAGATGCGGATCATGATGTCCGGCGCCTCCGCCCTCGACCCCGACGTCGCCCGCGGGTTCCACCTCCTGGGGCTCCCCTTGAGCCAGGGTTACGGGCTCACCGAGACCAGCCCCGTGGACGCGGTGGATTTCGCCGGGACGGAGAACCTGCGGCCCGCCTCCGTGGGGCCGTGCCTGTGGGGCACGGAGGTCGCGGTCCTGGAGCCCGACGAGGAGGGGCGCGGGGAGCTCGCCTTCCGCGGGCCCCAGATCATGCCCGGCTACCTGGACAATCCCGAGGCCGACGCGGCGGTCTTTTTCGAGGCCGACCCACCGGCGGTGAAGAGTTTCGGCGACCGCCTGTTCTACGCCGCCGGGCCGGGGCTGGAGCTGGTTCCCCCCGAATACCGGGGACGCTGGTTCCGCACCGGGGACATCGGCTGGCTGGACGCCGAGGGCTACGTGTACATCGCCGGGCGGAAGAAGAACGTCATCGTCACCGCCGCCGGCAAGAACGTGTACCCGGAGGAAATCGAGGAGAAGCTGGCGCGCAGCCCCTTCGTGGCAGAATGCGTGGTCATGGGCCGCCGGAACGAAAAGACCGGCCGCGAGGACGTGACGGTGGTCATCGTGCCCGACTTCGAGCACTTCGAGCTGGGCGCCCGGGAGAAGGGCTACGAGCTGGACCAGCATAAAATCCGCGAGACCCTGCGCCGCGAGGTGGGCCGCGTCAACACGGAGCTCGCCCCCTTCAAGCGCATCAAGGACTTCCAGCTCCGCGACGAGGAGTTTCCCAAAACCTCCACCCGAAAGGTCAAGCGCTACCTCATGGAGGGCGAGGCGGTTTCGGCGCCGCCGTCCGGGGAGGATTGATTTTTGTTATACTGCAATCGGGAGCATCTTCACGGGAGGGCGGCATGAAGCGGCGCTGCATTTTCCCCATCCTCTGCCTGGCGGTCATCCTCGCCGGCTGCGGGGGGGAGACCGAGCTCGACGACCAGACCTACGCCAGGTTGACCGTGGACCTCATGAAGGCCGGCTTCAGGGGCGCCGACGCCGACGAGGTCTATCAGGACTACGGCGTCAGCCCCAAGCAGTACGAGGACTACGGCAAGGCGCTGGAGAAGGACGCCGACCGCCAGCGGGCCGTGGCCGGATACCTGAAGGACGAGCTGGGTCGGGACTGGGCCCAGTGGGGCGAGGCGCTCGGCCGGGGGATGGCGCAGATGGGCCTCCAGATGGGCGTCCTGGCCGCCGAGTTCGGCAACGTTTGCGTCAAGGCCATGAACGAGCTCATACCCGCCCTCCAGGAGGGTATCGGCGAGCTGACCACCGGCCTGGGGGAAAAGCTCGGCGAGCTCCAGCAGGCCATCGACGAGAACCTGGAGAAGGTCGGCGAGAAGGTGGACGAGGTGAACGAGACCCTGGCGGGCGATAAGGAAAAGCCGAAGGAGGAGGGGACCGAGCCCCCCAAGTAGAGGAGTTCAGACATGCGTTTCCTGACCATCCCGATAGTTGTCGGGCTGATGGTGTTCGTCGCCTGCGTCAACACCACGGACACCGGCGACGGCGTCCCGCACGACCAAACCACGGTCCTCGGGACGCTGCTTCTGTTCGAGGACGTGTGGAACAACGGGGACATGCTCACTTATAGCGTATTGCTGGACGAGGACACCTTCACCTTTTTCTTCGCCACCGAGGACACTGGCGACGACATACCGGTGTCCTGGGGCTATACTGAAGAGATAATGGCGGTTACCAACCTCTTCGATGCGGTCGGGGCGGAGAACGTGGACGTGGCGCTGGACCTCTCCGAGGTCGAGGAGCCCGAAGGGGATGCGGACACTTATCAAGTAAATGGGATACCGTATGACGTCCGCTTGTACGATGAAAATGCGGACCCGTGCCCTACTATGTATCGAGCCGTGGGTCGGCTCGACATGGAGCTCAAGTGGAAGGACGGCGAGTGGGTCATCACTGTATGGTGGGACAAGGCGAGCTCGCTTCTGGCCGGTGTTTGTGAAACGTCGTGGGGCGCTTTGAAGGCCCTGTACTAAGGAGTACGGCGATGAAAAAGTGGATAAGCCTAATCGGTGCGGTACTTCTGCCGGCCTGCCTGTCCTGCCTGTTCGGGACAGATACCGGCGACGGGGAGCAGTACGACCAGACGACCGTCCTGGGGACGCTGAACCTCTTCATCGACGTGTGGAACTCGGGGGACGTGAACGCCTACGAAGGGCTGCTGGACGAGGAGAGTTTCACCTTCTACTTCGACTCGGCGGATGTGTGGGGTGATATACCGTTTTCGTGGGGCTACGACGCGGAGATGCGGATGTACGAGAAGCTCTTCTCCCAGGTCGGGGCGGCGAACGTCTCCGCGCAGCTCGACCTTTCGGGCGTTTCCGAGCCCGGAGAAGGGGCCGACACCTGCGCGCTCGAAGACATCGCATATCTCTTGTACGTCTGTATGCCCGACTTGGATACGGTCCTCAAGGCCGACGGCAGGCTGGACCTGCAACTGGAGAAAATCGGCGGCGCGTGGGTCGTCACCAAGTGGTGGGACAATGCAAACTCGCGTCTGGCCGGTATTTGTGAATGTACGTGGGGCGGGTTGAAGGGCGAATTCATGGGGGGTGGTGATGATTAGACGCGGTTTCTTTGTGCTGGCGGCGCTGTGCGTCGGCCTCTCCTGCATCAAGATTACCGACGGCGACGGGAACGTTTACGACTCCGACCAGACGACCGTCCTCGGGACGCTGAACCTGTTCGAGGACGTGTGGAACAACTGCGACATAGACACCTACGAGAACCTACTGAACGAGGACACCTTCACCTTCTACTTCGACACCGCGGACGTGGGTGGGGGACATGATATACCGCCATCCTGGGGTTACGACGAAGAGATAGCGGCGGTCGGCAACCTCTTTGAAGCCGTCGGGGCGCCGAACGTGGAGGTTTCACTGGAGCTCGATGATATTGCCGAGCCCGAGGAGGGGGCGACCACCTATACGGTTACTGATGTACATTACGATGTTACTGTGTACTATGAGGATTGGGATGGTGGCCCCGTTACATTCCTGGGCTCGGGTCACCTCGACATGGACCTCATGTATACGGACGGCGTGTGGGTCATCACCAAGTGGTGGGATAAGTTCAGCCAAAGCCTGCTCGGTTGTAACACTTCCTGGGGCTCTATAAAGGCCGAGTTCTACTAGGAGTGACCAGCCGGTTCCACTGTGCGAGCGGGGCGGGTAATCCGCCCCTTTTTGCCAGGGGCATAGCTCGCTGCGCTCGGTTTTCGGGGTTGTGAGGCCGATAAAGCCGTGTTAATATCCGCGCGTTCTCAAGCGACCCCGAGCCTTCAAGGAGGACGATGGGCTACAGAATCTGCCGCATACCGGGCGACGACACCGGCCACGACGTGATGCGGGCCGCAATGATTGTCTTCGACGCCCTGGGCACCGACATCGAGTGGGTGGACGCGGACGCCGGCTGGTGTATGTGGGAGGCCAAGGGGAACACGGTGCCGCCGGAGACCTGGGAGGCGCTGGAATCCACCGACGCCTGCTACTTCGGCGCCATCACCTCCAAGCCCGGCGTGAAAGGCTTCAAG
>CAZNZF010000014.1:0-27862 GCA_964577465.1 uncultured bacterium | reverse complement strand
CCCACCCGGTCGGCCGTCACGGCGTAGACCCGGTTCTCCAGGCAGCGGGTGACCATGGCCTCGGGGCAGTGCGGCAGCACGAGGTTCGCCGGGTGGCAGAGGAGGGTCGCCCCCTTCAGGGCGAGAATCCGCGCCGCCTCGGGGTAAATCCAGTCGAAGCAAATCAGGAGGGCGATTCTGGTCCCCAGGAGCTCGACCGGCTCCGGCTCACGGTCGCCGGGGGTGAAAATCCCCGGCTCGAAGCCGAAGAGGTGCAGCTTCCGGTAGCCGGCCACGGGGCCGTCGGGCCCGACGAGAAGGGCGCTGTTGAAGAGCCTTCCGCCGTCCAGTTCGGGCAGCCCGACGACGTAGTGGGCGCCGGTTTTTCGGGCCAGTTCCCGGAACACATCGGCGGTCGGTCCGTCCAGCGGCTCGGCCGCGGCCCGCATCGCCGCCGCCTCCAGGCAGTAGCCCGACACGGCCAGCTCCGGCAGGACCACGAGGTCGACCCGGTGGGGTGCGAGGAGCTCGACCATCCGCCGCCGGTTGGACTCGGGGGCGCCGGGGCGGGGTTCGAACTGGAGGTAGCCGACGGTCAGTTTCACGGCACTTGTGGACGGCCCGGTTCAAAATCGCGGCCGCTACTGCAGGTAGCCGACGGCGCGCAGGTTCTCGAGCTGGGCCGCCTCCTCCTCGGGGTTCAGGCCGCGCGCCACGGGGTTGTAGGTGTCGCGCAGCTCGGCCTGCTTCGCGTCGTACTCCTCGATAAGCGTCAGGAGACGGTCGCGGTTCTCGGGGAATTGGGCCCCGGCCTCGCGCTGCTGGGTCTCGTCCCAGGGCGTGAAGTAGGAGACATCGCCGGTGTCGCGGTCCAGGATGAGCGAGCCCTCCGGCGCATGGACGGTTATCTGGTGGAACGGCCGACCCAGCCGCACGAGACTCTGATCGTTGTTCCGTTCACAGAACACCGCCCGCTCTGTATCGGGGGGGAGGAGTAGCGAGCGTCCGACGAGGGGCCCGGAATCGTACCCCACGCCGAGCGCGTCCAGGACGGTGGGGAAGATGTCGGCGATGCTCACCCGATCGCCGCGGACCGCTCCCCCGGGGAAGACCCCGGGCCAACGAACGATGAGCGGCACCCGCACCACCTCCTCGTACATGGTCAGGCCGTGACCCCAACCGCCGTGGTCCCAGAGCTCCTCGCCGTGGTCGGCCACGAAGAAAATCGCGGTGTTCGCCAGCGCCCCGCTCTCCTCCAGGGCGTCCAGCATCCGGCCGACAATCTCGTCCTCGTAGCGCACCTCGCCCCGGTAGAGCTCGATGACCCCCCGGCGGTCGTCGCCCTGGATGGCGTCGGGACCCCGCTCCTCTATCAGGCCGACGAAGTCGAGGCCCAGCTCCTTCCCTATCGGCACCTCGTAAACCCAATCGGGCACGAGGCGTTCCGGCGGGACGTAGGGCGCGTGGGGGTCATAGAGATGGATGTAGGCGTAGGTTCCTCCTCCGGGCGTGAGCCTGGAGCTGAGCTCCACCGCCAGCTCCGGGGTGATGACCTTCGTCTGCTGCATGTCGCAGCGCAGGATGAGCTGGCCCATGTTGAAGGAAATCCAGGCGTAGAGGGGGCCGGTGGAGGAGGACAGGATGCCCAGCAGCGGGGTGCGGAAAATGTCGTAGTTGACGTAGCCGTCGAAGCCCGCGTAGAGATTGGTGAAGGGGAGGACGGCCGTATTGCAGAACATGGCCCGGCAGCGATACCCCTCCCGGGATAAAATACTCTGCAGGTTCGGAAGGGCGTCGGTGAGCGGACGGAAACCGTCCACGCCGTGGACGGCGTGGGAGGTCCCGGTGTAAATCGAGGCGACGGAGGGGATGGTCCAGTTGGAGGTCGAGTAGCACCGGTCGAAGCGCACGCCCTCCGCCGCCAGACGGTCGAGGTTGGGCGTAGGCACCTCGCCGCCGAAGGTGGAGGCCACGTCGGCCCGGTGGGCGTCGGAGAGGATGACGAGGATGTTGGGCCCCGGCGAGACCGCGTCCTCGTCGCCGTAGGTGAAACCTCCGAGGGCGAAGGCGTAGAAGACGACGAAGAGGAGGGTCGCGGCGCCCAGGAGCCACCCGGCGGCGTGCCGGACCCGGCGCTCGACCCTGGGCCATTTTATCGCCGCCAGGACCAGGGCCGCTCCCACGGCCAGGCCCATCGTGAAGCCCAACACGGTGCGGAGATGGGTGAAAAGCGCCCCCAGATCCACGGGCAGCCCCAGCACGCCGGTCGTCACCACCGCCACGGTGATGAGGCCGATGCGCTCCCGCCAGGTATCGGACAGCGGCCGAATATTTTCGGTCACGAGGGTGGCGACGAGCGCGACGACCAGGGACGCCGCGGCGCCGATGACGGGGAAGTAGAAGAGCACCCCGAGGATGAAGAGCAGCGTCTGGTGGAAGCCGTCGCCGATGAGGCCCCAGACGATGTTCCCGCCACCCAGGACGAGCTGGGCGAGGAAGTAGTAAGCCGTGTAGGCGTAGCTCACCAGAACGCCGAAGAGGGTCAGGCGCCAGGCCTTTGCCAGAATCGTCCGAAGGTTCACGTCTCTCGGTCCTTGGAATGGCGTTGCCGTCGCGCCCGAATTATAGCAGATGGAATCCCCGATGACGGGTCCGGCGAGACACCATGAATGGCGCCGCTCCCGCGGCTGTGCTAAAATTCCACCCCATGTACGACGGCCTCACCCTTTCCTCCTACGTCTCCGGCTGGCGGCCCCTCCTCGAGGGGGCGAAGGTCATCGACGCCCTCATCCTGGACGCCGTGGACCGCGCGACCAATTCGGAACTGGAGGACGCGCTGCGCTCGGGGGCGGCGGTGGTGCTCGTCCTGAGCGGGGGCGGGGAGGAGCGGGAACTGGTCTTCGTCAACCCCGGGGCCCGGTCCGGCGTGTTCCTCTGGACACGGGCGGGTCTGCGGTGGGCCAAGCCCCGGAGCGTGCGCCGGAAACAGGAGGCCGGCTTCCTGAAACGACGGCTGGCCGGGGCGGTGGTCGACGAGGTGCGTCAGCACGGGCGGGACCGGCTGCTGCGCCTGGACCTCCGGGGGAGCGACGAGCTGGGCGACCCCGCCTCCCTGGCACTCCATTTCAGCCTCACCGGGCGCCGGGCGAACCTCGTCCTCGAGGCGGAGCATGGGGTTATCTACGCCTGGCGGTCCGGTCCCCGTTATGGGGAGCCGTTCCAACCGGTTTCGGGTGGGGTCGGGACGGTGGGGGAGTACGTTGCGGGTCGGCGCAGCGGCGGGATTACGCCCCGGCGCAAACGGAGCCTGGCCGGGGAGCTCGTCCTCGGCGTGGACGGCGTCTCCTCCACGGCGGTCACCGAGCTCTTCCGGAGACTCTGCCTGGCGCCCGACGTGGTTTTCGACCAGCTCGACGCGGAGGCGCTCGACCTCCTGGCCGCGGAGGGGGACCGGCTCATCGCATCGGCGGACGAGGTGCGATTCTACCCCGCCGCGGGGGTCGTCTCCTCCCTGCCGCTCCTCGGCCTGGGCGATTCCCGCCCGGCGACGGAGGAGGACGAATCGGCCGTGGTCGCCCGTTTCGAGCGGGAGCACCGCCGCGCGACCCTCGCCGTCCGGCTCCGGGGCGAGCTGGACCGCATCACCGGCCGTCGGCGGAAGGCCGACCGGGACAAGGCGGACGCCCTGGACAAAGCCGCCGGCGCCGACGACCTCATGCACGCCGGCCAGATGCTGCTGGCTTCGAGTGACGTCCGGGGTGCCGCCCCCGCCGACATCACCCTGCCCGAGGGCCGCGCCGTCGGGCTGGACCCGGAGGCCAGCCGCCTGGTCAACGCCCAGCGGCTCTTCGAACGGGCGAAGAGGAACCGTCGCTCCCTGGAGCACGCCGGCATGCTGGACGACCTCATCGCGTCCCTCGACGCCGAGTACGACGAGCTCGCGGCGGCGTTGGCCCCCGACGCCCCCCTCGGCACCCTCGCGGACCTCCACGCGCGGTACCTCGAAGAGGAAAGGCCCACGGAGAAAGGCGGACGCGCGCTCCCGGCCAAGGTGGGCCGCCGGGAGCTGCCCGGGGGGTTCACCCTCTACTGGGGCCGCGACGGGCACGCGAACCAGTACGTGACCTTCCGACTGGCCCGGCCGGGCGACGTCTGGTTCCACGTCCAGCAGGGCTCCGGCGCCCACGTGGTCGTGCGGCGCCCGGACCGCGACGCCCCCCTGCCCCACGCCGTCATCGAGGAGGCGGCCGGGCTGGCCCTGAAGAATTCCTCCATGCGCACCGCCGCCCACGTGCCCGTCGTTTACACGGAGCGCAGGTACGTCCGCCACCGCCGGGGAGCTCCCGGGTCGGTGTTCTACGAGAGGGAGAAGGTGATTTATATGGACGGGGGCGCGTAAACTCCACGGATCGAGGTGGAGCGAGTATCCCCAATGACGCTGCTTAGAGTAGACTAAATGCCGGATTTCCGCCACAACGTTGGAAATATTTTTTCAACCCGTATATAATATTAAGGGATATTGAGGAATAGACTTTATCCAAACCTTTTTTCTTGCACAAAGGGTGGCGTTACAAGGACTTAAATCGTCGCACACCGCACCGAGTCCGCAAACCGAGTTGCTCGCGGCGACTATCGTGCATCCGGAGGGGGCATGAGCGAGAGTCGAGCGACGTTTCAGGGTGAGGTCGTCCACTGCAGGAAGACTTCCAAAAACGAGTTCGAGTTGATCATCCCTCGAATCATGGTCGAGAGGGATCTCAAGCCCGAACAAGTGACCATAAACGATCATAAACCGAAGAAGCTGGTCTGGGAAAACACCGGCCCGGCGGGCACCCGGATCAGGGCGATAGTGTGATGGAGCGGGCTTCGGACGGGGAGTGCGTTGCGAGGCACCGCTGCGTTCCCCAATGTAGGGCGGGGACTTTAGTCCCCGCCGTTTTTGCCCCTCACCCACGATTGCAATGACGTAGCCCGCGGGCCGACCTAAACGGCGCGCCGTCGGTCGGCCCCTACGATGGTGATGCCGACACTACGATGACGTAGGGGGCGGGTCTGGAGACCCGCCCGTCTATATGGCAGCCATCACCCTGAACTGTCGACGCACCACCCGCGGGGAGAGGCAAACCCACGCGGGTCGCTACGGCCGTTCCGTCTTAATATATTCCAACAGGCCGCCCGCGCGGCTGATTTCCGCCTCCACGTCCGACAGCGGCACCCCCGTCACGCTCTTACCGGAGGCGAGGTCTGTCACCTCGCCCGAGTCCGTGTCCACCTCGATTTCGTCCCCCTCGGCCACGACGGCGGCGACGCCGGGGCACTCCAGCACCGGGTAGCCCAGGTTCACCGCGTTGCGGTAGAAGATGCGCGAAAAGCTCTCGGCCACGATGCAGGCCACGCCGGCGTGCTCGAGGCACAGGACCGCGTGCTCCCGGGAGCTGCCGCAGCCGAAGTTCTTCCCCGTGACGAGGATATCCCCCGCCTCCACCCGGTCGACGAAGCCCTCCTTGCCCGGGACGAACTCCAGGGCGTGCCTGGCCATTTCCGCGGGGTCGGTCAGCGGCAGGTACTGGCCGTGGTAAATCTGGTCGGTGTCGATTTCGTCGCCGACGACCCAGGCCTTGCCCTTGAACTTCATCGGGTCTCCCGGTTTTTTTAAAGAATCGAAGGGTCGGTGATGACGCCGCGGGCCGCGCTGGCCGCCGCCGTGGCCGGGCTCGCCAGGTAAATCTCCGCCCCCCGTCCCAGCTTGCCCTCGAAGTTGCGGTTCGAGGTGGAGACGAGCACGTCCCCCGGCGCCAGCACACCGTGGTGGCCGATGGTGCACAGCGAGCAGCCGGGGTTGGTCACCATGGCCCCGGCGCGCATGTACGCGTCGTAGAGCCCCTCCTCCAGCATCGCCAAGGCCACCTCTACCGTGGAGGGAACCACGGTGAGCATCACGCCGGGATGGACCCTACCGCCGGCGCGGGTGAGCACCTCGGCCCCGGCGCGGAAATCCTCGATGCGCCCGTTGGTGCAGCTTCCGATGAAGGCGCTCGTGATGCGCCTCCCGGCCACACCCTCGGCGCCCGCCGGCATCGCGTTGGTCGGGTAGTGGGGGAGGGCCACCAGGGGGCGAAGCCCGTCCACCGAGTAGCCGAGCCTGGCCCGGTAACCGGCGTCGGGGTCCGGCGCCAGCGGCTCCACCTTGCGCCCGAGCCGGCCTTCCAGCCAGGCGTCCACCCGCGGCGACGGCGGGAAGAAGGCTATCTTGGCGTTGATTTCGGTCATCAGGCTGGCCAGGGTCAGCCGCCCGGCGAGGTCCAGGTTATCGATGGCCTCGCCGGAAAACTCGACGGCCCGGTAGTTGGCCAGGTCCGTGCCGAGCTTGTTTATGAGGAAGAGGGTGAGGTCCTTGGCGGAGGTGGGGTAGGAGTACGTGCCGGTGACGACGACCTTGAGGGTGGGGGGGCATTTGAACCACAGGCGGCCGGTCTTCCAGGCGGCGACCACGTCCGTCGTCCCGCACCCCGTGGCGAAGCAGTTCACCGCACCCAAGAGGTTCATGTGGCTGTCGGTGCCGATGACGACCTGGCCGGGGTAGATGCGGCCGTCCTCCAGGAGCACGTGCTGGCCGATGCCGCGGTTGACGTCGTAGAGGCTCTCGACGCCGTGCTTTTGGGCGAATTTGCGGCAGATGCCCTGGTTCTCGGCGACCTTGGTGACCTTGGCCGGGGCCTGGTAGTCGAAGGTCATGGCGATGCGGGAGGGGTCCGCCGGGGGCGTATCGCCGAAGTGCTCCTCGTACTCGAGGACCACGTTGGGACCGCCGAAGTCGCGCACCACCGCCAGGTCCACGTCCACCCACACGCGGTCCAGCGGCTCCACGTCGCGCCCCGCCGCGCGGGAGAGAATCTTCTCGATGACCGTCTTCCCCGGCATATCCAACTCCCGGACGCTGTTGGGTATAAAAACGCCGAAACGGCCTGGGGAATCCCCCCCTCACTCCCTGAACCGAGACCGACGATCGCGCGCGGTCATTGAATGCGGACGTACCCGTCACCGGACAGGGCGAACAGCGGGTAACCGTCGGGCGGTGTCAACCGGACCGATTTTTCCCCGACAACCGTACTCGCGGATTGGTGTGCGGCTCGAACGGCCGGTAAACGGGCGTCTTCAAAGGTGTTCAACTCCGTGGTCTGGATTATATCACCGGATTCTCGGGTCCATCGGAAATCCATATCCTCCGGCCTTTTTACGATCACGACGGCGCCGGCTTGATAGTCCACCCGTACTCCCAGGTCGTGCTCCAGCCGCATCCGCCACGTTCTACAAGCATGGTAGATCGGTGTTTCTACGAACGTACCCGAATCCATGAAAAGCGGAGCCGCAGTGACAAGGACCCTCCCTGACGAACGGATCGCCTCCCCGGCGCTGTAGATTTCGGCGTACAACCTTCCGGTCTCTTCGCCCGCCGCGTCCAGGTAGGCCGAGGCCCTGAAGGTCACGACGAAGTAGTAGACCAGTATCGCCCCGCTCACGGCCCAGGTCAGAACCCTCTTCCATCGCGACAACCGGCGGACGAGCCACACGGCGCCGAGGCAGAAACCGGGCAGAATATAATAGAAGTACCAGACGTGCTGACCGATCATCGAGGGGACGATGACGAAGATTATCCAGCACAGCGATAGGAATGGGATCGAGCTCAGGGCGGTTCGCAACCCCTTCGGCTTCCCCCGGACTCCCGCTCGGATAACCCCCCAGGCCAGCAGGCCGTAGAATAGAAGCGCCGGCAGCGCGATCAACGCGAGCCCGGCGCTCCCGATCAGCCGGTTGAAGTACGGCGTGGCGGGAAGATAGGTCATATATTCAAAGGGTCTCGTCAGGGGGATGCTCAGGGAGGCCAACGAGAAGAACGGGATACCTATCAGCGCCTTCTGCAGCAGGATCACCCCGACGACGCCCGCCAGTCCACCCCCTAGCAGAAGGGCCTGCCGGTTGGCGGTTTTCAGCCCGGCACCGGCGCGTATGGCGGCCCCCCAAGCCAGGAGTGGTCCCAGGGCGACGAATACGACGGCGGTTTCCTTCGCCAGAAGGGCGAGGTATAAGGTCATGAGGGAAACGCAGAACCATATAGCGCGGTGATGCTTTTTCAGATCCCGGGCGTCGGAGTACCGCAGTACGCAGTACGCACTCACAAGAAAGAGCGTCAGGCTCAGGACGTCGTTGTGGTCCCCCACCTGGGTGACGGTGTGCATCACCTTGGGGTGGATGAAGTAGATGAGGGCCCCGAGAAGCGCCCAACGATCGTCTTTCAGGAGCCGTCGGAATATACTGAACAGGAGAAGGGCGGCGAGGATGTGAAGGGAAAATTCGAAGACGTGGTAGACGACTTCGCAATCCCCCGCGATGCGGTTCACGAGGGCCAGCGAGAAGGTCGTCAGCGGCCTGAAAAAACTCGTGTAGTGGTAGGGTCTGGCGAAAAAGCTTCCCAGATCCCCGGACTGTGGTATCGGGTAAATGGAAAGGGCGTAACCGTCACAAATGAGGGGTACGTTAAAGGTCTGGCCGAATAAAACCAGGCCTACGACGAGGAGAACCGCGAAGGCTATGAGGGGGGACCATTTCCAGTGTTTTTGCCACAACCCGATCATGGCACATTCACCCCACACCGGCGCGTGTCGTCGTCCGTTCACACAGGATGGCGCTCTCCGGTCGGCCGATCAGCGGAATTCACGCTTCAGCGCGTTGAACCAGGTGAAGTCCGCCTGGTGGATGATTATCGCCTCGGGCGTCCGCGGGGTCTTGTCCCCCTCGAAGGCGTGGGAGCCTATCATGTGGGCGATTTTCACCGGCAGCCCCACCGTCATCGCCAGCCAGACCCCGGTGATGGGGTGGCGCAGGTAGCGCCCGATGCGGCTCTTCACGAACCCCCCCTCGCCCTTGCCGAACTCCAGGAGCTTCCCCACGTCGTGCAGCAGCGCCCCGGCGATGACGTACTGGTGGTTCACCTTGAGGTCGTCCTGGGCCAACTGGTTGATGACCCCGGCCATGGCGTCGGCCAGGAGCGTCACCCCCCGGGTGTGCTCGACGAGGCTCACCTTCGTCTCGATCTGGAGGGTGAAGGGGATTTCCAGGACCTCCTCGAAGGTCCACTCGCCCAGGTCAATCCCGCGCAGCCAGCACTCGAGGCACATCTCGCGCAGGCCGATGTCCTCGATGAGCTTGAATTCGGGGACGGCCTCCAGCAGCTTCTCGACCATGACGCTCCTTTGGGGGGTCCTCTCGCACTGATGGTATCACGAAGTGGAGCCTGTTGAAACAGACCGCGCCGGCCGCGCTTTACCCTTCTTCCGGGCGGACGGTCTTGCCGGCCGGTCCGCCGTACTCGCAGTCCTCGACGACGATTTTGCGCATGGGCTTGAAGGCGGTGCGCTCCTCGTGGACGTGGGCGATGAGACCGGGGAACCGGGCCAGGGCGAAGACGAGGTTGCCGACCTCGGGCGGGAAGCCCAGCTCACAGAGAACGGCGGCGATGGCGCCGTCCACGTTCAGCGGCATCTTGTGCCCCAGGTCCTCGGAGAGCGCCTCGGCCAGGGCGAGGGCATAGGCGCAGTAGCGGCCGTGGAACCCGTGCTCCCGGGCCAGGGACAGAAGGCGCTGGGTGCGCGGGTCCTTGTTGTGGTAGCGGTGGCCGAAGCCGAAGAGGACGCGCTTCTCGGCGCGGGCCGCCTTCACCGCCGCCTTGGCCGCCTCCACGATTTCCCCCGCGTCCTCGGGCACGCCGGAGTAGGCGCGCATGGCGTTCTCGATGGCGCCGCCGTGGTAGTCGGAGATGGTGGCGATTCCGCCCGCCGCCGCCTGCACCAAGGGAACCCCCGTGGATGCCATGGTCCGGGCCACCTGGGTCGAGGGCGGCGTGACTCCGTGGTCCACGGAGCTGGCCAACACGGCGTCGAAGAGCCGGGCCTCCGCCTCCACGGGCAGCCGGCCCATCACGGTCAGGAAGGCCACCGAGGTGAAGGGGACCGTCCCGATGAGCTCGTCGAGGGCGTACCCCCGCAGGGTCAGGTGGTTCGGCTCCACCCGGGTGATTTTGGTGACCCACTTCTCGCCCACGCGACCTCCGATCGGGGTTGAGAAACTCTAGCCGCCGACGCGGCCGCCCTCGATGACGTGGGGCTCGTTGGCGGGCCGGATGCCCTGCTCGACGAGGATGCGCGGTATGTCCTCGAAGGTCTTGGCGATGCGGGCCCCGGCGCCCTCGAGGGCCTCGATTTTGCTGGCGGCCGTTCCCATGCGCCCCTCGACGATGGCCCCGGCGTGGCCCATGCGCTTGCCCGGCGGGGCGAAAATACCGCCGATCATGGCCACCACCGGCTTTTTCATCGCCCGGATGGCCGGGGCGGCCAGCTCCTCGTAAATCCCGCCGATTTCGCCGGTGATGACCACGGCGTCGGTCCCGTCGTCGGCGTCGAAGAGCGGCAGGAGGTCGTTGTACGTCGAACCCAGCACCGGGTCGCCGCCCATCCCCACGCAGGTCGACTCGCCGTACCCCGACCGGGTCAGCGTGTCGGCGATGTAGTACGTGATGGAGCCGGAGCGGGAGAGGGTGCCGACGCGGCCGCGCTCGAAAGCCAGCGGGGGGATGATGCCCACGTTGCAGCGGCCCGGGGAGATGACCCCCGCCGTGTTGCCGCCGAGGACCCGCGTGCCGCTCTTCACGCTCTCCTCGCGCAGGCGGAGCATGTCGTGGACCGGGATGTGCTCGGGGACGACGACGACCAATCTCATCCCGGCGCGGCAGGCCTCCACGGCGGAGTCCAGCACGAAGCGGGCCGGGAGGAACAGGACGCTCACGTCGGCCCCGGTGGCCTCCACCGCCTCGGCCACGGTGTCGAAGACCGGGACGCCTTCCACTTCCTGGCCGCCCTTGCCCGGGGAGGTGCCGGCGACGACGCGGGTGCCGTAGGAGAGCATCCGGGAGGCGTGGAAGCGGCCGGTCTTGCCGGTGACGCCCTGGACCAGGACGCGGGAGTTCTCGTCTACGAGGATTGCCACGGGGCTCCCCCGGGTTGAAATTGACGGCGGTGAAAGTAGCAGAGGCGGGCCTTCAAGTCAACCGGCCCCCTCCCCTCCCGAAATACCGATTGCGCGGATCCCCGTCGCATAGGGTGCAGGTGACCATGCTCCCACTCCCGGACCGGCAGGACCGTCTAAAAAGACGCCCGACGGGACGTCTCAAGAATCCGGCGGCTCAGTATACGGAACAGACGGGACCCAGGACTATCGTACAAAAACCGAAGTCTCTCAAACACGACCCGGGGACCGGCCGCTACTCCTCCGGCTCCTCGGGGACCTGGATGGGCAGGGTCACCTCGGCCATGAGGCTCTCGGGCAGGCCCTCGGTGCCCCAGTTCAGGAAGTAGTCGCAGGCGGTGCCGGTGATTTCGAAGCCGGCCTGCTTCGCCCAGGCGGCGAGCTCCTCGTGCTCCCAGGCGCGGGTGTCGGACCAGGGGCCGCTGGTCTCCAGATAGGCCACCAGCCGCTCGGGCATGTCCTGGGTCGTAAGGTCCCCCCAGGGCTTGACGTCGGTCGACACGCACACCCCTACCTGGTACCGGGTGTGACCGTCGTCCCCTTTGCCAAGGTAGTGGATGAAGGGTGGTCCGGCCGGGGCGACACCGTGGGCGGCCAGCTCCGCGTCCAACCCGGAGAGGGCGTCCATGCCCTCGGCGCAATCCCCCGTCCGTTCCCGAAACAGGACGAAGGCCGGCTGGAGGTACATGGTGCTGAATTCGAGGACCGGCTCGACCGTGTCCGTCGTCCGCTCCGTCCCCGGTTCCTCCGACTCGCACGCGCAGAGCGCCGCCATCAACACCGACGCCGCGACTGCTATGGGCCAACGTGAACGCAAGATTCCTCCTTATCCGCAAGGGTATGGTAGCGGTAGCGGTGCCGGCTGTCAAGGGATGAAAGGACGGCCCGGCGGCCCGTTTTTTTTTTACAACGGCGGAGGCAACGGTGCACAGACCGGGATTAAAAAAGGGGGCCCAATGGACTGCGTTTGTTATCAATGCCTTTCGCACCCGCATTCAAAACCGCCGGTTCGGACCATTAGAAAAAAGCGGCCCGCCGGACCGCCTTCACCATCAACGCCTTCCGCACCTACGCCGAGAATCGCCAATCTGCACGCTAAAAAAAAGGCGGCCCGCCGGACCGCCTTCGCCATTCTTCAAAGTGCGGATTAGCGGTCCTCGTAGGCGGACTTGATGAGGCCCCAGGTCTGCATGGCCACACCTCCGCCTTCCCCCGCGGGATCGGTCAGGAAGGGGACGAAATCCACCTCGCCCAGAACACTGCGGTCGTTGAAGTCGAAGATTTTCTGGGCAATCTCCATCTCGTCCACGGAATCCCACCAGTTCCCGGTGGCGTCGATATTGTAGATGGAGTCGTTGACCAGGTCGTAGGGGTAGTTGTCGAAAAGGTTGTTCTGGTTGATGGTGGCCGCGCAGTCCATGAGGTTGATTCCGCCCTGGTAGGGCATCCCGGAGCCGTTGCCCACGATGGTGCAGCCGTAAATGTCCGGCGGGGTGCCGCCCACGATGCCGATGCCGTGGACCGAGCAGTTGGTGATCTCGAGCCCGTTGACGGACGACGACATGGAGGCGCTGACGGTCATGTTCCACAGAAGCAGGCCCTCTTTGGCGTACTCGAGGCGGCAGTTCTCCAGAATCACCGGATTGTCGCCCTCGACCACGATGGCGCCCCAGTCACCGGGGAACGGTATCTGTTCGTTGGAGGTGAAAACGATGGGCCAACCGGGGGTTCCCTCGGCGATCAGGGAGCCGTGTATGACGATGATTTCGGCGCCGTCCCAGCGGCCGCCGTCGTGGCTGACCTTGTCGAAACGTACGGTGACGCCGTCCTCGATGCGCAGCGTGGCCCCGTTGGTGACGTACAGGTTGCCGTAGACCACGTACGGGGAACCGGAGATGTCCCAGACGGTATCCTCGGTTATATCCTCCTGGAGGATGGCGGTGAATCCGGCCGCCGTCGACCCTGAGAGGGTGAGCCCGAGGAGGATGATCCAATACGCTCTGGACATGACGAACACCACCCTTCACCCCATCGGGGCGAGCAGGTTGTGGAAAGCCCACTCAATTTAGCACTTCCCGAGCCTTCAGTCAAGTCCCCCGTGGCGCCGGAGCATCTCGAGGACCACCGACCACAGCTCCAGCCGCCCCGCGCCGGTGACCGCCGAGAAGGGGACGGGTGTCTCCCCCAGCGCACGGGCGTGCTCGTCGAGGGCCTGCCGGAGGCGGTTGCGGGAAAGCTTGTCGGCCTTGGTCGCCGCCACGACAAGGGGGACGCCCAGGGCCTTTAACCAGTTCAGGGCGGCGACGTCGCTCTCCAGACCGGGGTGGCGGATGTCCACGATCTGCACCGCGCCGGCACGCGACGGCCGGGTGCGGGCCAAGAGGGCGCACGCCAGCTCGTCGAAGCGGCCCCGCTCGGCCCCGGACGCCCGGGCGTAGCCGTAACCCGGCGTGTCCACCAGGCACAGGTCGGTGAAGTCCTTCCCCACGCTCATCCGGACCTGGTAGAAATTCAAGAGCCGGGTCTTGCCCGGCATGGAGCTGGAATAGGCCAGACGCTTCCGGCCCACCAGAGCGTTTATTAAGCTGGACTTGCCCACGTTGGAGCGGCCGAGGAGGGCGATTTCCGGCGCCCCCGGTTCGGGGATGCCGCCCGGCGAGGCCGCGCTGGTGACGAACTCGGCCCGGAACACGCGGTGTTCAGCCATCCATCCCCCGACCCGCGGTCATCCGGTCCCGGACCGCGTAAAGACGGACGAAAGAGAAAACCGGCCGCCGTCCGTCCGATCCCCGGGGCCCGCGCAGTTTAATCGTGCTCCTCGAGCTCCTCTTCGGGAATCTCCGGCTCGCCCTCCACCGCTTCGACCTCGGTCTCCTCCTCGTCGGGCTCATCGGCGGAGCCGTCGAAAACCTCGAACTGGAGGGCCGTTCCTCCGGGCGCCTTCTCCACCTCTTCCTGCGGCTCGTGGTACTTGACCTCCGCCGCGCGCTCGTAGACCTCCTCGGAGTGCAGGCCGGTGCCGGCGGGAATCAGCCGCCCCACGAGCACGTTCTCCTTCAGACCGCGGAGGAAGTCTCGCTTGCCCGCCACGGCGGCCTCGGCCAGGACGCGGGTCGTGTCCTGGAAGCTGGAGGCCGACAGGAAGCTCACCGTAGACAGGCTGGCCTTGGTGATTCCCTGAAGCACGGGATGGGCGGTGGCCGGTCTGCCACCCTCCTCGATGACGGCCCGGTTCTCGTCCCGGTAGGCGTGGCGGTCCACCAGCTCACCCGGAAGGAAGCGCGTGTCACCGATGTCGTCTATCTGCACACGGCGGAGCATCTTGCGGACGATGACCTCCATGTGCTTGTCGTTGATGGAAACCCCCTGGAGCCGGTAAACCTCCTGGATCTGGTTGACCAGGTACTCCTGCACGATGGTCGAGCCCTTCACCGCCAACAGGTCGTGGGGATTGATGTCCCCCTCGGTCAGCGGGTCGCCGGCCTGAACCTCGTCGCCCTCGAAAACGATGACGTGCTTGCCGAAGGGCACGAGGTACTCCCGCTCCTCGACCTCGTTGGTGGACTTGATCGAACGTTTGCCCTTCTTGGGCTGGCCGAAGGTGATGCGGCCGTCTATCTCGGTGATGGTGGCGGGATTCTTCGGCTTGCGGGCCTCGAGAAGCTCGACGACCCGGGGCAGGCCGCCGGTGATGTCCGAGGTCTTGCCCCACTCCAGCGGAATCTTGGCCAGCACGTCGCCGGCCTTGACCCCCTCGTCGTGGTGGGACAGGAGGTAGGCGCCGATGGGCACCGAGTAAACCTCCTCCTTGTCGTTCTCGCCGTGGACGAGGATCTGGGGGTGGAGCTTCTTGTCCTTGTACTCGGTGATGACGCGCTGGATGCGTTCCGAGGACTCGTCGAGCTCCTCGGCCATGGTCACGCCGTCCACGATGTCCACGAATTCCACCACGCCTTCGATGGTGGAAAGAATCGGGCTGGTGTAGGGTTCCCAGGCCAGCAGGATGTCGCTGCGCTTGACCTTCTGATCGTGGTCGACGCGGACCTCGGCCCCGTACGGCACGTCGTACTTGATGAGCTCGTTGCCCTCGTCGTCGTAGAGGACGATGTGCCCGTTGCGGCTGTTGGCCAGGCGCTGGCCCTCCTGGTTCACGATGGTGTCCAGGTTGTGCAGCTCGACGCGGCCGGGTCGGCGGGCCTCGGCGTGGGTCTGCTGGATGATGCGGCTCGCGGTGCCGCCGATGTGGAAGGTGCGCAGCGTGAGCTGTGTGCCCGGCTCGCCGATGCTCTGGGCGGAGATGACTCCCACCGCCTCTCCGATGTCCACCAGTTTGCCCGTGGCCAGATTCGCCCCGTAGCACAGGGCGCACACCCCGTGCTCCGCCTCGCAGGTCAGCACCGAACGAATCTTCACGCGCTCCAGGCCGGAATCCTCGATGATAACCGATTTTTCCTCGCCGATCAGCTCGCCGGCGTGCGCCAGGACCTCGTTGCTCACCGGGTGGTAGATGTCGTCGAGGACCACCCGTCCGAGGATGCGGTCCGACAGGGGCTCGATTATTTCATCGCCCTCGTGGAGGGCCTCGATGTCTATCCCCCGAATCGTCTCGCAGTCGTGGAGGGTGACGATGGTGTCCTGGGCCACGTCCACCAGCCGGCGGGTGAGGTAGCCGGCGTCGGCGGTCTTCAGGGCCGTGTCGGCCAGCCCCTTCCGCGCGCCGTGGGTGGAGATGAAGTACTCCAGAACCGACAGGCCGTCGCGGAAGTTGGCCAGAATCGGCTCCTCGATAATCTCGCCGATGGATCCGGTGACCTTCTTCTGGGGCTTGGCCATCAGGCCGCGCATCCCGGCGAGCTGCCGTATCTGCTGGCGACTGCCCCGCGCCCCCGAGTCGGCCATCATGAAGATGGGGTTGTAGCCCCCGTGATTGCGCGACAGGGTGATGAACATCTGGTCGGCGACGTGGTCCGTGGCGTCGGTCCAGGCATCTATGACCATGTTGTAGCGTTCGCCGTTCGAAATCTCGCCCTTCTTGTAGTCCCGGGCCACCCGCTTCACCGCCTCCTCGGTCTTGTGGATGATGACGGGTTTCTCCTCGGGGATGACCATGTCGTCAATCCCCACGGTGAGACCCGACTTGGTGGCGAAGCGGAATCCGGCCCACTTGAGGTTGTCCAGGAGCTCGACGGTGAGGTCCTCGCCGTAATGCTTGAAGCATTCGCCGACGAGCTTCGTGATGGCGCTCTTCTTCATCAGCCGCGACTCCCAGCGCATCCGGGCCGGCAGAAGCTGGTTGAAGAGCACGATGCCCACGGTGGCGTAGACGCAGTCCTCGCCCGAGAGGTCCTCCGGGAGAACCTGCCAGTCGGGGTCGCGCCGGATTAAAACGTCCTCGTGGAGGTCCAGCATCCCCAGGTCGTAGCCGAGCCTGACCGCGTCTATGGTCGGGAACCGGCGGCACTTCTCCGGCGGGGTGCGCTCCAGCTTCGGCTTCGTCATGTAATACACGCCCAGGACCATGTCCTTGGTGGGCGTGGCCAGGGCCGAGCCGTTGGCCGGGGAGAGGATGTTGTGCGTGGAGAGCATCAACAGACGGGACTCGAGCTGACTCTCAACGGAGAGCGGCACATGGACCGCCATCTGGTCGCCGTCGAAGTCCGCGTTGAAGGCGGTGCACACCAGGGGGTGGATGCGAATCGCCTCCCCCTCCACCAGCACCGGCTGGAAGGCCTGAACGCCCAGGCGGTGCAGCGTCGGGGCGCGGTTGAGGATGACCGGGTGGTCCTGGATGATTTCCTCGAGGATGTCCCACACCTCGGGCGAGACCTGGTCCAGGAGCTTTCGGGCGCTCTTGACGGTGTGGACGATGCCCGCCTGCTCGAGGCGCATGATGACGAAGGGACGGAAGAGCTCCAGGGCCATCCGCTTCGGGACGCCGCACTGGTGGAGCTTGAGCTCGGGGCCGACGACGATGACCGAGCGGCCGGAGTAGTCCACCCGCTTGCCCAGCAGGTTTTGGCGGAACCGGCCCATCTTGCCCTTGACCGTGTGGGAGAGGGACTTCAGGGGGCGGTTGCCGGAGCCGCGCACGGCGCGCCCGCGGCGGCCGTTGTCGAAGAGCGCGTCCACGGCTTCCTGCAGCATCCGCTTCTCGTTGCGCAGGATGACCGCCGGAGCCGACAGTTCCTTCAGGCGCCGCAGACGGTTGTTGCGGTGGATGACCGAGCGGTAGAGGTCGTTCAGGTCGCTGGTGGCGAAGCGTCCCCCGTCCAGGGGGACCAGGGGCCGTAGCTCGGGCGGAATCACCGGGATGACGTCGAGGATCATCCACTCGGGCCGGTTGCCGCTCTTGCGGAAGGCCTCGGAGATGGCCAGCCGCTTGAGGATGTTGTGCCTGGCCTGCTTGGAGGTAGCCGCCTCGAGCTCGGCCCGCAGGTCGGTCACCAGGTCCTCGAGGTCGATGGCGGTGAGCATCTCCCGGATGACCCCGGCCCCCATGTCGGCCTCGAAGTCGTAGCTGAAGGCCGCCCGCGCTTTCTGGTACTGTTCCTCGGTCAAGAGCTGCTTGTACGTCAGAGGTGTCGTGCCCGGATCGGTGACGATGTAACTCTCGTAGTAGAGCACCCGCTCCAGGTCCCGGGTGGAGATGTTCAACAGGGTGGCCACCCGGCTGGGGGTGCCCTTGACGTACCAGATGTGGGCCACCGGCACCTCGAGCTCGATGTGCCCCAGCCGCTCCCGCCGGACCTTGGCCAGCGTCACCTCGACGCCGCAGCGGTCGCAGATGACCCCCTTGTTCTTCACCCGCTTGTACTTGCCGCAGAAGCACTCCCAGTCGCGGGTGGGCCCGAAGATACGCTCGCAGAAGAGACCGTCCTTCTCCGCGCGCAGGGTGCGGTAGTTGATGGTCTCCGCCTTCTTCACCTCGCCGTTGGACCAGGAGCGGATGGTCTCCGGAGAGGCCATGGTGATGCGGATCTTGTTGAAACGGTTCGTCTTCGCCGGCTGAAAGGGCGATATGGCCGTGTAACTCATCTATAAACCTCGGTGGGAACGAGGGATTGAAACCGGGTTTGGGCGCGGGAAGGCGTCGGACGCCGCGGACTCTTCAGCAATTTATCGTATACGTTTGGCACCTGAATTTGTTTTTAAACGAGCGCTCGTATTACCTTGACCACCTTCGACCGCGCGGGCCGGCCTCAACTGCGGGAGAATCCGATTATCCGCTCGACCTCGTCGGGTCGCAGTCCGATGTCCCCCGCGAGCAGGCCACGGAGCTCGGCGCCCGGGACCGAGCACGCCCGCAGCTCCTGTTCCAGGGCCTCCTCCCGGGTCATCTGACGGTCGTTGATCATGTTGTGGTACCCGAAACAGTGCTTGCTGCACCCGAAGATGTTGTAGTACGAGAACGTGACCAGACGGTCCAGCTTGCAGTCTATGCGCCACGTCGAGACCGCATCGGCGGGCTTTTCCCACCCCAGCTCGCGGGTGATCGTCCGCTTGAGGAGGTCCCGGTTCCAGGGCACATAGTCGAAGAAGGCTATTTCCCGTGTCTGCCCGCGCTTGAGCCTGGGGGGCAGCAGGGCCAGATTGCGCCAGAAATTCCCCGGGACCGGAAACTCGAGCCGCTGGCGGTACAGGTTCAACCGGTACAGGATGCCGACGCCGCTGAACTGCTTCTTTATCCTGGCGGCCAATCCCTGCCGCAGGTGCGCGTCGGTCATATGCTGGGTGTACTCGCCCGCGGATTCCCCCCACAGTATCAGGGGGACGTTGAACTTATGGGCGGCGATGTAGCAGCAGGCCCGGTATCCGTAGGAGCAAGCGTTGCAAAAACTGTCCGCCACCGCTCGGATTCCGCCGTTCAGCGCGGCCCGGATGGCGTAGTGCACCGTTTTTTTGGCCGTCCCCCACCGCGAACGGTACGTGACGAGCGGTACGTCCAGGATGTCGCACGCCGTTCGTATGTTCTTCCCCGCCTGGGGGGTCTGAAACTCGTTGTCGAAGTTGACGGCCAGGGTTCGCAGGTTGAAATGCCGTTTCGCCATATACAGGACGTATGCGCTGTCCCGCCCGCCGCTCAACGGCACGATGCAGTCGAAGGGAAATCTCCCCCTGACCCCCTCGATTATTTTCCCCAGCTCGTCCTCACCGAGCACTTCCGGCGCTGTATACGCCCGGCAGTAGTTGCACGTCCCGTCGTCGGTAAATTCTATCCCCGGCAGGCTGTCGGGGAAGATGCACCTGGTGCAGCGTCGTAGGTCGCCCCTCGTCGCCCGGTCGTCGGTCGCGTTGGGTGCCGCATCCACTCTTTATCCCCTATCCCGGATGTTGTCCCGGGTCCCCGGGGCGGCGCGGACTACTCCTCCAGCTGCATGTCCAGGCAGAGCCCCATCAGCTCGCGCCGCAGCACGTTGAAGCTCTCGGGTATGCCGGGTTCCGGCGTGTTCTCGCCCTTGACGATGGCCTCGTACATCTTCGACCGGCCCGGCACGTCGTCGGACTTGACGGTGAGAAGCTCCCGCAGGGTGTGGGCGGCGCCGTAGGCCTCGATGGCCCAGACCTCCATCTCGCCGAACCGCTGCCCGCCCATCTGCGCCCGGCCGCCCAGCGGCTGCTGGGTGACGAGGGAGTACGGACCGATGGAACGCGCGTGGATTTTCTCCTCGGCCAGGTGGGAGAGCTTCATCATGTACATGTAGCCCACGGTGACGGGGGAATCGAAGGGCTCCCCGGTCTTTCCGTCGTAGAGGACGCTCTTGCCGTCCTCGGGCAGACCGGCCTTCTGGAGCAGCTCCTTCACCTCTTCCTCGGTGGCCCCCTCGAAGACGGGCGTGGCCACGAATCGCTCGAGCTCGTGCGCCGCCCAGCCGAGGTGGGTCTCCATGATCTGCCCCACGTTCATCCGGGAGGGCACGCCCAGGGGGTTCAGCACCATCTGGATGGGCGTCCCATCCGGCATGTACGGCATGTCCTCCTGGGACACGACGATGGAGACGACGCCCTTGTTCCCGTGGCGCCCGGCCATCTTGTCGCCCACCGATAGGCGGCTCTTGCGGGCCACGTACACCTTGACGATCGAGTAGATACCCGGGGGAAGCTCGTCGCCGCGCTCGATGCGGTCTATCTTTATCTTGGTCTGCAGGTCAACCCGGGCCTTCATCTCCTCGTACCGGTCCAGGGTGTCCACGATGCGCTCGGCGTAGTCGGCGTCCACCTCGATGAGCTCGTCCACGATGTCCTGGGCCTTGGCGCGGGCCTCGGTGGCCTTCATCTTGGGCCACTTCTCGACGAGGAGCCGCTTGAGGGCGTACCCCTCCTCCTTCTCCAGACGCGCCAGCTCCTCCTCCTTGTACCGCTTGTAGTCCTCGATGGAGTCGAGCTCGCCCTCGGTGAGGTGGTCCGAGCGCTCCTTGGATTTGCGGGAGAAGGTCTTGACGCCGATTATCTTGCCCTCCAGTCCGGGAGGCGCCTTGAGGGAGGCGTCGCGGACGTCCTTGGCCTTCTCGCCGAAGATGGCGCGCAAGAGGCTCTCCTCGGGGGTCAGCTCGGTCTCGCCCTTGGGAGCCACCTTGCCGACGAGGATGTCGCCCGGCTTCACGCTGGCGCCGACGCGGATTATCCCCGCCTCGTCCAGGTTGCGCAGGCTGTCGGCCGAGACGTTGGGGATGTCCGCGGTGATCTCCTCGCGGCCGAGATTGGTCTCCCGGCACTCTATCTCGTACTCCTCGATGTGGATGGAGGTGAAGTAGTCTTTCTGGACCAGCTCCTCGGAGATGATGATGGCGTCCTCGTAGTTGTAGCCGTACCAGGGGATGAAGGCGACCAGAACGTTGCACCCCAGGCCCAGCTCACCGCCGGCCGTGGCCTGACCGTCGGCCAGTACGTCCCCCACCTTCACCTTCTGGCCCGCGGAAACGACGGGCTTCTGGTTGATGCAGGTGTCCTGGTTCGAGCGCACGTAGCGCTTCAGCTCGTACACGTCGCGCTCGAAGAGGCCGGTGTACTCGTCCACGTCCTTGGTCTCGACCTCGATCCGGGTGGCTGAGACGTAGGCCACGACGCCGGGCCGTCGGTTGATGACCAGGACCCCGGAGTCCCGGGCGGCGATTTCCTCCACCCCGGTGCCCACCAGGGGGGGCTCGGTGGTCATGAGGGGCACCGCCTGGCGCTGCATGTTGGAGCCCATCAGGGCCCGGTTGGCGTCGTCGTGCTCCAGGAACGGGATGAGGGAGGTGGAGATGCTGATGACCTGCTTCGGGCTCACGTCCATGAAGGTGACTTCGGTGGGCTTGACGCGGATGAACTCGCTCTGGAAACGGGCGAGCACCAGGCTGTCCGTAATACGCCCCTCGTCGTCCACCTCCACGTTGGCCTGGGCGACGATGAGGTTCTCCTCCTCGTCCGCCGAGAGGTACTCTATTTCATCGCCCACGACCCCGTTCACCACGCGCCGGTAGGGGGTCTCGATGAGGCCGAAGGCGTTGATGCGGGCGTAGGTGGACAGGGAGCTGATGAGGCCGATGTTCGGCCCCTCCGGGGTCTCGATGGGGCACAGCCGCCCGTAGTGGGTGTAGTGGACGTCGCGGACCTCAAAGGTGGCGCGGTCGCGCGAGAGGCCGCCGGGGCCCAGCGCCGAGACGCGCCGCTTGTGGGTCAGCTCGGAGAGCGGGTTGACCTGGTCCATGAACTGCGACAGGGCCGAGGAGCCGAAGAACTCCTTCACGGCCCCGGTGAGCGGCTTGGAGTTGATGAGGTCGCTGGGCATGCACCGGCCCGGTTCCTGGACGGCCATGCGGTCGCGGGCGACGCGCTCCAGGCGGGCGATGCCCACGTGGCACACGTCCTCCAACAGCTCGCCCACGCTGAGCACGATGCGGTTCCCCAGGTGGTCTATGTCGTCGGTGGATGCGGCCGGTTCCCCGCCCCGCAGCTTCAACAGGTAGCGGCAGGTCTCGATGATGTCGTCCCGGTCCAGCCGGTGCTCCTCCAGGGGCAGGCTCATCTTCAGCTTGTCGTTGAGCTTCTTGCGGCCCACGTTGCCCAGGTCGTAGCGGCGCACGTTGAAGAACAGGGTGTTGAAGAACTTCACCGCCGCCTCGGTGTTGGGCGGCTCGCCGGGGCGCAGCAGGGTGTAGACGCGCAGGGCCGACTCCACCTTGGAGGGCATGGAGTCCTTCTCCAGGGTGTTGCGGATGACGGAGAACCAGATGGTGTTGGGCTCGGGGATGACCCTGACCGCCTCGATGCCCGCCTCGGCCAGTTGGGTGAATATCTCCGGGGTAATCTCCCGGTCGGCCTCGACCAGAAGCTCGCCGGAGCTCATGTCGATGACGTCCTCGAGGGAGATGGCGCCCAGGAGCGAGGCGCTCGCGGTGATGGGCACCAGGTCCGGGAGCAGCCGGACGTGGCGGATTCCCAGCTCGGCCAGGGTCCGGTAGACCTCTTCGTCGATGAGCGTCCCGTACTCGTAGAGGACGTCGTCGGGATTTTTGGACTGGGGGTCGAAGATTTTGGTGGCCAGGGCGCCGCCCAGAATCCGCTTTTTGTCCTCGACGGGGATGGGGTCGCCCGAGGAGAAAATCGCCAAAATCTCCGCGTTCGACGCGTACCCCAGCGCCCGCAGGAACGTGGTGATGAGCATCTTGCGCTTGCGGTCGATGGACAGGTACATCACGTCGTTGGCATCGATGGAGAAGTCCAGCCACGAGCCGCGGACGGGGATGATTCGGGAGGAGTAGAGCTTGCGGCCCCCGGGCTGCTGGTCCTCCTTGAAGAAAACGCCGGGTGAGCGGTGGAGCTGGCTGACAACGACGCGCTCCGCGCCGTTTATGATGAACGTGCCGGAGTCGGTCATCATCGGCAGCTCGCCCAGGTAGAGCGTCTCCTCGCGCTTGTCGATGAGCTGGCGGTCCTCCTTGTGCTTGCGGTCGACGGAGTAGACGTCGAGGCGGAAGGTGACCTTCAGGGGGGCACCGTAGGTCATGTCACGGTCCTTGCACTCCTCGACCTCGTACTTGGGCAGGTCGAGCTTGTAGCGCACGAACTCGAGGCGGAAGACGCCCGAGGGGTCCTCGATGGGGAACACGCGCTCGAAGGCGTACTGCAGGCCCTGGCGGAGGCGCTTGGACGCCGGGACGCCCTGCTGCAGGAAGTTGTTGAAGCTGTCGCGCTGCACCTGGAGCAGGTTGGGGAGCTCCATGGCGATGGGGAGCTTGGCGTAGGAGGTGCGGTGGGTTCGGGGGTACTTCCCCTTCTTGCCGTGGTAAGCCTTGCCCTTCGGGAGCAGGTTGCCGTCGGTCGCGGTGGCGCCTGCGGGCGCGGAGTTTCCCTTGGGACGCGATTTTCCCTTCGGGCGCAGGTTCGGGGTCTTCTCGGGCATGGACTCTCCCAAGGTAGATGTGGGCGCGGGTGGGGCACGCGTGAGGGTTGGGGACTCTTTCGGACCCTACGGGAAGGCGCGCGGAAGGCGGGCGTAAGCCCAAGCCCCGGATGCGGCGTAAAGTTTAACTTACGTCACACATCCCGGGGCCTGGCGGTATTCAGTCAGCCCGATGCATTCGACCCAGAGCGGCGGTATGGCTGGTCGGCCATCCCCCGTTACGCATAAGTCCCCAATCGGCCGACGTTTACAATCAGCCGTATAAACTCCGGGGCGTCACCGGAGACTCGCGGGCCGCGCCGGTATTCCCCTTCCGCACAAGCGGTGTATTATACACAAATCTGGTCCGTTTGACCAGATTTTTTGCATAATCCGTGCCTGAAATTGTAAGTGTATGTTTTCCAAACCGTTGCGCCGAATAATAAGGCGTGAGACGGCCAGCAGACGCGCCCGGAGAACCGGGCGCGCCCGACCTCCGACCGCTACTTTATCTCGACGATGCCCCCGGCACCCTCGATCTGCTCCTTCAACTTGGCGGCCTCTTCCTTCTCGACACCCTCCTTGACGGTCGAGGGTGCGCTCTCCACGAGCTCCTTGGCCGCCTGGAGACCGAGACCGGTTATCGCCCGAATCTCCTTGATGACCTGGATCTTCTTGTCGCCGAAACTGGAGAGGATGACGTTGAATTCGGTCTTCTCCTCCTCTTCGACGGCCGCGCCGGCCGCGGCGCCCGCAGCGGCCGCCACGGCGACGGGAGCGGCGGCGGAAACGCCCCACTCCTCCTCGAGCTCCTTGACCAATTCGGCGAGCTCGACGACGGTCATCTTGCCCAGGGCCTCTTTGATTTCCTCTTTGCTCATCTTTCGCTCCTTAGCAAAACAAAAGAGTCTTTCACCGTCCGGCTCTTTCGGGCCGGGGCGGAACTACGTCTCTTCAGCCCTCCAGGGCCGCCTTGGCCGCGAGCAGGCGCACCAACTTGGCGGGGACCTGGTTCAAGAGGCTCAGGAAGTTCCCCATGGGCGCCGTCAGGAGCCCCAGGGTCTTGGCGCGCATCTCGGGCAGGGGCGGGCACTTGGACAGCTCGACGACGCCCTTGAAGTCGAGTATCTTGTCGAAAAGCCAGCCGCCCCGGATTTGCAGCTTGTCCTCGTATTCCTTGCTGAAACCGACCAGCGCCCGGGAGAGCTCGACGGGGTGCGTCGTCGTGGCCAACGCCGTGGGGCCGTCCAAAAGTTGCAGGGCCGCCTCGCGCCCGAGCGAGCCCAGGGCCAGCCTGGTCAGTGTGTTCTTCACCTGTCGCAAACTTGAGTCGCTGCCCCGCACGCGGCGCCGCAGCTCCGTCGACTCGGCCACCGTCTGGCCGATCATGTTGACGAACAGAGCGCAGTCGGCCGCCGATAGCGTCTCGGTCAGCTCGGCAACGACTTGTGTCTTCTCCTCGCGGGTCACCTGCACTCCTTGCTCAAACGCGGATCTCCTCCACGCTCTGTTTCGGGTCGACCTTCACGCTGGGACCCATGGTGCTCGAGACGTAGATGCTCTTGACGTACCGGCCCTTTACCGAGGCCGGCCGCAGGCGGATGAGCGTCTCCAACAGGCTCATGGCGTTGCGAAAAAGCGCGTCCACATCGAAGGAGACCTTGCCGACCTGGGCGTGCACTATGCCGGCCTTGTCCACGCGGAAGTTGATCTGGCCGGTTTTCAACAGGGCGATGGCCTCGCTTATCTCGAAGGACACCGTGCCGTCCTTGGGTGAAGGCATCAGCTTCTTCGGGCCGAGAACCCGCCCCAGCTTGGCCAGGGATTTCATCTGGTCCGGCGTGGCGACGACCTTGTCGAACTCCAGCCAGCCGTTCTGGATTTTCTCGATGATTTCCTCGTCGCCGATGATGTCGGCGCCGGCGTCCCTGGCCTCCTGCAGCTTCTCGCCGCCGACGAAGGCCAGCACCGTGACCTTGCGCCCCAACCCGGCCGGGGCCGGGCAGGAGCCGCGGATGTTCTCCTCGGCCTTGCGCGGGTCGACGCCCAACCGGATCGCGATGTCGCAGGTGGCGTCGAACTTTTCGACCGCCATCTCCTTGACCAGCGCCAGGGCATCCCTGAGCTGAATGGGTTCCGCGGGAACCTTCCGGCTCATCTCCCGCATCCTCTTGCCGGTTACCATTCCATCTCCTAGAGCGGATCCCGAAGGTCGGGTCCGCGGAATCGTCGTTTCAGCCCGGGCGGCGTGCGCCGTCCGCGCCCGAAGGGTCATCACCCCTCGATCGTTACCCCCATGGACCGCGCAGTGCCCGCCACCATCTCCATGCAGGCCTCGATGGTGTTGCAGTTCGTGTCGGGCATCTTGATCTCGGCAATCTTGCGCAGCTGAGCCTGGGTGAGCGCGCCGACCTTCTCGCGGTTCGGCTCGCCCGAGCCCTTGGCCAGCTTCACGTACTTCTTGATCAGGACGGCCGCGGGGGGGGTTTTGAGCTCGAAGGTGAAGCTCCGGTCGGCGTAGATGGTTATCAACGCGGGAATCACCAGGCCGGGCTGGTCGGCGGTCTGTGAGTTGAAGGCCTTGCAGAACTCGCCGATGTTGATGCCGTACTGGCCCAACGCCGGTCCGACCGGCGGCGCCGGAGTGGCCGCGCCGGCGGGACACTGAAGCTTGACCACCGCCAGAACCTTTTTCTTAGCCATGCCTTTTCACTTGAGGTTTCGGCCCGACCCCGGAGCGTCCCCCGTCGTCGGGACCCGTTTGCCCCGGCGGCGGCGCGAGAGACACCGTCCCGGAGACCCGTCGGGGATGACCCCGGCGGCTGGGGGATGCCAGACACACCCCCATGAATTTCAACGGCCCGCCTACGTCTTTACGAGGTGGGCGATGTCTATCTCGATTTGGGTCGCCCGTCCGAAAACCGTGACGGCCACGTGGACCTTGTGGCGATCCATCATGACCTCCTCGACGATGCCGTCGAAGTTGGCGAAGGGCCCGTCGGTGATCCGCACCTGGTCGCCCGAGGAGAAGGGGACATCCTTGATGCGCTCGGTCTTCGACTCCTCGGTGTGGAGGATGCGCGCCACCTCGTCGGTATCCAACGGGGCGGGGTCGCGCCGTCCGCCCACGAAGCCGCGCACGCCCGGCGTGCTGATGACCAGGTTGGTCACCGCGATGAAGTCGCGGTCGTCGGCCTTCTCCAGCTCGTGGTCCCTGCCGACCATCTGAAAGATAACGTAGCCCGGGAAGTAGGGGCGCGACGTCTTCGCGCTACGACCGGAACGCTGGACGAGCACTTCCTCCGAGGGCACCACGACCTGTCCGAAGAGGTGGGGGATGTCGGAGAGCTCGATCCTGCGCCGGAGGTTGCCCAGCACCTTCTTCTCGTGGCCCGAGTACACGTAAACCGCGTACCAGAAGAGCTTCTTGCCCTCGGCGGTGTGCGTGGGCGGACCGGTCTCGACGACGGCCTCTTCGGTCGCCTCGAGCGCGGTTTCACCCTCAACCGGTCTTTCGGTCTCGTCGGTCATATCGGTCAGCGTTGGCTCAGAATCCAGTCGATGAGCTTGGACATCCCGAAATCGAACACCCCGATGAGCACCGCCAAAAAGGCGCTCATGGCGAGGATGATAAGGGTCGAGGAGAAGACCTCCCGCCGCGTGGGCCAGGTGACCTTGGAGAGCTCGACCCTCGTTTCGCGGATGAACCTCTTTATCCTGTCAAACATATCTCTCTCGGGCGCGGGGACGTCCGCCTCGGCGGGCGGCGTCCGGACTGGCAGGCCAGGAGGGACTCGAACCCCCAACTTGCGGATTTGGAGTCCGCCGCTCTACCATTAGAGCTACTGGCCTAACTGTTATGACGACGTCAATCGGACAACCCGGCTCCGTCCGCGGCGGTCGGCGCACGAACGGCTGACCGCGTACCGCGGCGGGGCCCGGAACGGGTCA
This sequence comes from uncultured bacterium, assembly GCA_964577465.1. Lineage (GTDB taxonomy): Bacteria > RBG-13-66-14 > RBG-13-66-14 > RBG-13-66-14 > RBG-13-66-14 > RBG-13-66-14. The sequence goes on along the minus strand of CAZNZF010000014.1, from coordinate 492 downwards.
GGGCTTGGCCTCGCGGTGGACCGTCCGCTCACGGTCCCACGGGCAGTACTTGATAAGCTCCAGCTTACCCTGGTGCTTTTTCTTGTTCTTCGTCAGGGTGTAGTTCTTCCGCTTGCACTTTGTGCATGCGAGGGCGATGATGTCACGATTCGAGACCATGACGGTTTCCGACTGTTGCTGCATCCGGTCGGTACCCCGACCGGCGCAATAATGGAGCCCTCGACCAGATTTGAACTGGTGACCACCTGCTTACCATGCAGGTGCTCTACCGACTGAGCTACGAGGGCTTGGTATACCCGTCGCCTTCCCGGGGTAGACCCCGGCGGCCGGATATTATACTAAAGCCGTTCGCGCCCGCGCAAGTGGCAGTGCCACTTCCTGTTTCGCGCTTAACGGGCGGCGTCGCTCGAAGCCCCGTCCCCGCGTATTTCCGCCCATAACTACTGGTACGGGGTGGTGGGACCACTTCCAGTATCGCGAAGAACGGGTAGC
>CAZNZF010000013.1:11161-28022 GCA_964577465.1 uncultured bacterium | reverse complement strand
GAAACCTACGGCCCCAGGTTGATCAGGTTCATCCCGAAGGGGAAATCGTCCGTGCGCGTGTACTCGTCGATTTCCGCCAGAACCTCGTACTCGCTCTTGAGCAGGTAGTAGTGGCTGCGCTCCACGTTGGCCAGGTAGTTGAACATGACCTTCGCCCGGCCCGACACGCGCCCCGCAAGCCCCTCGTAATGCTCGGCGGAGACCTGCTCCGCGTCCATGGCCGCCTTCCACAATTCCGTCAGCTCCGCCTTCTCGAAGTCGAACTCCACGACCATCCTGGGCAGCAGAGAGTTATCCGGCTGCGACGGCGTCCCACCTATCTTCTCCTTGAAAACGGCGTGGAGCATGTCGTAGTGCTTCTGCTCCTCGCCGGCCAGGAACTTCAGCTTGTCCCGCAGCAGCATGTTGCCCACCCGGCCGTACAGGGTCTCATAAATCTCCCGGGCCCGGGTCTCGCTGGCCAGCGCAATCTCCAGGGCCTGCCTCAGCTTCATCTCGGCCATCGGATCTCCTTGGTTCTTGCATCTTTGAAAATGATAATATCATAATAGAGTATCCGAAGAGGATGGTTCGTTCCATCCATCCACGACCCACCCGAAGGGGTACTCATGAAAAAATTCGCAATGCCCTGCCTCATCCTGCTGCTGACCTCCCTCCAACCCGCCGGGGCGGAGGATTTCGAACCGTTCTTCCGCATCACTCCCCAGGGGGGCTACGCCAACTTCCTCATGAAACCGGCCCGCGGACCGGCCGCCGGAGTGCAGGCCGATTGGGGGGCCCGCTGGCTCATCGGCGTCGAATTCATGTACGTCCACCTGTACGATTACGAGCACTCTTACGACGACTTGTACCCCGACGACCCGGGCTACGGGGTACCCACCATCTGGGACACCTTAGGGGCGAAGGTCGTGGGGGGGTACTTCATCGGGAATCCCGCCGGGTTCGGGGGGCACGTGGAGGTGGGGGCGGGAACGACGTTCGGCATCTTTCCGTCGTTTCATCTGGGCCTCGGTCTGGACCTCGCCCTGGGGGAGTATATCGGGCTGGGCGTCGAGGGCCAGGCCGGGTTCCCCATCTACTGGTCCGCCACGCTGGGCGTCACGTTCTTCATCCATTGATAAAACGCGACCGCGCGAAAAAAGGCCCCGCGGGGGCCTTTTGCTTTTATCCGGACACACCGCTAGTCCAGGTAATCGAAGTAAATCCACACGTCGGCGGAGTCGGGGTCGTCGGTGAAGTACACGTAGAAGTCGGCGTAATCCGGGTCGTCCACGAAGTACCATACCGTCTCGTCGTCGGCGGCCAGGTCCGGGTCGTCGGTGACGTAGACGACCTCGTCGGCCGAGCCCGCCGAGTAGGCGTCGCACTCGTAAACGTCGATGTCCGAGTAGTCGGCCTCATAGTCGTCGCAGACGTAGACGAAGGACGCCAGTGCGGGCGCCGCTACGACGAGCGCCAGGACCGCAAAGAGCTTTTCCATGCCGACCTCCGGATTGTTGTTTGGGTAAGTATAGCCGGTTTCGGGATGCGTTTCAGAAAAAATCCGTTGTCCCGGACGGCATCCCTTTACATTCAGGGACAGGTCCGGCGGGGTGGATCGCACCGGCCGAGGCGGTGGCACAGGTTTTTGCGGAAGACGACCCGGCGGACTTCTGCGCGGCCCATTTGCGCAAAAACTGTGCCACCGCCGGCGCCCACCGCGCGGCCTCGGGGGTACACAGAGTGCGCCGCAAAAAGGGAGCGCGCACGCTCCCTCTCGATGGACGAAAATCCGGAATCGGCCTAGACCGCGCTGGGCAGCTTGGACTGGGTGAAGATGGTCCCCTCGCCCGAGTGGTCCACCTCGACCAGGTCGCCCTCCTTGATGGCCCCCTTGAGGAGCTCCTCGGCCAGGGGGTCCTCGACGAGGCGCTGGATGGCGCGCTGGATGGGCCGGGCGCCGAACCTCGGCTCGTAACCGTCCGTGATGACGCGGGTCACCATCCGGTCGGTGAACTCGATGGCGATGGCCTGCTCGGCCAGCCGCAGCTTGATTTTCTTGAGCTGCAGCTTGACTATTTCCAACAGGTCGTCCTTGGTCAGGGAGTGGAAGACCACGGTCTCGTCCAGCCGGTTGAGGAACTCCGGGTTGAACAGCCGCTTGACCTCCTCCATGACCTTGCCCTTCATGGCGAAGTAGTCCCCGGTGAAGGCGTCGGAGCCGAACCCGATGGCGTTGATGTCCTTGATGTCCCGGGTGCCGAGGTTGGAGGTCATGATGACGACGGTGTTGCGGAAGCTGACGGTGCGGCCGAGGGAATCGGTCAGCCGGCCCTCGTCCATCACCTGTAACAGCAGGCTGAATACGTCGGGGTGGGCCTTCTCGATTTCGTCGAGGAGCACGACGGAGTAGGGCTTGCGGCGGACGCGCTCGGTGAGCTGGCCGCCCTCCTCGTAACCCACGTACCCCGGAGGCGCGCCGATGAGCCGCGAGACCGAGAATTTCTCCATGTACTCGCTCATGTCCACGCGCACCACGGCGGACTCGTCGTCGAAGAGGAACCAGGCCAGCGTCTTGGCCAGCTCGGTCTTGCCCACGCCGGTGGGCCCGAGGAAGAGGAATGTGCCGATGGGCTTGTTGGGCTCGCGGACGCCGGCGCGGCTGCGGCGGATGGCCCGCGTCACCGCGTCGATGGCCTCGTCCTGCGCCACCACCCGCCGGTGAAGCTCGTCCTTCATCCGCAACAGCTTCATCTGCTCGTCCTCGGCCATGCGGGTGATTTTGATGCCGGTCCAGCGGCTGATGGTCTCCATGACGTCGTCCACGTCCACGACGCCGCGGGTCTGTTCGAGGGAATGCTCCCAGCTGCGTTTGGAGAAGGAGATGGCGCGGTCGATGCGGTCCAGCTCGAGGGCGCGTTCGCGCAGCGCCTCGGAGAAGCCGTCGCCGGGCTCGGTCTGCCGTTGCAGCAACTCCTCGCGCTCGCGCTCCAGGTCCCGCAGCTCCGCCGGCGGCACCAGGCAGCCCAGATGGACCTTCGACGCCGCCTCGTCCACCACGTCGATGGCCTTGTCCGGCAGCTCGCGGTCGGAGATGTAGCGGTCCGACAGGCGCACCGACGCCTCGAGGGCCTCGTCGGAAATCTCCACGTTGTGGAACTCCTCGTAGCGGTCGCGGAGCCCCTTGAGGATGTCGATGGTCTCGCGGACGGTGGGCGGGTCCACGAGGATGGTCTGGAAGCGCCGCTCGAGGGCGCCGTTCTTCTCGATGTACTTGCGGTACTCGTCCAGGGTGGTGGAGCCGATGCACTGGACCTCGCCGCGGGCCAGGGCGGGCTTGAGCATGTTGGAGGCGTCCAGGGCGCCCTCGGCGCCGCCGGCCCCCACCAGGGTGTGCAGCTCGTCGATAAAAAGAATCACGTCCTTGGCGTTCTTCAGCTCGCGGATGATGCCCTGGAGCCGCTCCTCGAACTGGCCGCGGTACTTGGTCCCCGCCACCACCGCCCCCAGGTCCAGCGAGACCAGCCGCTTGCTGGAGAGGGTCAGCGGGATGTCGCCGTCGGCGATGCGCTGGGCCAGGCCCTCCACGATGGCGGTCTTGCCCACGCCGGGGGGGCCGATGAGGACGGGGTTGTTCTTCTTCCGCCGGGAGAGAATCTGAATGACCCGCTCGGTTTCATCGTCCCGGCCGATGACCGGGTCGATCTTCCCCTGGCGCGCCAAGCCGGTCAGGTCGGTGCCGAACTCGTCCAGGAGGGACTCTTCCTCCTTGCCCTTCTCGCGGGCCGGACGCTTCGCCCGGCGCGGGGCGGCGACCTCCTTGCGCCGGTTCTCTTCCAGAAGCGATTCCAGCTCGTTCTTGACGTCCTCGGGCTGGAAGCCCAGGTGGGAAAGCACCTTGGAGGCCACCCCGTCGGTGACGCGGATGAGGCCCAGAAGGAGGTGCTCGGTGCCGATGTAGTTGTAGCCGAGCTCGCCGGCCACCAGCACCGCCTGCTCCAGGACCTGCTTGGCCCGGTCGGTGAAGGGGATTTTCTCGTCCGAGGCGGTCCGATGGCCGGCCGAGGACTGGAAGCGCTGGAGCTCGGAGCGGATCATGGACGAGCGGAGGCCGAGCTTACTCAGGACGTAGGCGGCCACGCCGTCCGATTCCTCCACGAGGGACAACAGCAGGTGCTCGGTGCCCAGGTAGTCCTGGCCCATCTGCTTGGCCATGTCCCGGGCGAACAGAATCACCTGACGGGCGCGCGGGGTGAACTTGTCGAGCATTTCTTCTCCGGGGGCGGGGCGGGACGTTCACCGCCCCGTGAACGGTTTTTTCGACGATGGCGCCGGAGGGTGAAGATTGCGCGTTCCGGGGCCGGGGGAAACCCGTCCGTCCGGGAGACCCGTAGATACGGGCCATCCCCCGCGGAAACGGCCATCCTCCCCGGACGACCGGCCAGTCAGACGGGCCCGGACAGCTTCCCGGTTCCCCCGTATTATAGCACGTATATCGGCTTATCCCTAGGTCATCGCCCACCCAGCCGGGCCAGCACCTCGCCCCGGGCCTGCCGGGGGGTGATGGAGCGCCAGCCGGCCAGCGATTCCAGGAGGTCCCCCTGCAGGCTCCACAGGGCGGTGTTGATGCGGGCCAGGGAGGGCCGGCGGAGGAGGTCCAGGCAGCGCCCCAGCCGGAGCCAGGAGCACAGGGTCCCCGCCTCGAGCTCCTCGAAGTGCGTCCCGTGGCCCAGGATGCCCCAGGCCCGCCCCACCCCGTCCTCGACGAGGTTCCGGCGGTCCGTGAGGAGCGCGCCCCGGGCGGTCTCCTCGGCCCCGGTTAGGAGCTCCCCGACCCGCCGGGCCGACTCCAGCAGCTCCCCGGGCCCGTGCCGCAGGGCCACGAGGTTCACCAGGGTCACCATGCCGCCGCCCACCGGGCCGATGGCGGTGCCCCAGAACCCGAGCTGGGCCGCCGCGGAGAGCAGGCGCCGGAGCTGGTGGGCCAGCATCAGGCCGGGCAGGTGGAAGACGAGCTCCACCCCCACCCCCGCCCCCGCCCGGCGCGGCGAGCTGGTCAGGTATCCGTGCTCGTCGTCGTGGGCCGCCTCGCCGACCGCCGCGAAGGCGTCCTCGAAGGACCGCACCCGGTCCGCCAGGTTGCCCCGTCCCGGGCTCGTTTCGACGGCCGAGAAAACTGCGTGGTCCTGCCCGCCCAGAATCAGCCAGCGGTCCTCCCCAAGGGAGAGGTACAGCCGGGCGTCCTCGGTGAGGATGGGCGGCCAGAGGGCCCGCTCGGACCACCAGCCGGTTCCGCCGCGGTCGTCGAAGACCGCCCGCCGCGCCCCGGGACCCAGGGTGTCCGAGAGCACCTCGAGCTGCTCCAGCAGCCGGCGGCGCTCCGTCCCCTCGGGGACGAAGGGCAGACCTACGAGGTTGCGGATGACGGTGACGCGCGTGGCCAGCCACACCGGATTGGCGTTCGCCGCGAACCAGCGCGGGGGCCGCGACAGGAGCTCCAGGCTGGGCGCGATGTCGGGCATCACTCGTGGAACCGGTAGAAGAGCCGGAGGTGGTCGGCGAAGACCTCGTAGCAGTTCGGGCAACCCAGCCGCTCCGCCTGGGCGAAGTCGGACCAGTTCGTGCCGCACACCGGGCAGACGGGCCCCTCGCCGCGCTGGGCGATGCGAATCAGGGGCGAGGGGATGCCCAGCCCGAAGAGGAAATCGGCCGCAGGCGAGGGGAGCCACATCTCCCACTCCGCCTCGGAGCGGACCACCTCCAGGCAGGTGTCGCACAGGGCCATATCCTGGCCCCAGGCCGGAATGAAGCGCACCACCGCCTCGTCCGAGCCGCACCGGTCGCAGTTCATCGCGCCTCCATCGGGACGAGCCTTCCGCCGGAAAGGGACAGGGCCCGGTCGGCGCGCGCCGCCAGACGCGCGTCATGGGTGACGATCACGAAGCTCGTGCCGTCCACCCCGGCCAGATCGAACACCAGGTCCAGAACGCGCCCGGCGGTGCCCGGGTCCAGGTTGCCGGTGGGCTCGTCCATGAGCACCAGCTTCGGGCCGCCCACCAGGGCCCGGGCGATGGCCACCCGCTGCTGCTCGCCGCCGGAGAGCTTGGCCGGGGAATGGGTCAGGCGGTCGGCCAGCCCCACCCGCCCGAGCATAGACTCGGCGCGCCGCCGGGACTCGGCCGGGCTCTCACCCCGGGCCATGAGCGGCAGCATCACGTTCTCCAGCGCGCTGAACTCCAGGAGCAGGTGGTGCATCTGAAACACGAAGCCCACCTCGCGGTTACGCAGGTGCGCCAGTTCGCGCACCGAGAGGTCGTCGAACCAGCGCTCGCCGATTCTGACGCGGCCGCCCGTGGGCCGGTCCAGCGCCCCCAGGATGTGTAAAAGCGTGCTCTTGCCGGTGCCCGACGCCCCGACCACCACCACCGTCTCGCCGGGGGCCACGTCGAGGTCCACCCCGCCGAGGACGTCCAGGCGGCGCTCGCCGTCCTGGAAGAAGCGCTCCACCCCCCGGGCCACCAGCACGACCTCACTCATAGCGGATGGCCTCCAGGGGGTCGAGCCGACCGGCCCGCCAGGCGGGGTAGAGGGTCGAGAGGAGGGTGATGAGCATGGCGGCGGCGCTGATTAACACCACGTCGCCCCAGCTCACCACCGCCGGCAGGTGGTCCATGTTGTAGATCTCCGCCGAGAGGTGGATGAACTTGTACTTCTCCAACAGCCAGGCCAGAACGGCCCCCACCACGCCGCCGATTACCGTCCCCAGGCCGCCCAGCACCAGCCCCACGGTCAGGAAGACGCCGCCCACCTGGCCCCGCTTTACACCGAAGCTCAGCATCACGCCGATATCCCGGGTCTTCTCCACCGCCAGCATGATGAGGTTGCTCACCACGTTGAAGGCCGCCACCAGCACCACGATGATGACCACCAGGAACATGGCGAACTTCTCCATCTCCAGGGCGGCGAAGAGGCGCTCGTTCATCTGCGACCAGTCGCGGGCGTGGTACATGCCGCCGAGCTTTTCGTTCAGCGCGTCCGCCACCTCCTTCGCGGCGAAGGGATCCTGGACCCGCGCCTCGATGACCGTCACCTTGTCCCCGATGTTCATGAACTCCTGCGCGAGCCCGATGTCGATGTAGGCGAGCTGGGCGTCGTACTCGTACATCCCCGTGGAGACGATGCCGGTTATCTGCAGCTTCTTCATCTTGGGCGGGATGGGGGTCAGGGGGTCCCACTCGCCGGTGGGCATCACCAGGACCACCTCGTCGCCGACCACGGCGGCCAGCTCGTAGGCCAGCTCCTTGCCCAGCACCACCCCGTGGACCCGGTCCGCGTCGTCGGGCGAGTCGTACTCCGACAGCGGCCCCTCGCCGTCGCGCAGGACGCCGGTGTAGTCCTTGGGCCGGAAGGTGAAGTCGCCCTCGATGACCAGGTCGGGCAGGCTGGTGATTTCGGCCTCGGAGTCCGGGTCGATGCCGCGGAAGACGGCGCCGACGGTGTTGGAGCGGTTGACCAGCATCCCCTCCATGTACACCGCGGGCGAGGCGGCCACCACCCCGGGCGTGCCCTTGATTTCTTCCAGGAGCGTGCGCCAGTCCGCGATGGGGCGCCGCAGGTAGTCCACCACCATGATGTGGGCGTTGTTGGCCAGAATCCGGGAGCGCACGTTCTCCTGCAGCCCCTCCATCACGCTCACCACGACCAGCAGGCTCGCCACGCCCAGGGCGATGCCGCTCACGCTTATCCAGGTTACGACGCGCAGGAACCCCTTGCGCCCGGTGCGCAGGTAGCGGAAGGCCACGGCGAGCTCGAAGCGCCCCAGCCGCGTGCAGAGCAGCACCAGGCCGATGAACGCCGCCACCACGCCCACCACCAGGGCGACGGTCACCAGCGGGGGCAGTCCTTCCACCTCGGGCAGCATCAGTCCCCCATCCGTTCCTCGACGAAGGCGAGCACCGCGTCGGCCGCCGCGAGGGCCTCGCGGGCCTGGCGCTCGTTGAAATGGTCGCTCGGAGCGCCGATGCCCAAGCCGTTGGGATACCGGGCGAAGATGTAGTAATGCTCCAGGTCCCGAGCGGTATCATCGAAGCGGGAATAACCCGTGTCGTACCGCTTGCACAGGTCCAGCAACTCCACCAGTGAGTGTATCTTTACCAGGTCCTCTCCCTTGCGGAGGAGGTAGGCCTTCAGCGCCAACTCAATCGCCTGCTGGCTCAAAAAGCACGCCATGGAGTGGAAACCGGCCTTTTTCAACGTGTCGGCGGCCTTCAACTGCGTTTCCGCCTCGCGGAACCAGCCCTTCGCCTTTTCTTCAGGCATCTCGCGCATCGTATAAAACCTCCCCCTCCGCCAGGGCGGTCCGCACCAGGGGACTCCCCTCCCTTGCCCGGGCGAACTCCTCCGGCGTGAGCACGAAGGCGTTGACCACCTCGTGGACGTCGAGGATTTTCCAGACGGCCAGGGCCCGCTCCGGCGGGTTGCCCTCGACCCCCTCCATCACCACCAGGACGTCGATGTCGGAGTCGTCGAAGGCCCGCCCGCGGGCGACGCTGCCGAAGAGGACCACCAGCTCCGGCCGCCGGGCCAAAAGGCGCGGCAGGGCTTCGAGCAGCTTCTCGCGGAGCGCCACCGCCCGCCGCCGCTGACGCTCCCTCGCCGGGACGAACTCCTCCCCGTCCACCGTCAACCCGCCTCCGGATTCTTTTTTAAAAAATCAGAACCCTATCGTCCCCGCCCACGACTTCCGCGACGAGTACGGGTAAATTGAGTATAATTCCGTGTTTTTACGCGACTTGCCTGCGCCGGCGGTGGCACAGTTTTTGCGCAAACCGACCGCACCGAAGTCCGCCGGGCCCCCTCCCGCAAAAACCTGTGCCACCGCCTCACACGGCTCACTGCCGGCGACCGCCCCCCCGGAACTTTTATCGAAAACCGTCGGCTTTATCCATCGATTACTTGGGCCTCATCTGGGGGAACCAGGGCTCGCCCTGGACCCATGCTTTCGGAAAGATGTATAAACCTATTTATACTTTTCTATTTACTTAGGTCTCATCTGCGGGAACAGGATTACGTCCTGGATACTCGGGGCGTCGGTGAAGAGCATGGTCAGCCGGTCCAGGCCGATGCCCAGGCCTCCGGTCGGCGGCATCCCGTATTCCAGGGCGCGCAGGAAATCCTCGTCCACCGCCGCGGCCTCCTCGTCGCCCAGGGCGCGCTGTGCGGCCTGGGCCTCCATGACGGCCCGCTGCACGTCGGGGTCGTTCTGCTCGCTGAAGGCGTTGCCCAGCTCGAGGCCCGCGACGTGGGGCTCGAAGCGCTCGGCCAGCCGGGGGTCGTCGGGCTTGGTCTTGGCCAGGGGGCTCACCTCGGCCGGGTAATCGATTACGAAGACCGGGTCCACGAGCAGCGGCTCGGCCACGGCGTCGAAGACCCCCATGATGATTTTTCCCGTGGGGGCATGGTCGGGGTATTCCAGCGAATATTTTTTCGCCAGAGAAAGCGCCGCCGCGCGGTCGAGCTCCCGCCCCGGCGCCAGGCCCAGGTCCACCCCGGTCCGCTCTTTAATCGCCTCCAGAATCGGCAACCGCCGGAAGGGCCGCGACAGGTCGAATTCCCTTCCCTGGTACTCGAACCGCGTCCCGCCGGTGAGCTCCACCGCCAGGAACTTCAGCAGTCCCTCGAAGAGCGCCATCATGCCGTGGTAATCGGAAAAGGCTTGGTACAGCTCGCACTGGGTGAACTCGGGGTTGTGGGTCCGGTCCATCCCCTCGTTGCGGAAGTCCTTGCCGATTTCGTACACGCGCTCCAGGCCGCCGACGATGAGCCGTTTCAGGTACAGCTCGTCGGCGATGCGCAGGTAGAGCGGGATGTCCAGCGTGCGGTGGTGGGTGGTGAAGGGGGCCGCCGCCGCCCCGCCGTAGATGGGCTGCAGCACGGGGGTTTCCACTTCGAGGAATCCCCGCTCGTCGAGGAAGCGCCGGACGAGCGCCGTCAGCCGCGTGCGCACCTCGAAGCGCCTCCGGCTTTCGGGGTTCAGCAGTAAATCGAGATACCGCTGGCGGTAGCGGGTCTCCACGTCGGCCAGGGCGTCGTGGCGGACCAGCTCACCCGCTTCGTCCTGGGTTTCCTTGACCACGGGCGTCGGCCGCAGGCTCTTGGCCAGGAGGGTGCACGCCGATACACGCAGGGAGGGCTGGCCGGTGCGTGTGGTCATCGCCGTACCGGCGACGGCGAGAAAGTCCCCCAGGTCCAAGAGCTTCAACCCGTCGTATGCCTCTTGCCCCAGTTCTTCCAGCTTGAAGTAAAGCTGCACCTTACCCGAGCCGTCAGTGAGGTCGGCGAAGACGCTCTTGCCGTGATCGCGCAGCCCCGTCAAGCGGCCAACGATGTACAATCGTTCCCCGCGGGCCTCGTAATCGGCGAAATCCGTCAGCACCTGCGCGACTGTCTGGTGACGGTCGGTGCTGGTGGGATAGACATCGACGCCGCGGGATTTCAACTCCGCCAGCTTCTCCCGCCGGTGGCGGACCTGGTCCAGGGTCTCGTCGGTCAACTCCCACCTCGAACTGACGCCGTTTTCTATAAAAGAAAAGAGGGGCCCCGCCCGGCGATGCTACCACAGGGACTACCGGTTGACAACCGCCGCCCCGTTGACCCCGGCCCATTTTACTGGTATACCTCACACGTCGCGCGCACCGGGGAAACCATGCTCAACCCCACCGAACGCCGGGTCATCACGCTCACCGCCGCGGGGCACTGGGTGACGCACGCGGCGATGCTGGCGCTGCCGGCCGCGGCGGCCCTCCTCAAATCCCAATTCCACCTCGACACCTTCGAGTACGGCCTGCTGGCCAACCTCTCGTACCTGGGCTTCGGGCTGGGGGCGCTGCCGGCGGGGTTCCTGGTGGACGGCATCGGTCCCCGGCGCACGCTCTACCTCTGCCTGGGCGGCGTCGCCCTGGGGTCGCTGGTGACCGCCCTGGCCGGGGGGCTGGCGATGCTGGCGGTGGGCGTCACGCTCCTGGGCCTGGCGGCGGGGCTGTACCACCCCGCGGGCCTTACGCTGGTGAGCGCCAACCTCCGCCAGGACGGCCGGGGGATGGGCTACCACGGCATCGCCGGTAGCGGCGGGATGGCCCTGGGGAACTTCATCGGCGCGGGCATCCTGGCCGTGGCGAGCTGGCACTACCTCTTCGGCCTGTACGCCCTCGTCCCGCTCGTGGTGCTGGCTTACCAGTGGCTGGCCGTGCGGCCGCTGGCGCTCGCCGAGCCGCACACCGCCGCGCCGCCCACCGAAAAGCCCCCGCCGCGCCGCTGGGCGCAGATGACCTTCGCCCTCACCGCCGCGGCCCTCCTCGGTTTCAGCTACCAGGGGATGGTCGTGTTCATGCCGCTGTTCTTCGGGGAGAACCTGCACCTGGCCGGGATGAACGAGGAGGTGCTGGGGAACCTGGCCGCGGGGGTGATGCTGTTGGGCGGGGTTTTCGGCCAGTTCTCCGGCGGCGTGCTGGCGGAGAGGAGGAAGCCGCTGCGCTCGGCGACCTGGCTGTCGGCGGCGGCGTGCGTCGCGGCGCTCGGCGGGCGCTTCGCCGGGGGGTGGTGGACCCTCGCGATTTCCGTGGGCATGGCGGCGGCGGTCTTCTCCACGCAGCCCATCACCAACAGCATCGTCGGCCGGCTCATGCCGCCCCGCCACCGCGGGAAGGGCTACGGCCTGGCCAGCGCCGTCAACTTCGGCTTCGGCTCCCTGGCCGGGTCCGTCGGGGGGTGGGTGGCCCAGAGCGCCGGCCTGGAAAACGTGTTTTTGCTGCTGGCCGGGACCTCGCTCCTGGCGGCGGTGGCGATGCTCCTGTTGCGCAAGACCGGCGGCGACGAGGTCGCCCGGCCTCGCGGGGCGTGAATTCCTCCCTCCTCTGAGGGAGGATTAAGGAGGGGGGTGCAGCGGCCCCCTCTCCCTTTAAGGGAGCGGCGCGCCGACGGGTAGGGGTGAGGGTAAAACGCGGCGGGGAAAGGATTCCCCGCCCTACATTCAGCGTAACGAGGTTGGGAGACATTTACGGACGGGTGTGGACACCCGCCCCTACGCCATCGCAAACACACCGTCGGACCGGGGATTGCAGCGGTCCCCTCCCCCCTTTGGGGGGAGGGCTAGGGTGAGGGGCGGGTCGACCTGAACGGCGCGCCGTCGGTCGGCCCCTACGCCATCGCAGCCCGGGGTGATAGGCAATTCGAAATGGGCATCCGAACCCCGACCGTATATAATTACTCTGGGAATCATTCCCGGAGCGACCGCGTAGATTAAGGTAAATACCCTTCCCTTCGACCCGCCCCTTCCCGGACCCGCGATAAAGGACGGTCCTGTGCCCTGAGCGCCTTCTCCTTTCGCCGCGACGGTTGACGAGACAAGTTTGACGAGGCGAAGATAGAGGAGGAGGCGCCATGCGACGCGGGACCTTTTACGTGCTCCCGGCCGCCCTCGCCCTGCTGGGCGCCGGGTGCCTGAGCCTGCCGACCTTCACCCCCACCCCCGAAGAGCCCCCCGTACCCGACACGCCGCTCGGCCTGCTCCAGGCCTTCGAGTGGTGCTACGACCACCAGGACGAGGCGCTGTACGCCGAACTTCTGGACCCCGACTTCACCGGTGTCCTCTTCCCCGACCAGGAATATTACGGAGAAGGTGAAACCCCGATGGAGTGGGGCCGCGAGGAGGAGCTGGCCCGCTTCGCCGAGCTCTGCGCCGCCTGCGGCGAGGACGACCTCCACCTCCAACTGAACCTGGACACCTACGAGGAACCGGGACCCGACGACGTGGTGTGGCCCATCCCGGGCGTGGACTACGACCTCGGTGCCCATTACGTGGATACGACCTATATGCTGACGGGCACCGTCGATTTCCTCACGGTGACGAACGACGGGGCCGGGCCCCGCTGGCGGCTCCTGGAGCTCCGCGGCTTCGAGCGCCCCGACCTGAACTGAAGAAGGAGACCCCATGCCGTGAGCGTCGCCCCTTCGCACACGTTGAACGGATAAAACGAAGGAGGCGCCGTGCGACGCACATCGGTCATCGGACCGCCGCTCTTCATCTCCCCGTTTCTAATCGTGGCCGTTCTCGGCTCCTGCGATATATTCCTGCCGCCGAAAAATCCGACGCCCACCCCTCAGCCCGAACCGACGAGCCCCGCGGGCGTCATCCGGGGCATCGAGTGGGCCTACAACAACCAGGACATCAACTATTACACGCTGATGCTCGACCCCGACTTCACCTTCTACTTCGACTACCGGGACGTCCAGGACAGCGGCGCACCGCCGTCCTGGGGCTACGACGATGAGCTGGAGGCCACGCGGAACCTCTTCGATTCCGTGGATGAAGGGGCCATCTCGCTCGCGATGGACCTCGAGGGCCAACGGGGGCCGGGGCCGGGCGACGAGGTGTGGGACCTCTGCGGCGTGGACTATCTCCTGGTCATCGCCACCCCGGATATGACGTACCGGGCGGAAGGTTTCGCCAACTTCCGCACGCGCGTCGACGGCCTCTGGCGCGGCCGGGCGCGGTGGCGGCTCTGGAAGTGGTGGGACATCGCCAACTGACCTGCGCCCCGCTGCGCGATAAAAAAAGACGGCCCGCGGGCCGCCTTTATTAACATCCCGGATATTAACCGCTCGTCGCGACGTCGTGCCAGATGGTCAGCCACCAGCGCAGCCCGCTTCCGTCCGTAAACTTCGACAGCACGAAGTCTGCATGGCCGGTGGCTTTGTACGTGGTCGGTACCGGGTCGGCGTTCTCGTCGTGCACGCTGAGGTCGTAATTGACGTTGTCCATGTTAAAGCTGACGTCCCAGGGATTGGGTTCGGTGGGATTGGTGAAGGTCAGCTCCAGTGCGATGTTCGCGGAGCCCACGGCGTTGAAGAGGTTCTGCGTGGCATCGACTTCCTGTCGGTAGAGCCAGGATTCGGGGATGTCATGCTCGCCGCCCCAGTCCTGCGGGTCGAAGTAGAAGACGAAGTTGTCCTCGTCCAGGAGGGTCGAGTAGGAGGGCCCGTCGGCGTTGTTGTAGCACCACTCGATGTCCTCGATGACGGCCCGGGGGGTGAGCGGCTCCTGCCACTCGCTCTCGCCGGGGACGCCGTCCTGCGGGATGCTGAACAGGTCGCAGCCGAGACCGGCGAAGAGGGTGAGAATTACCGCTGGGATGATGGCTTTGCGCATGGGAGTCCTCCGGTGACCGGCGGCCCTCGGGGGCCGCGACCAAAACCCGCGGCGAGACGTCCGCCTCCCGGGGTCTTACATTCATTTACGTCCGGGTTCGGGTGGGGGTTCCCGGCCCGACAGCAACCCACCCGGTTAAAATAATATAGCAGCTAAAAGTCGAACTGTCAAGATTTGCGCGCCAGGACGAAGTCGGCCAGCTCTCCGAGGACCGCGGTGCCGCGCCGGAATACACCCAGGGAGCCCTTGGCGTTGGCGACCAGCTCCCCGGCCACTGTCCGGCTCGTCTCCACGCCGAAGAGGTGGACGAAGGTGGGCTTGTCCGCGTCCTTGCCCACGTCCTTGCCCAGCTCCTCGGCGGTGGCGGTGGCGTCCAGGATGTCGTCCACAATCTGGAAGGCGAGGCCCAGGTTCTTGGCGTAGGCCTCCAGCGCCTGAATCTCCGGCTCGGAGGCGCCGGCGGCCAGGGCGCCCATGCGGGCGGTCGCGGTGAACAGGGCGCCGGTCTTGCGGGCGTGGACGAACTCCATCTCGTCCATGGAAAGCTGCCGGCCCACCGAGTCCAGGTCCATCTGCTGCCCGGCTATCATCCCGTCCAGGCCCACGGCGCGGGCCAGCTCGGCGGCCATGTCGCGGGCCAGGGAATCGCGCCGGATGCCGGGGCAGCGGGCGATGAGCTCGAAGGCGGCCATCAGCTCCGCCACCGCTGCCAGCACCGCCGTCGCCTCGTCGTAGAGCACGTGGAGGGTGGGCCGTCCGCGCCGCAGTTGCGCGTCATCCATGCAGGGCAGGTCGTCGAGGACCAGGCTGGCGGTGTGCACCAGCTCCACGGCGCAGGCCACGTCGAGGAACGGGTCGGGCCTGGCGCCGCAGACCTCGCAGGAGGAGAAGAAGAGGACGGGGCGCAGCCTTTTTCCACCCGACTCCACCGTGTGCCTGACGGCGGCGTGGGGCTTGGCGCACCGGGGGTCGTCGTCGGCCGCCAGCGACTGCAGCCGGTCGTCCACCAGCCGCCGCACCCGCTCCGCATAGGCCGTAAGATACTCCACCCAACCCCCCGTCAGTCGGAAGACGTATCGGATTCCCGCCCCGCGCTCCGGCGCAGCCTGTCGCCGCACCGGCCCAGGTACTCCGCGAGCGCCTCGTCCCAGGGCCGCAGCACCACGTCCAGCCCGGCGGCGGCGGAGCGGTCCAGCTCGATCCTGGCGGGGCGTGGCGCCGGGGCCGCATACTCCTTCGCGCTCACGCCGACGACCTCGACCTCCAGCCCCAGGCCGTCAACCAGGCGCAGGGCGTAGTCGTGCCAGGTGACGGAGCCCGCGTTGGTCAGGTGAAAGACGCCGGAATCGGCCTTCCCCGCGAGGGCGACGACGGCCTTCGCCAGGTCCGGGGCGTAGGTCGGGCTGCACCAATGGTCGTTGACGACGGTGAGGGGCCCGCCGGCCGCGGCGCGCCCGCAGAGCCTGTCCGGGAATCCCGGACCGCCGGGGCCGAAGAGGGAGCCGGTGCGCACCACGAGCCCGCCGGGAGCGTGTCCCCGGACGTAGAGCTCGCCGGCCAGCTTGCTCCTCCCGTACGCCTGGAGGGGCCGCGGCTCGTCCTCGGGCGCATAGGGACGCCCCAGGGAGCCGTCGAAGACGAAATCCGTGGAGATGTAAACCACGCGGGCGCCCACCGCCGCGGCGGAGCGGCAGACGTGGAACGTGCCGAAGGCGTTCACGGCGTAGGCGCGGTCGGGGTCGGCCTCGGCCCCGTCCACGTCGGTGAGGGCGGCGGCGTGGATGACCAGCTCCGGCGAAACGCGCCCCAGGCGACGGCGCAGCGCGTCGGCGTCGGTCACGTCGCACTCGGACTCCAGGAGCGGGTCCACGGTGGCCCCGGCGGCGATGCACTCCCGGACCAGCTCCGTACCCAGAAGCCCGTCGGGGCCGGTGATGGCGACCTTCAACGCTTTTCCTTATCTTCGGGGGACACCCCCCGGTCGGTCAGGCCGAGCTCGACGCCCAACGCCTCGATGCGCGCCCGGATGTCGTCGGCCGTCCGGGCGAAGAACTCCCGCTTCTTTTCAGCGGAACCGCGGAAGGCGGCGGGGTCGGGAATATCCCAGTGCAACATCCGTGCCCCGGGCATGAGGGGGCAGGCCTCCCGCGCCCGGTCGCACACGGTGACCACCAGGTCGAAGCGCAGGTCGGCCAGGTCGTCGAGACCCTTGGCCCGGGCGGAGGAGATGTCCACCCCGCGCCCGGCCATGACCTCCACCGCCAGGGGGTGCACGGGGCCGGCGGGCTCGGTCCCGGCGCTCGCCACCTCCGCGCGGTCGGCATAGAGCTTCCGGGCGAACCCCTCGGCCATCTGGCTGCGGCAGGAGTTTCCGGTGCACAGGAACAAGAGGCGCGGACGGCGGTCCATACGGCCTGGAATCACGTTCCAGCCGGGGCGGAAGCGGATCCACCCCGGCTGGTCTACGTTATGTCACGTTGCGTCACTCCGCCGGGCAAACCAGATTCACGAACCCGGAACGACCCGTGGGCTGAGGGCGGTCGCGTCAATCCAGCCCGCCCCGCACCCCAGGCTGACGCGTCGAATTGGGTGTCCGCACCCGCCAGACTTCACCCCGGCCCGGTTTGCGCCCGGCGGGACTCCGCGCATTTCAACGCAGAGTATGGGAACTCCCCT
>CAZNZF010000013.1:0-11061 GCA_964577465.1 uncultured bacterium | reverse complement strand
GGGCAGCTAGAGTCGCCCCCACCGCCCCGGGCGTTCCCCCTCCACACCCAGCGGGGCGCCCGGAAGAGACGGCTATGAGCCCCTCCAGAATCAACACCCACCTCACGCCCGGCAGTTTTACCACCCTGCCGCAGCCTGGGCCCATATCGGCGGACCCTTAAAAAACAACCGCACTAACCCGGCCCACCTCACACCCGGGGGGAGGCCGACCTACTCCGCCCCCTCCTCCGCCGGGGCGGCGGCCGGTTCCGGTTCGACACCGGGCTCGCCGAGACGGAGGTAGATTTCGGTGACGCGCTCCTCCTCGGGCAGGCCCTCGCCCCAGTGGTACACCTCGACCGGCGGACCGGCGGGCACGAAGCCCTGGGCATACGCCCAGGAATCGAGCGCCTCGTAGAGCGGGATGCGGTCCCGCTTGAAGGGGCCCTTGAAGGCGATTACGGCCGACTGTCCGCCCTCGACGTCCCGGTAGGTGAAGCCCGCCGGGGGGAATGTGTCGTTGGGAACCGGGATGAGTACCTCCCACCGCCGCTCGGCGAGGGGGAGGTCGGCGGACTCGGGGTCGAGGATTCCCATGGGGTCGCCCAGCGGCTCGATGCCCTTGGCCGCGAGGGCCGCCAGCGCCTCTTCCAACGCCTGGGGGTACAGGTTGAAGTCCCCCGTTTCGGCCATGACCAGCGCGCCGGTGCCCACGAGGTTCTTGCGGACCACCTCGGGGGCGGCCTCGACCTGGACGGGCTCACCCGTGGGCGAGGCCGCGTGCTGGGGCTGGTCGTCACCGCAACCGGCGCCGAGGAACAGCATGAGCGCCGCGAACGCCACGGCCGTCCTCACGGGAACCTCCTGGAATCGAATGGACCGCTAGGCCGGCGGCTCCACGACGGGCTCGGTAGCCGGGGTTTCGGCGGTTTCGGCCTCGGGCGCCGGCGGCTCCGTCACGGGGACGTAGATGTCGGTGACGTACTCGGCGGGATCCTCGGAGCCCCAGTGGTAGACCTCGAGCATCGGGCCCGCGATGAGGAGACCCTGTTCCGCGACGTACTTGTAGAGCGCGCCGTAATCGGGCATGTTCTCCTCGGTGAACTCGCCCTTGAAGGTGGTCATGACGGCCTTGCAGGGCTCGGTGACCTTGTAGGCGTAGCCCTTGGGCGGCGTGGTATCCGCGGCCACGGGGAAGCAGACCTCGGAGCGCAGCTCATCGGGTGTCACCAGCGCGGGGTCATCGTAGAAGACGCCGAAGGGGTCGCCGACGCACTCGATCTCCGCGTCCTTGAGGGCGGTGAAGCCGGCCTCGACGGAGTCGCCGAAGAGTTTGTAGTCGCCGGTGAGCTCCTTGAAGACCACGGGGGTCGCCTCGAGCTCGGTCATCTCGTACACGACCGCCGGCACGACGGGCTCGACCGGCGCCTCGGGCTCCGGGGGCTTCTGTTCCTCGCAGGCCCCGAGGAAGAGCACGAACGACAGAGCCAGCACAACGTAGAGTAGCCTCTGCATCTTGTCGCTCCTTAGGGGTTATGAGTGACGAAGGATGTGAAGTGATACTAACACGGCAACGGGGTCGAGGCCAAGCCCCCAAGTCAGGCGGTCAGTCGGTCCCCGGCGCATCGGATGCCGGCGCGGCGCGGCGCAGCTCCACCCCGCCGATGACCGCCTCGACGACCTCCTGGATGGTCATGCCGGTGGTGTTGATTTCGAGGGCGTCGGGGAGGCGGGTGAGCGCCCCGTACTGCCGGGTGGAGTCGGCGCGGTCCCGCTCGATTATCTGCGCCTCGAGCTCGGGGAGGGTGATGGGCTCGCCGCGGGCCTTGTGGTCCTCCAGGCGCCGCCGCGCCCGCTCGGCCACCGACGCCGTCAGGTAGAACTTGAACAGCGTGTCGGGGAAGAGCAGGGAGCCGATGTCGCGGCCCTCGGCCACCACCCCGCCGGGCAGGCGCCCCGCCAGCTCCCGGATGCGCCCGTTCACCAGGTTTCGGATGGGCGGGAGGTCGGCCACGCGCTGGATGGCGGTGGTGACCCGGGGGGAGCGGATCTCCGCCCCCACGGGGGCGCCCTCGAGGAGCAGACGGGCGGTGTGGTCCTCCACCTCGAGCTCGAGCGCGGCGTCCCGGGCCAGCTCCACCAGCGCCGCCGGGTCGTCCAGGTCCGTCCCGCGCTCCAGCGCCAGCCAGGTCAGCGCCCGGTAGAACGCCCCGGTGTCCACGTACACGAGGCCCAGCCGCGAGGCCACCAGCCGCGCCACGGTGGACTTCCCCGAGCCCGCCGGGCCGTCGATGGCGATGCGGATGGAGCCGCCCTCCTCCGGGGCCTCCCCCTCGGTCCCCGGCTGGGGCAGCTCGCCCAGGTGCCGCAGGCCGAAGAAGTTCAGGAAGCCCTCGGTGGTGGAGTAGAGGTTGGGGCGCCCGGCGCTCTCGGCCCGGCCGGAGACCTCGATGAGCTTATGCTCGGAGAGGCTCGCCAGGGTGCCCGAGGTGTCCACCCCGCGGATGGCCTCGATTTCCCCCCGGGTGATGGGCTGACGGTAGGCGATGACGGCCAGGGTTTCCAGGGCCGCGGCGGAGAGGCGGGTCCGGTTGCGCGGGGGCTGGCCCAGGGCGCTCTCCACGGCCCGGGAGAACCGGCGCTTGGTGAAGAGCTGCCATCCGCCGCCCAGCTCCACCAGCTCCACCCCGCGGTCGTTCTCGGCGTAGCGTCGCCCCAGGGCACGCAGCGCGTCCTCGACCCGGCCCCGGGGATGATTCAGGGCCCGCACCAGGCGGTGGACGGAGACCGGCGCGTCCGCCGCGAACAGAATCGCCTCCAGCCCGGCGAACAGGTCATCCTGGGGAGGTGTTGAGTTTTCGTTCAAGACGGTGCCTCGTCGGGGGGGACGATCCACAGGCGCAGGTACGGCTCGCTCTGGGCCAGGCGGACCCGCTTCAGGCGCACCAGCTCCAACAGGGCCAGGAAGGTGACCACCACGTACTCCCGGCGGCGCCGGTCCGGGATGAGCTCGCCCAGCGACACCCGGCCCCGCTCGCGCAGGACCGTCTCCAACTCCTCCATCCGCTCGGCGATGGTGACCTTCTCCTCGGCCAGGAAGCCCTCGTCCATGTCGGTCGGGACCAGGCGGCCGTAGGCCTCGACCAAGAGGGCCAGGTCCTCGGAGGATTCCAGGGGTCGGCGGAGGGCGGCGAAATCGGCCGGCGCACCCCGCGGGAAGAGCTCGAGCTGGGCGGCCTCCATCTCCCGCAGCGTTTCCGCCAGGTCCTTGAACCGCTTGTAGAGGGCGATCTGCTCCAAGAGGTCCGAGGCGGCGTCCCGGCTCTCCCCGGCCTCGCCCGGCGTCCGGGGGAAGAGGAGCCGGGACTTCAGCTCCACCAGCGTCGCGGCCATGACCAGGAACTCGCCCGCCAGGTCCAGCTCCAGCTCGTCCGCCCGGCCGACGTAGGCCAGGAACTCGTCGCAGACGAGCGCCACGTCGACCTGGGCCAGCTCGACCTCCTGGCGCTCGACAAGCTCGACGAGGAGCTCCATGGGCCCCTCGTAAATCGGCAGCTCGACTCTGAACCCTACGGGCATGGGTCTTTTTTCCGCTCGGTCGGGTTCGACCGGCGTTTGCCGTAGGGCGGGGATTCCAATCCCCGCCGCTTATTTCTAAGGTAGCCCTCACCCCTAACCCCGTCGGCGCGCCGCTCACACGGGGAGAGGGGGACGTAGGCGACCGTGGACTCATCGCCCCTACGGGACGGCTGATATGGCCGTAGGGGCGGGTGTCCACACCCGCCCGCGGGATGGTCACCGGGCCGTCCCAGGCGCAGACGCGGCCACCGAGCACGCACCCGCCCGCACTCACTCCACCGCGGAGGAGAACTGTTTCAGCGAGCCGGGGGTCATCTTGGAGACGGTGTCGCCCAGCTTCTGCAGAATCATCTCCACGGCCGAGGCGGGCAGGAATCGGCAGCAGGCCGCCAGCGGCCGGGGCAGGTTCGCGAAGACCGGCCGCGTGACTTCCGAAACCACGCTCTCCCACCGGTCGTCGGGCGCGACGATGTAGATGGGCGCGTTGAACGACCGCCGGTGGTTCACCAGGTCCGCCAGGCGCAGCAGGTCCTCGGCGAACCCCTCGCCCGGCTCCACCTCGAAGACGGCGGCGACCTTCCGCCCCTCGAACCAGACCACGTCCACGTCGGCCAGGAGGCGGTTGGTGAGCTCGTCGTAGCGCGCCGGGGGTTCGTCCAGGAGGCGTTCCAGTTTTTTGAACTCCTTTCGGCGGCGCAGGCTCGTCATCTCAACCCCCCCGGCCCAGACGCCCAGGCCCATCCGGTCGCCCAGCTCCAGGAGCGCCAGCCGGATGCCGACGGGGGTCTCCGTCCGGCGCTTCTTCTCCGCCTCGGCGAAGAGCTTCGCCAGCGACTCGTGCTCCTCCTCCTGGGCCTCGTAGGCGGCGAAGTAGAGGAAGAAGTCCACGTCGTAGAGGGTCCGGAATACGGGCTCCACCTCGTTGAGCCGCTCGCGCAGCCGGTCGATTTCCGCGCAGTAGGCCACGTACTGCTCTCCGGTTATCTGCCCGTGGGTCACCAGCGGCAGCTCCTCGGCCCGGAGGCGGAAGAGTCCCTTGCGGCTGGAGATGGTGCGCACGGCGTACTTCTCCGGCTCGTTCACCGACAGCAGCTCGGAGATGGCCGCCGTGTCGAACTGGACGGGGGAAGCGAAGAGGCGGTCGTAGCGCTTAACGATGTCGTCGGTCCCGTACAACAGGTCGTGGAGCTGTTTTTTGACCTCGGGCAGCCCGACGGCCAGGGCGCTTTCCAGGATGTAGTCCGCGTTGCGCCAGAAGCGGAAGGACCACAGGGTGCCGATGAGGGCCTGGAGGGCGGTTTCGTCGAGGCGGGCCAGGCGGTCGGGCTTGATCAGGGAGCGGACGAGGCGGAGGTGGGTTTCACGGCTGTCGTGGAGGCCGGCGCGGTGCACGTCGGCCACCCGGAGGAACTGCTCCAGGAGGCGCTTGACCCGGGCGGGGCTGATTTTTACCAGCGAGGACATGCGTTATAGTGAACTGAGAAATTCACGTAACACTAAGCAACTCATAGCGTTGCCCGTAAAATTTTCCAACTCTGAGAACATGTGACCGCTGGTCGGCAACCAAACGATACCGTCTAAAATAGCAACCATCGTAGCTTTCGTCGGTTTAAGAGCCAAACCAAGGGCGTCACGAAAAGATTTATCCTGATTTCCTCCCGTGTAACCGATAAATTTAGCTTCACCAACAATGTACCTTCCCCCACTTTTCCCAATAAGGTCCGGCCTCTTCGTAAGGCCGCAGTTGAGTTGTACGTTAGCAAAGTCCATGAGCTCTTTATCGTTACCCTCTAACAGCTTGATATCCTCTCTACTCTTCAAGAAATCATCCTGTGGTAAGGAATGATAATTATCCCGAAGCCAGTTTTTAAACATGGGACCCATCTGTCGGTTTGATTCCTTTGGAACTTCAAGACTCCGGATAACACCGTTACTACCCATCGCACGTATTCTTTCACATATACGCGCTATCGTGCGTGGATTCACATCCACAGCTTCTGGATTTAACCGTAAAAATCCAATGTACGGCTCACGATAAGGGAAGCGGAAATCGCCCTTGGGAAAAAGCTCAAACAGTGCCCTCAGAAGCATAGCGTCATCATATTGAAAAACTTCTACAATCCGTTTGCGTATTTTAGAAGAAAGGGGCCTCAAAATAGGCAACGGCAAAGCGTAAACTTCAGCTAAGCGATCAAGATAAGATGGTTCCGTCGCTATTTCAAAACTTCTTTGAACCCAAGGATTACCACTCATAAACTTCTCCTTCGTCTATGCGGTCTTTTCGGTTCTCTTTACCCAACGTTTCAAGCGCAACCTTTATAGCTGCCTCGGAAATGTCAATCCCTATCCAGTTACGACCCAACTGCTCTGCAACCTTTAAAGTACCGCCTGAACCAGAAAAACAGTCCATTACTAGGTCTCCCGGATTACTTGACGCCTCAAGAATTACACGGAGCATACTGCTGTTCTTTTCCGTCGGGTATCGTGGTTTTTGGGGGTCTTTAAACAACCAAACATCCTGCCTGATTTTTCCCTTTTTTTTCGCCTCATCGGCATAAATGATCAGTCGTGGATTACCGGTTGATGACCATTCTATCCGGCCTTCGGATTGGTAGCGCTCGAGCATGTCGGGAGTATAGCGCCAGTGTCGACCCGGCGGTGGCATAAGACCATGCCATTCATCACCGCTGGCACCGTTGGCCGTTTCACCTGGCGCGTGTAACGGAGTAGTCGTGTAGCGGCGTCCGTCCTTAGTCATCTTAGGGAATAACCGCTCAAGACCTTTATCGGTGTAAGCTTCATAAGGAGTATTCCAAATTGCACGTTCACCCTTTGTATAAAAAAGGATCATGTCTTTGTAATTCCCATACCCGTAGCGCTTGAAATTCTTAGGATTGCATTTTATCCGTGCAATATCATTACGAAAACGCTCAATACCGAATATCTCGTCCATTAACACCTTCACGTAATGGCCGATCTTACAGTCGATGTGTAGATATATTGAACCGTCATCTGCCATTAATGTGCGCAGTAGCTCCAACCGTGGACGCAAGAATCGTAAGTAAGCCTCACCGGTTATCTTATCCCGATATGCTATATCGCCATTATTGGGTCGGCTAATAGTTGCGGTCTGTTCACCGTTGATTGTGAAGTTCTGGCCTGTTCCAAATGGTGGATCAATATACACCAACTTTACATTTTTTAGCACCTTGGTATCGTTCAGTAAACCCTTCATCACCTTTATGTTGTCTCCATGGTATAGACGCCTGATACGTAGAGATCCCTTCACGTTTTGTTTTCGTAACTGGAGCTTGCATTGATCAAACATCATACACGTTGTATCTGGTCCACCACGCCGACGATGACCTGGCGGGCGGGGATGTCGTCGCGGCCCAGGACCTGCCGCGCGGCGTTCCCCTCGTTCTGGACGATGACCAGGTCGCCGGGTCCCGCGCGCACGATGTCCACGGCGACCAGCTCCGGCCCGCCGTTCTCGGGCCGGACGCGCAGGAGGCGGCAGGCGGCGAGGGCCGGATGTTTGATTGAGCAAAAAACGTTCCCGGTGACGCGGGCCAGAATCATTGCGGCTCCCAGCCCTGCTCGTCGAGGACGCCGACCACGGCGAGGTCCACCGGGGCGAAGCCCTTACCTTCGGGCATGGCCAGCGACGCCTCGCGCCCGTCGGCCAGCAGGACCTCGTCGCCGACGCCGGCCTCGACGACCTCCACGGCCACCTCCTCGCGGTCGGAAAGTCGGCCGTCGGGACCGCGGCGGCGGACCAGCGCCAGCCGGACGCCCTCCAGGACCTCCACCCGGCGCGTGGCCCAGACGCTGCCCGTTACCTTGCCCCGCTGCATCTGGTTCAACCCCCGGATGTCCTCGCCGCCCAACCCCCGCGCCGTCACGATTTGCTTCGCATTACTCCGCTTCGCTTCGTTTCTTGCAACCCGCTCCCCGTACTATAACGACATCCCCTCCGGCAAGAATCGCGCCGGCGCTCAGGCGTCCGGTTTACCATGTTTTCGGAAGACGACGCGGCCGTCGCTCTCGATGGAGTCCACGATGCCGCAGACGACGGCGTCCACGGGGCGGTTGCGGGTGGGCTCGGTCTGGCGCGCCGAGGAGCCCCGGGCGATGAAGCACAGTTCCCCCGGCCCGGCCCCCACGGCGTCCACGCAGATCAGCTCGTCCCCGACGGGCTTCCCGTCGGCGCCGGCCGGCCGGCACAGCAGGAGCTTGAAACCGGTGAGCCCCGCGTCCTTGACCGTGGAGACCACGTTGCCCGTAACGAGAACCAGGTCCATCGCCACCCCAGCCTTGGATTTTTGACGTTTTTAGTTTAGCCCCTGACGGGGCGTTGAGTCAAGCGGCGCGGGCGTGGGCGGGACTGGTCGGCGACGGGCCGGGCGTGGTATCATCGGCCCATGCTGCGACCGGCAAAAATAGTCGTCTTTATCGCCGTCCTGAGCGCCCTCACCGGGTGCGGGCGGAAGGCCACGCCCCCCGGCGACCGGGCCCTCGAAGGCGGGATGCCGCCCCGGATGGTCTTCTTCCGCCTCATCGACAGCCGGCACATCCAACTCGAGTTCGACCGCGCCCTGGACCCCGCGCCGCTCGCCGACACGGGCAACTTTATCCTCAGGGGCGGCGGGGCCGCCGAGGTCGTCCTGGCCAAGCTGGACCAGTCCACCGGGCGCCGGCTGGTGCTGGACGTGGAGGGCCTGGAGCCGGGGGCGACCTACACCCTTCTGACCCGCAACCTGCTCTCGCTCGAGGGGCTCGTCCTGGAGCCGCTGGAGCGGGAGTTCATCGCCGACGCGCCCGACGACGCGACGCCGCCCCAAGCGGTTTCCACCTTCCCCGACGAGAGGGCGCCGGACCAGCCGGCGATTTACGCCTGGTTCTCCGAGGCGGTGCGGCTGGGGCCGGAGGCGGCCGCAACCCTGGCCGAGATACTGCCCTCCGCCGAGCCGCCGATCCCGGCGGAGGGGGAAATCTCCCCGGAAACCCCGCCCCCCGTGGAAGAGACCGCGCTCGGTCCCGCGACGGCCCTGGCGCCCCGCACGGAGGGAGACCGGGTGTTCCTCACCCTCCCCGCGCCGCTGGAGCCCGACAGGCACTACCGGGTGACCCTCGACGGCGTGGTGGACCTGGGCGGCAACGCCACCGACGAGCCGGTGACGTGGAGCTTCGGCGTCACCCCGGCGGAGGAGGGCTACACCCTGGCGGGGGAGGTTTTCTGCGCCGACGGCACTCCGCTCCCGCCGGACCTGGCGGTGGCGGTCTCCAAGGACCCCGCCGGTGAATTGCCGCTGGCCCGGGCGGTCCCCGTCGGGGGTCGGTTCGAGATTCGGGGGCTCACCCCGACGGACGCCCGCGGCTCACCCTACGTGGTTGCGGCCAGCGCCGCCGGGGGCTGGCGCTTCGAGGGCGCCTACGACGAAAACGCGGACGGGGCCGCCGACCGCCTGGGCGCCGCCGACGCCGGGGAGCTGAAAATCATCCGGCTGACGCTCCGCCGTCGGGACGTCCAGGGACCCGAGCTGGGCCTGGAAAAGACCGGCCCGTCCACCGGGGCCACCGCAGCCGTGACCGCGACCGCCGTGGACGACACCGGGACGGCGCTGGTGGAGGCCTTCCAGGGCACGCCGGGCAACGACGGCGCGGGGACGGCGTTCATCGTTCCGCCCTGGCTCGGCCTGCCCGGCGACCGCCGCCTCACCGCCTGCCTGGCCGTGCCCACCGCCGACTGGGGGTCGGGGGAGACGCGCACCCTCTTCGTCCACGCCCGGGACACCCTCGGGAATTGGAGCGGATTTTCGACAATCGAGCTCACCAAAGGCGCCCAGGAGCCGACGCTGACCGGGAAGGCGGTAAACGCGGGCGAGCCGGTGGAGGGGGCCGCCGTCGCCCTGGTCGCCGACCCGCCCGGGAGGCCGCTGGCCTTCGACACGACCGACCCCTACGGCCGCTACACCCTGCCCCAGATACCGGGGGGCGCGGAAATCATCGTCTGGAAGGCGGGCGAGGGGCTGCTCCTCGGCCGGGGCGGGACCGAACGGGTCGGGGAGGAGGTGCCGGTGGTGGAGCTCGTGCCCTGGCCGCTGATTACGCACGCCGCCTGCTCCCTGGTCCGCTACGCGCCGACGGCGGGGCTGGCGCTGCCCGGCGACCACCTCCTCGTCGAGGCGCGGGTGGAGACCCCCGTCGTGGAGGGTCGGGGCTGGACCTACGCCCTCGAGCTCGGCGAGGCGACCTACCCCGTGGGGCCGCCGATGGGCGGGAACATTCTGGCCTACCTGGACCGGGCCTCGGTCGAGCTCCCGGCGGATACCGCGCCGCGCCTCCTGGTCACGCCGGTGGACGCCGAAACCGGAGAGCCCGTCGGCGAGGCGGTCGGTGAGCCGTTCCCCTGGCGGTCGAGCGACATGGACCTGGCCGAGCTGCCCTTCACCGCGGTCGCCGCCGTGGATGAGGGAACCACCATAAGAATAAGCTGGGAGCCGCTCTACGGCGTCGCCGGGTACTACGTGTCAATCGTCCCGGCGAAGGCGTTCGACGCCGAAAGCCTGCCGGACGACGGGGTCTGGCGGACCTATCCCGACCTGGTGCGCACCGGGGAGCTGACGGTTCCCGAGGGGGATTTGGCCGAGTACTGGGGAGTGCCGGGCGGGACGCGGTACGTGGTGGCGGTGTGCGCGGTGTGGCAGGACGGGGGCGACCGGAGCTGGAGCTTCGGCGAGCTGGTGCATCCGTAAAATACAACCCTCTCCCAGGTGTTAGCGGCGGGGTTATCCCACCCCAAGAGAAATCCGCATTTCGACCCGTAGGGCGGGGATTCCTATCCCCGCCGAAAAAAACCGTCCAATGACTACGAAATTGCCTCAACGCAAACATCCGCGACTGCGTCGGGAAATTTACGCTGATACTTCGCAGGTTTTTTCGATTACAACGTGCACCGCCAAACACAGGAACCTATTTCAAAAATCTCTCTTTGCCGATAAAACCTTCGAAATTCTCAAAGAATATTTCGTCTATAAAGCCCGTCTTTTCGCCGCCTGCATGATGCCTGACCATGTGCATTTGTTACTGATGGCCCGGGAGATTAATTTGATTGACCTAATCGGTTCATGGAAAAGGTACATTAGCCGTATGGCCGCTAATTATAATCTTGACAAGCCGATATGGCAGACCAGCTTTTACGACCATGCGATAAGGGGAGATGAGGTTCTGCGTCAAGAGGCGGAATATATTCTGGCAAACCCGGTAAGGAAGGGTCTTTGTGAACGATGGGATGAATATCCATATAATTAAATCGGTTGTTGACGCGGCGGGGATAGGTATCTGCGACCGAAGGGAAACCGAGCGTAGCGAGCTATGCCCCCGGCAAATCCCCGCCCTACATCATCGCAACGGGCGGGTGTGGACACCCGCCCCTACGTCGTCGCAATACGCGGCGGCCCGTAGGGGATGCATCCCACGGGGCCGCCCTACATCATCGCA
>CAZNZF010000012.1:21022-31366 GCA_964577465.1 uncultured bacterium | reverse complement strand
GCCCCCGCCGCGTTCGCCCGCCTCAACGAATCCGCGAAAGACAGCCCTTCCACCAATCCCGCCGCCAGCGCCCCGCAGAAGGCGTCCCCCGCCCCGGTGGAATCCACCGCCTCGACCTCGCGGGCGGGCAGGATGATTTCCCCCTCCTCATCGCCGTAAACCAGCCCCGCCCCGCCCAGTGTGACGACGACGCGCGGCGGCCCGAGCTTGCGTAAGTGTGGGAGCGCGTTTTTTGCCGATTGTACGTCGGTCACCTCCGCGCCGGCGTAGAACGACGCCTCCACCTCGTTGACCACCAAAACGTCAACCAGGGGCCAGATTTCATCGGGCAGATCGGTCGCCGGTGCCGCGTTCAGGACGGTCAGGCCACCGGCTCGATTCACGATTTCGAAGGCCCGCGCCACGACCGCGACCGGCACCTCGAGCTGGGCCAGGACCGCCGCGCAGCGGGATAATTCATCCGACGCGGCGTCCACGTCGGCCGGGGTCAGGCCCAAGTTGGCCCGCGGGTGGGCGATGATGCGGCAGTCCCCGCCCGGGGCAATCATGGGAATCCCCACGCCGGTCCCCGCGGGGTCCGTCCCGACGTGGGCGCCGTCGATGCCGGCGACGGCCATCTCCCGGCGGAACACCTCCGCCAGCGGGTCGTCCCCCAATCTGGAAATGAAGAGGACCTCGTGCCCCAGCCGGGCCAGCGCCAGGGCCTGGTTGAAACCCTTACCGCCGGGGTAGAGGCCGAGGGCGTCGGGCCGCACCGTCTCCCCGGGGCGCGGGAAGCGCGGCGTGACCACCGCCACGTCCAGGATCGAGGAACCGACGACGGCGACACGGCTCAACGCTTCCTCGCCAGCATCAGCCCATCGGCGATGGGAACGAGGGACATGGTCACGCGGGCGTCGTCCCGGATTTTCCGGTTCAGGTCGCGGATGACGACCGTCCCCGGGTCGGCGTCGGCGGCGTCGGCCACCCGCCCGTGCCGCAGGGCGTTGTCCAGGGCCACCAGGCCGCCGGGGCGCAGGAGCGCTAAAACCTTCTCGTAGTAGGCGTCGTAGTTGTCCTTGTCCGCGTCGATGAAGGCGAAGTCGAACCGCCCGGCGTAGCCCTCGGCCAGGAGCGCGTCCAGGCTCTGCAGGGCCGGTCCGAGGCGGAGCTCGATTTTACCCGAGACGCCGGCCTCCGCCCAGTACCGCCGGGCCGTGTCGGTCCACTCGCGGCTTTTATCGCAGGCGATGAGACGGCCGTCCGCCGGCAGCGCCAGGGCCGTCGCGGTGGAGCTGTAGCCGGTGAAGACGCCCAGCTCCAGGCAGAGCCGCGCCCCGATGAGCTCCACCAGGAGCGCCATGAGCTGCCCCTGCTCCGGGGCTATCTGCATATTGCGGTCGGGCAACTTCGCCGTCTCGGCGCGGAGACGCCGCAGGACCGCGGGCTCCCGCAGGGTGCTTTCCAGGTAAGCGTAGATTTCGTCGGTGACGGCCAGCGTCCGGAGCGACATCAGTACCCTCTTTCATCGAGCAGAAGCCTGACCTTTTCGACCCCCGCGTCCCGCTCGGCGGAATCCATGGACCGCAACTCCGGGACGTGGGCACCGAGAATCACCGCGAGCATGATGGCCGCGTAGTCCTTCACCCGGTGTTCGTACATCGAGCCGATGGTCGCCTCCTCGGAACCTTCGATGGAGCATTCCTTCTCGCTGTCGAGGAAGGCGGCCAGGCCGTCTATCGCCTCTTCACCGAAGGCCAAGACCCTTGTCGCCAAGGAGTTGGAGAGGAAGACCCCGTCCATGCCGTAGAGGTAAAGCCCCCACTCGTTGTAGACCACGTCGTTCTCCAGGCGGTAGTAGAGGTAGTCGAGACCGTCCAGCACCATGACGATGTAGTCCATGACCCCGAAGGGCGTTTCCCAGCGCAGGACGTGCGGACCTGTCTCGGTGAAGGAGAACAGGTCCTCTATCTTGACCACGGCGGTGTCGCCGGCGCCGGGCTCCATGTCCCCAATGTAATCGCCCACCTCGAGCATCCGGGCGCCGGGGACGGTCTGCGTCGCACCGGAGAGGGAGATGAGCGTGAGCGTCGATTTACCCCAGAAGTCCCCGCCGGTCACCGTCTCCAATGTGGGGTTGGTGGCGGTAAAGCCCAGCCACAGCGAGCCGCCGGGCTCGATGACCGGCGTGGAGTGCCAGTGCCATGGCGAGATAGAGAGGTCCTCGTCGGAGATGAGTTCTTCGGTGGGCGGAGCCTCCTCGGCACCGCAGGCGACTCCAAGCAGCATCAGAAACAACAAGACGAAACGCATTTTAACCTCCGTTCAAATCCCGGATGCGGATGGCGTTGGAGAATATCCACGGTTTTTTCAGGCAGCTCCG
Organism: uncultured bacterium; assembly: GCA_964577465.1. Lineage (GTDB taxonomy): Bacteria > RBG-13-66-14 > RBG-13-66-14 > RBG-13-66-14 > RBG-13-66-14 > RBG-13-66-14. The sequence continues at coordinate 29,004 of CAZNZF010000012.1, read as the reverse complement.
CCTCCGGTGAACCTCCACCCGATAGACTCCCGCGTCCGCCCGATGGACGAGGCTCCGCCCGGTCCGGGTGACGATGGGGGCGCCGTCTTTGACTAAAGTGATTATCCCCCGCTCGGGCAGGCGCACGGTCAGCGTCCAGGGGCCGTTTTCCGACGGAACGGTGGAGCCCATCGGCACCGTCTCGGTCCCGTTCCCGGCGGAGAAGGAAAAACCCCGGGCGGGCCACCAGAACTCCTGGGCCACGAAACCGCGCCCGGCCCGCATGGCGCCCAGAAACTCGCGCTCGGTCTCGGCGGCGTCCAGGCCATCCAGCGGCCGCGTGAAGAGGTGGAAACGGATAAGCCGCAGGGCCGTGGGGTAGGGGAGGATGTCGTAGGTCCGCACCAGGCGGTAGGGGCGGCCGTGGTTGTCGCAGCAGCCGATGACCGGCATAGGGCCCCGGGCGAGCAGCTTATCCCAGCGTTCCAGCGTTTCGGGCTTCGGCCCGCGCAGGACCCAGGCCGGCCGGTGGTACGCTACGTAAGCGCTCACGATGCCCCGCAGCGAGTCCTGCCAGTCGGTCATCAGGTCCCACACGTCCAGGGCGTCGTAGCCGGTGACCGACCAGTCCTCCCACCTGTAGCAGCCGATGCCGAACCGGGCGTTCCCCCGGTGGTCGGGGTGGGTGATGACGCCGAGGCCGCCGCGGGCGCGGACGAAGTCGATGATTTTCTGGCTCGGCAGGTTGGGGGAGGGGAGCCGGTCCACGCCGAAGGCCAGGTAGTGCGACCGGGCCGGGGTGATTTCCGCCCCCACGCCGAGGAAGATGCGGTGCGCGGACGGGCCCCTTCCCTCCACCGGCCTCACCGAGAGCCAGGGGCCCTCGAAGCCGCCGGGGGCGTACCAGCCGCCCCAGCCGTCCTCCTTCGCCCCCAGGGTGTCGTGGTCCGTGATGAAGACGAAGTCCAGCCCGGCGCGGATGCCCTCCCCGAGGATGCGGCCCACGGGCCAGTGCCCGTCGGAATAGGTCGAATGGAGGTGGACGACGCCCGCGTACTCGCGGTACCCATCGGGGAAGGCGGGGTCTGTCCGGTGGCGGCTCATCGGTCCTTAACGGGCGAAGCCGAAGTAGCTCAGGGCCGTCATCAGCGCCGCCCAGAGCAGCCACAGGATGATGACGACGCGGAAGGAGCGCTTCGTGGAGAGGCCGGTCACCTCGCGCACGCCCACGGTCAGCAGAAAGACGCTCCAGGCGGAGAAAACGTCGATTTGGGAGGCGAAGCCCTTGAGGACCCGCGTGTACCACTCCGCGGGCATCCGGGGGAACAGGAGCCCCAGGTTGGTCCCCACGTAAACGTCGCCCTTCACCAGTATCAGGACCAGCATGACCACCGCCCCCGCGGCCATCGCCACCGAGGCCAGGGAGACGATGGAGACGGCGTTGCGGAAGCCGAGCTTCTCCCCGGTGAGCCCCACGCCCACGTTCAGGCCCGCCGCGGCGATGAGGAGGTACAGGAAGAGCGACACGGGCGCCGCGAGGTAGGGCAAAACCTCCCCCACAAAGCCGGTGCCGGCCTCGTCCCGGAATGCCTCCAGCCGGGCGACCTGCTCCTCGGGCATCACGTCCCGGTTTTCCTTTAAAATCTCGTTGATTGCATCCCGCTGGGCCGCCACGGAGTAGGGCATCAGGATAGGGACGGTGACCAGGGAGACGGCGATGGTGATGAGGAAGAAGACGAGCCAGCGCGGTTTGGACTTCAGGCCGCGGAAGGCCTCGCCGGGCGAAACCACGGCGTCGATGTACTGGCCGAAGGGGCTTTTGTACACCTGTTCTTCGTCGGGCATGGCTGCTCCTCTATAACCAGAGGTCGGGTAACGGGACGCGGGCCCAGGCGGGCATTATGTCCGTCAGGTGGATGACGACCAGGATGACCGCGGCATAGACGCCGGCCACCAGGTCGTCGAGCATGATGCCCCACCCGCCGGACATGCGTTCGATGCGGCGGCAGGGCGGGAGCTTGGCGATGTCGAAGAAGCGGAAGAGGAGGAAGGCCGCCGCCAGGTAACCCCACTCCCGGGGGAAGAAGGCGAGGACCAGAAGCATCACCGCGCCCTCGTCCACGGTGGCCTGGCTGGGGTCGTTATCGCGGTAGCGGAGGGCCATCCAGCCCGTGGCCGGGACGCCGAAGAGGAAGAGCAACGCACCGAGAACACCGACCAGCCAGGGCCAGGGGGGCAGCAGCACGAAAACGACGCAGGCCGCCAGGCTGGCCACCGTGCCCGAGGCGACGGGGAAGAACCCCGTACCGCCGAAGCTGGCCACGGCCAGATAGGGAAATTCCCACCACCGCAGCGGCGGTTTTTCGGGTATCCGGGTCCGTTTGATGAAGCTCATCGGTCCTCCTCCCCGCGGATACCCCCCCGCAGGAGCCCCCGCGCGTTCCAGAGGTAGTGCATCCCGGAGACGACCGTCTGCGCCACGGAAAGCCCCAGAATCGCCAGGTAGGTTATCCGGCACACGCGGTCCAGGCTCTCGGTCCACTCCCCGCCGAGGACGGGGAAACCGGCGCGGGCCGTCAGGTAGGCCAGCACCGCTAAAACGGCGACCATCTGCAGCAGGGTCTTGGCCTTGCCGAGCCTGGAGGGCGGGATGTCCACGCCGCGATGGGCGGCGTAGGCCCGTAGCGTCGTGACGAGGAGCTCCCGCCAGATAACGATGAGCGCCAACCACCAGGGCACCGCGTCCACGGCGGCGAAGGAGACCAGGGCGGTGACGACGAAGAGCTTGTCGGCCAGGGGGTCGGCGAACTCGCCGAAGGCGGACCGGGTCCCGGTTTTTCGCGCGATGCGGCCGTCGGCCAGGTCGGTGAGGGCGGCCAGGGCCAGGAGCACCAGCGCCGCCAGGTAGGCGTAGAAATGTCCGAGGGCCACCGCCACCACGAAGAGCGGGGCCAGCGCGATTCGCACCAGAGTCAGCCTGTTCGGCAGCGTCATTTTTCTGTCACCGGCTCGGCGAAGAGGTCGTAGGGCCCCGCCGCGGTGTAGGTCACGCGCCGGAAATCGCCGGGCAGCCAGCCGTGCCCCTCCGACAGGACCACCTCGACCACCCCGTCCACGTCGGGGCAGAATCTGCGGCCCCGCGCGACGGCCCCCCTCACGGCGACGGCGTCCACCAGCACGTCGTCCTGCGTGCCCACCAGCGCGTCGTTCCGGGCGAGGGAGACGGCCTCCTGCAGGTCGTGAAGCGCCTCGGCGCGCAGCTCCTTAATTTCCCGCGACACGGGGTCGCCGAGTTCGTCGGCGGCGCGCGTCCCCGGCCGGGGGGAGTAGGTGAACACCCCGAGGTGGTCGAACCCCGTCCGCTCCACGAAGCGGACCAGATTATCGAAGGCGGCCCCGTCCTCGGTGGGGAACCCGACCAGGGCGGTTCCGCGCAGGACCACGTTCGGCACGGCCTCCCGCGCCAGGGCGATGACGGCGGAAAGTGTATCCGCGTCGCCGGGACGGCCCATGGACCCGAGCACGGCCCCGTCGGCGTGCTGGAACGGGAAATCGAGGTACGGCGCGAGCTGGGGGAGATTCGTGAAGCACCCCAAAAGCTCCGCGTCCACCCGGGCGGGGTTCGGGTAGAGGAGCCGCACCCAGACGTCGTCCTCGGGCAACTGAAGGCTCATCTCGGCCAGAAGCCGCACGAGGGACGGCTCTCCGTAAAGGTCGCGCCCGTAGGCCGTGGTTTCCTGGGCGACCAGAATCAGCTCCCGCACCCCTTCCTCGACCAGGGACACCGCCTCGGCGACCAGATGCTCCACGGGCCGGCTCCGCTGGGGGCCGCGCAGGGCGGGGATGGCGCAGAAGGTGCACCCCAGGTCGCAGCCCTCGGCCAGCTTGAGGTAGGCCACGTGCGGCAGGGTGAGCGCCACCCGCTCGGGGAGGGGGTCGGGGTTGCCGTCGTAGGCCCCGCCGGGCGGGGGAAAGTCGAGGAGCGGTTCGGCCGTAGGCTGCGCCTTCCGGCGCCGCTCCAGGCGGTCCACCAGCTCGCCGATGTGCGCCAGCGACCCGGTCCCGGCCACGAGGTCCGCCTGGGGGAAACGCTCGGCCATCCCCTTTTTGAGCGCCTCGGACGCGCAGCCCACCACGGCCAGCCGCGAGCCGGGGTGCGCTTCTTTCAGCTCGACCAGGCGCTCGATTTCGTCGAAGGTCTCTTCAAGCGCCTCCTCCAGAAAGCCGCAGGTGTTGATGAGGTAGAGTTCGGCCTCCTCGTCGTTGGTCGGCAGATACCCCCGCCGCTCGAGCTGGGCCAGCATGACCTCGGTGTCCACCAGGGCCTTGGCGCAGCCCAGGGAGACGACGTGGACCCTCTTGGGGGCTTTATCTTTATCCACGTGTGCCCCCCGAGTGGAGCAGGAGGAGGAACGAGTGTCGCTCCCGGGGGATGCCGGCGGGGATTTTAAACGGCTCGCCCTCCGTCGGCTCGACGACCAGGTCCCGGTCGGTGAAATAGACCGAGGCTATCCCATCGGGCGCGTAGAACCGCACGGCCTCCCGGTCGTAGGCCGCCAATCCGCCGTCGTCCAGGAGCACCAGCCCGCGGCGGGCGTTCCCGTTGTAGGACAGGTCGCAGAAGGCGACGGCCCGGCCGCCCTGCTCACCCAAAATCGCCTCGACACGCCGCCGTTTCCCCGCGGACAGACGGTCGAGGGAAAAGATTTCCAGAAGCCGCGTCCGTTCCTCCTCGTCCAGGGAGGGCATCCCCTTCTCCGGGTCCATCTCCCGGGCCAGGCGCTCCAGGGTGCGGAAATCCTCCAACTCTAAGCGTGGCACCCCGAACCACCGCGGTTTCTCCTCCAGCGCCGCGGCGTCCAGGTCCCACTTCTCGCCGAAGCCGGGTCGGCGGGTCAGGTCGTGCTGCCACTCGATGATTTCGCCCAGCGGGAACTCCGCGGGAACGTCGGCGGTGCGGAACTCGTGGGGGCCGGTAAGCTCCAGGTAGCGCGCCCAGGCGTAGACCGTGTTCACGGTGGAGCCCCGCAGGACGGGCCAGAAGTCGGGAGCGGATTCGAGGTCCCCCGCCTCGGCCGCCTCGGCCAGCAGGCGGAAGGCGAGGCGCAACGCGCGCGTGCGGGCCACCAACTCCCCCCAGACCACGGCGGTGCTCTTCTCGGCCAGCATTTCGGAAATTCTCTCCGCGAAGAACACGCGCCCCCGGCCGCTCAACAGGGATACGCGCAGGTCCCCCTTCTCGCCCGAGTAGAGCCCGTCGGGGGTGAAATCCTCCAGCCGGAGCGCCTCCCGATGTTCGCCGTCGGGCTGGATATCGCCGCCGGTGACCAGGTGGAGCTGGCCGCAGTCGGGGCAGGCCACCGGGGCGTCCTGCCTCGCGCCCACGCCGAACTCCGCCCCGCACCGCCCGCAGTGGATGAGCGACAGATACTTTTCCCCCAAAAAGACGAGGGGCAACCCGCAGTTCGTGCAGAGCGTCCAGGGGAGGTCGCGCAGGGCGCCCTGCTCCGTTTTGCAGCGCGGGCAGGCGAAGCGGCGCGGCGGGACGAGCAGGCCCTTGGCGAGCGAGACGAGCCCGATGACCAGGGCCACCAGGCCCCCGGCCCCCAGGGGGATGCCGAAAAAGATGCCCAGCGGCCCGCCCTGAAGGATCAGCACCAGGCCGGCGCCGGCCAGAAGTATGGCCAGCCCCGTCGTGCGCAGGTTCTTCCGGAGACGCTCTTTTTTAATGCCGCCCGCGTCCATCTCCAGCCTTGGCTAATGCTTGTCAGCTTGCTCTCGTAGCCAATCTCTCTTCTCCATCATAAGAATTCTTGCCTGTTCGACACGTATGTCATAACCCTCTTCCCGAGCAATTTTATCCACTGATAAGGAAATTTCAGAAATTTTATCATCGGTCGTTTCTGCCGTTATTATGCCGGAGTCAGATTCGCATGCTGACCAAGTTGTAGAGGTTGCTTTACCCATAGCAGCCTCGTGCAGACGTAACATCTCCAACTCGTGAGCCAGCCTTCTCATCATGATGTCATTATATGCTGCCTCCGACTCAGACACCGCTATCTCAGTCTCCTCCTTATTCGCAGCAGTATCGCCATCTGAACAAGCCAGAATCAGGAAAATAAGAACCAAGAGAGCATTTAATACCCGCTTCATCGTCTATTCCTTATGCTTAGTTTGAGTATCTCTATTAACTTAAGGCACACCATCTATCGCCCGCGTCCATCTAATCCACCCTCACCGTCTCGACCCCGGGCGGCGGGGTGAAAGTGAAGCGGGAGCGGTCCACCGCCACGTTCAGCCGGATGTTGGACAGCCGGTATGAGACCGTGTTCCCGATGTCGTCGGTCAACTCCACCTCGGCCGGGAGCCAGGTTTCGAGGCCTATCCAGATCCGGCCGCGGGGGTAGGGGTCGTCGGAGGAAATGGCGGTCATCTTGAGCACCACCGTTCTGCACCCGTCCACCTCTTCCTCGCCCGCCAGCTCGTAGGAGTAGTCCCGCTCGAAATAGCCGATGAGGTCGCCCAGCATCTCCCGCTCGGCGTAGTCCTCCACGGAGGAGACGATGACCTGGTTGTTGCGGGGCGTGTAGAGCCAGACCGTCTCGCCGTTGCAGACCAGGGACTGCTCGAAGGGACTGACGTAGTCGATGCGGAAGGAATCCGGCAGCAGGCTCACCATGGTGCCGCGCATGACGTGGCGCCGGCCGAGCATGCCGGAGGCGGTGACGCGGCGGACGTCGCAGGTGAAGGTGCGTGCGGAGGCGTATGACGCCTTGACCCGCGCCACGACCTCTTCCGTGGTCAGGTCCCCGGCGAGGGTCGCGGTGAACGTCAAGAGGAATGCCAGAAGGGCTATTCTGCGCATGACCCTCCCGGGTCGGCGGTTTGTTGGGCTACGAGGGCCTCCGGTCGGCGGTTCCCGCCCAGTAGCCCACCACGGCGTCCACCTCGGCCACACCCACGTAAGCACCCTGGAGCCGCAGCGGTTCCGTCGCCCCCACGGGGAGGAAGAGGAGGTCCCCGCCCCCGGCCAGCTCCTCGGCCCCGCCCTGGTCCAGGATGACCCGGGAATCGGTCTTGGAGCGGACCTGGAAGGCGATGCGGCTGGGGAAGTTGGCCTTCATCACGCCGGTCACCACGTCCACGCTGGGGCGCTGGGTGGCGACGACGAGGTGGATGCCCACGGCGCGCGACATCTGGGCCAGCCGGGCTAAAGGTTGTTCCAGGGCCTTGCCGGTGGCGGCCATCAGCTCCGCCAGCTCGTCCACCGCCAGGACGATGTAGGGCATCGGCGTGTCGTTGCGCTCGCCGACGGTGGCGTTGAAGTCGGCGATGGAGCGGCACCGGGCCGCCGACAGCCGGGTGTACCGCAGGTCCATCTCGTCCACCAGGCGCCCCAGGATGGCCAGGACGCCGTAGGGCTCGTAAACCGGTGTCTCCAGGAGGTGCGGCAGCCCGTCGTAGGGGGCCAGCTCCACGCGCCCCGGGTCCACGAGCACCAGCCGGAGGTGCCGTGGTCCCACCCGGTACAGAAGCGAGACGAGCAGCGCGTTCAGGAAGACGCTCTTGCCCGAGCCGGTGGTGCCGGCGACCAGCAGGTGCGGCAGCTCGCAGAAATCGGCCACCACCACCCTGCCGTCCTGGGTCAGCCCCACGGGGAAGGCCAGCGGGCTCTCGTGCTCCTGCCAGCCGGGCTCTTCTAAAAGCTCGCGCAGGCGGACCGTCCGCCGCCGGGCCAGCGGAACCTCCAGGGACACCGTGCCCCGCTCCGGGTTCGGGGCGAAGCGGACCTGGTTGCACCCCAGCGCCAGCGCCAGCTCGGCCCGCAGGCGGTCGAGGGAGGCGATGCGGACGCCCGGGGCCAGCCGCAGTTCGAAACGGCCCAGGCTGGGACCCTCGGTGTACTCCACCACGTTGGCCGCGAGCTGGTTCTGCTCCAGGAAGCTCGTGAGGATTCTTACGCGGGCCAGGCGCTCTTCGGGGTCGGCCGGCCGGTCGTCCGG
>CAZNZF010000012.1:7687-20922 GCA_964577465.1 uncultured bacterium | reverse complement strand
CCGAGCTTCCCCGCCGCCCACCGGAACGCCCCGGCCACCCCACCGGCCAGGGCCGCAAGCCGGACGCCGGTGGACAGGGTGAAGCCGAAAACGAGGCCCACCAATGCCACGACGACGGTGCCCAGGGAACCGACGGCGCCGAGCAGCCCCTCGGCAACTACGTCGCCGACGCGACCCCCGTAGCCGTACCAGGGGGGTTCGACACCACCGACGCCGGTCAGGCCGAAGAGGACCGCCAGGGAGGTGACGAGGAGGAGGAAGCCGATGATTCTTCGGCCGAGCTTTTCCCTCGTACCCCGGAGGAGTTCCACCCCCATGTAGGCGACGACCAGGGCCAGCGCCAGGGCCAGGTAACCGTAGAGCCAGACCTGGGCCCGGCCCCAGGAGAGCCCCAGGTCGCCGACGAAGCCGGAGCTTGCCTCACCGATACTTTCCGGCGCGCCCGAGTCCAGGAAGACGATCAGGCTGACGAAGGACAGGACCCCGGCGACCAGCAGCAGAAGGCCCGTCCCGACGGCCCGTTCCTCGTCCCGCTTCTTTTTCCGTGAAACCAAAGCGTCACCAGACGATGAGGGAAACCGTGGCCACGACCGCGCAGTAGACCCCGAAGAGCCAGAAGCGCCCGCTCCTCACGGTCCGCATGACGACCCAGATGGCCGCCAGGGCGGTGAAGAAAGCGGCCGCCCCCCCGACGAGGTACACCGGCCAGGGGAGCCACGCGCCCTTGGAAATCACGTCGCCCAGCTCGACGATGTTGGCCCCGAGGATGGCCGGCAGGGAGAGGAGGAAGCTGAATTCGGCGGCGTGCCTCTGCTCCTCGCCCAGGTGGATTCCGGCGACGATGGTCGCCCCGGAGCGGCTGATTCCAGGCAGGACGGCCACCGCCTGGGCGACGCCGACGAGGAGGGCGCGCCACCACGTCGGGGCGGGGGGCTCCGCCGTCTCGACCGTCTCGGCCTTCACCCGGCCGCGCCGGCGCAACAGGAGGCTGAAGAGAATCGCCGCGGTCACATAGAGCATCCCGGCGGCGAGGGCGGGCGATTGAAACGCCTCGTCGATTTGCGCCTTGAACAACAGGCCCACGGCCACCGCCGGGAGCGTGCCGAGGATTATCCCCACCAGAAGACGGCCCAGACGCCGGTCGCCGTCGGGTATCTCCCTCCGGCCGAGGCATCGGACCGGGTTGACGAAGAGGACGCGCACCAGCCCGACGAAGCGCCTGGCGAAGTAAACCATCACAGCCAGCGCCGTGGCAAAGTGCAGGAAAACGCCGAAGGCCAGGTTGAAATCCGGCTCCACGCCGATGAGCGCCCCGGTGAGCACCAGGTGCCCGGAGCTAGAAACCGGGAGGAACTCGGTCGCCCCCTGGACGAAACCGAGCGCGGCGGCCTGCAACAGGTCCAAGGTGCCTCCGTGGTCTATAAGACCGCGTCAATTGAGGATTTAGCTTACCACGCCCGCCGGAGGCGGGTCAACCGAGAAGCCCTGGCGTAAAAATTATACTGAATCCGACGGTGGACTGCCGTGAGCGGATAAAGACGCATTATCTCAACCGAGAAGTTCTTCAAAAAGCTCGCCGAATCTCGCCGCCAGACGCTCGAAGCTGGTCGCGCGCACGAAGGCGTCCCGCTCCGGCCCGCCGTAGGAGAATGTGCCCGACGCCGCGCCCTCGTGGAGCGTGTCCAGGGCCGCGGCAACATCCTCCGCCGAGCCGTAGGGCGCGACGAGGCCGAGGCCTTTCTCCCGGATGAGCCTGGCGGCGGCGTTCTCCGGCAGGATGCCCAGAATCGGCCGGCCGGCCCGGGCGCTCTCGTAGATTTTCCCCCCCGCGGTGAACCAGTTCTTCGGCGAGTCCTCCAGAATTATCACCAGCACGTCGGCCCCCAACTCTAGGCTTATCATTTCGGTCAGGGGCACCGGCGGAAGAATCTCGACGGCGTCGGCCAGCCCCCGCCGCGCCACCTCCTCGGCGTAGGCAGGGTGGATATTCCCCACCAGCTTCAGACGGACGGCCCCCCGCAGGTCGGGGCGACGACCGAGCCACAGTTCATAACCGTCCAGGAGCGACCAGCCGGTGCGCCCGTCGGCGTCGTCGGCCGCCAGACGCCCGCCGTACAGGACGGTGAAGCGGTCCGAGGGAACCGGCTCCGCCCCAGTAAATATCTCCTCATCGTAACCATTCCTCACGGTTCGAAAAACCTGCCCCGGTCGGGCGTACCGCCGCCGGAGGAGCTCCGTGGCCTCGGGGTAGACCGTGGTCACCGCGTCGGCGCCCCGCATCACCAGGCGCTCCAGCGTCCGGTCCAGCCCCTTCCGCCAGGGGAGCCACGGGGTGTAGAGCGGGTTTTCCAGGAAGAGGTCGCGGCTGTGGCAGACCCACGGGATGCCGGTTAGCTTTTTCAGCGCCCAACCGGCGAGGTGGGTGGTGAAGGGCGGCCCCGAGGTGAGAAGGAGGTCCGGGCGGCGGTCTTTTATCAGCCGCAGGCCGCGCCAGAAGGCCGGGTGGAACCAGTAGTGCTCGGAGTCGGGGATGTGCAGGACGGAGCGGAACAGGCGACCGAGAGGCGAAACGTGCCGCCGCGACAGCCTCCGCGTCGGCGCCCCTCCCCCCTTCCGACCTTTGAGCAGGAGTGTAAGGCCGTGGACGGGGTTGGCCGTCTCCACCGGGAAAACCGTCGTGCCCGGGTGGAGCGCTTTCAACTGCTCCTCGTCGCGCGTCAGGCCGACCGTCTCCACCCCCCAGCCGGGCCGGGAGCACAGCACGTCAATCGTCCACCCCTGCCGACCGAGGTATTTCACCAGGTTGGCCGTGTTCGGCTCGGTCCGGAAGGGGGGGAAGTTCTTGACGATGAGGAGAATCCGCCGCATCAGCCGAAGTACTCCCGCGTCGTGCCCACCGCCTGGGCCTCCTCGCGGTCGATTTTACCCAGTAGCGACAGGGCCGCCTTCCGGCCCATGACCACCGCGTGGTCCATGTTCCCGTAGCGGAAGAGCCCCTGCCGCCCGGTGGTGACGAGACCGGGGTGACGGTTCACGTGCCCCAGGCAGGCCGCCAGCCGCTCGCCGTACCCCCGATCGTAGAGGGGATAGGCGTGGGGCTGATACGACACGGCGCAGGCCCGGGGCGATTTGCTCAAGAGCCCCACCGACGCCAGGCCGTGGTAGGCGTCCCGGCACAGGTCCTCCCGGCCCATCCGCCAGAACCGGTCGCCCGCGTCGCAGCTCACCTCGGCGGTGAGCGCCGCCCGGCCCGACGGCGTCAGTTTTTCCGAGAAGTTGGCCGGCTCACTGACCCGGTTGAAAATGTAACCCGGCTCGGGGAAGTAAATCCAGTGGTTGTCCGAGGGCGTTTTGCCTTCCAGTGCCAGGTGGAGGAAGACGACGGCGCGGGAACGGAGCCCATCGGCCGCCCGAAGGGCCTCCGCCCCGGGACGCGGCTCGAGGAAACCGACCAGCTCCGCCAGGGGGACGGTGGAGACGACGGCGGTGGCGGATTCGCGGTACGCCTTTCCACCGGCCTCTTTCACCTCGACCTCGAACGCCCCGACCTTCACCCGCAGGGCGACGACCTCCGCGTCCGAACGAATCTCCGCCCCGCGTGAAACCGCCCTGGCCGCGAGACGGCGCGGAAGCTCGCCGATTCCCGCCTCCGGGTAGAGGAACTCCCGGGCGTAGGTCCGGGGGTCATCGCCGGAATTTTTGGATAGAAGCCGCTTGAGGACGTCGAACAGGCTCACCAGGCTGATGCGTTGCGCGGCCCAGTCGGGCGAGATTTCCCGGGTCGAGACGCCCCAGAGCTTCTGGGTGTACGGCTTGAAGTACAGGTCGTAGAGCGTGCGGCCGAAGCGGTCGACCACCCAGTCCTCGAAGCTCGCCTCGTCGGGGCGTGAAAGTGTCCGCCGAATCGCGCTCACGAGATAATCGGAGAAGGCCCGGACGTTGTCCACAAAATCCAGCTTGCGCACCACGTCGCCCAGCTCCAGGGGGTAGGCGAAACGCCGACCGACGAGCTGGATTTCACTCTTGCGCCGGGGCCGCCTGTATGCTCCGTCGGGGAAGAGGTCGATGAACCAGCGCTCGACGCCGGGGTCCGGGGTGTGGAAGCGGTGGGGGCCGTAATCGAAGCTGAACCCCCCGCGCCGGATTCCGCCGGCCAGGCCGCCCACTTCGGCGGACCGTTCCAGGACCAGGCAGGGGACCCGAGTCGCCGCCAGCTCGTCGGCGGCGGCGAGCCCCGTCAGACCGGCCCCCAGGATGAGCACCCGGTCAGGCACCGGCCACCTCCCGCGCCCGGTCGGACAGAAGCTCCGCCTGTCCGAAATCCCCCAGCCCCCGGTACACGTCGGCCAGCGCGTCGTAGAGCCGCGGCTCGTCGGGCAGGCGGGCGATTGCCTTCTGAAGCGTGTCCAGGGCCTCCCCGGTCCGGCCGAGCGCCGGGAGGACCTCGGCGCGCAGCAGGAGGCCGTCCAGGTTCCCGGGGCTGTGCGCGGAGAATAAATCCAAAGCGGCCTCCGCCCCAGCCGGGTCGCCGGACCGGTACAACGCCGCCGCCAGCCAGTACCCGGCGCGGTTCAGGTCGCCCACCCGCTCCAGGACGCGGCGGAAACGGGGGACGGCCTGGGCGTAACGGCCGCCGTTGTAGAGCGTGGCGCCGAGGTTGTAGTCGTCCAGGGCGGCGTAGATGGCGGATGCCCTGTCGGCGGGTCCCGTCCCGGCGACGATGGGGGAGGCCGGGTCGAAGAGCGGGCTGTAATTACCGACGGGCCTCGAATCGGGGGGGCTCCCGGCCAGGGCCCAGGCTTTATCATCGCCGAAAAATGGCCGCCCGCGGGGTTCATCACCGACCGCGTACACCCGGAAGGACGGGGTCTGGAACCGCAGGTCGAAGCCGGTCAACCCCTCCGGGTAAAGGCAGAGCGCGGCGACGGCCTCGTTCCCGGCGGGCCGGAGCGCGTCGGCCTCGTAGCGTGCCGATTCGGGACCGGCGCCGAGGTAGTCGGCGGCGCTCACCACCAGGTAGTCCACCCCCCACCCCGCGAGCAGCTTTTCGAAATCCACCTCGTCCCCGAACAGGCCGAGCGTGAACCGCCGCGCCCGCTCCCGGACCTCGGGAGACTCCCAGATGGAGTGCAGCGCGACGGGGCGGTCGGCGTAGGTCAGCAGCATGGGGGCGATGTTGTACCGCGCGGCGAGCACGGCGTCGGGCGGCGTGTTCTCCCGCAGCCAGCCGATGACGACCCGCAGCTCGTCGCCGATGTCGTGGGGCCAGGGGGGTGGCTGTTCATCCAGCCGGGAAACGACCCGCCGCACCGCGTCGTCCCCGGTGAGGTTGACGGACTGGTAAACGTTGAAGAAGGCGAGACCGGCCAGGCCGAGGACGATGGGCATTCTCCGCCAGGAATCTATCCGGGTGATGAGCCCCGCCGCGGCTACCGCCAGGAGCGGGGCGAGAAAGGCCTCCAACCGGCGGAAGAAGAGAAAACCGGCCAACAGCGCGACGGTCAGCGCCAGGAAGAGGACTGCGGCCTGCGGGATTTTCCCCCGGCGCCAATCCACGAGGCAGACCGCCGTCCCGGCCGCTCCCAGGGGCAGGAGCAGCCAGTTCGAGGTAAGAAAGCCGGTCAGGGTCGGGCCGTCGAAGGGACCGGACCACAGCGCCCGGCTTATCCAGGACAGTCGGGCCGGGTCGACCGGCTTTTGGCCGAGGAGAACCAGCTTGTCCCAGAACAGGGTGTAGACGTGGCCGAACTGGGCCTCCTGGCCGGCCAGGAGCCTTCCGGCGAGGTAGAGGACCGCCGCACCGCCGACGAGCGCCAGGGCGGCGCGCCATCGCCGCGGCTCGACAAACTTCCGCAGCCAGGGGATGAAGCAGACCAGGGCGGTCAGGTACAGCAGGCAGGCGCCCGGCGAGAAGGCCAGCCCCTTCTCCCGCAGCGCTGGAACGATAAGTCCGGCCGCGAGGGTGACCGCCCCCAGGACGAGCGCCGTCGGGCCGACCGACCGCCACTCCTTCCGCCAGATGAGGTACGCGACCAGCAGGACCGCCGTCACCGTGAGGAGGAAGCCCGCCAGGTGCCAGGCGGCCAGCGCCATGCCCCACCCCGCCCCGCAGGCGACGAGCCAGGGCAGGTGCCTCCTCCAACCGAAACCATCGGCCGGCGGGCCGAGGGCGCCGATGAGGCCCGCCCAACCCAGCAGGATGAACGGCCCGGCGAGGTGCTCCCGCAGGTAGACGTTCACCGTCCGGTCCACGCAGGCCACGGCGAAGGCGGCGATGAGCGCCGCGGCGAGGGCCACGCTTCTTTTCCGCCACAGGGCGTAACCGAGGAGGAAGACCGCCCCCGCGCCGAGGGAGCTCACCAGCGAAACCCAAATCGCCAGGTGGCCCTCGAAGGACGCCTCGTCGTACCCGGCGCGGAAGAGGCGGTAGGTCCACCCCACCAGGGCGTCCTCGACGAGGAGCAGGTCTTCGTGGAGCGGCTGACCCTCGGGGGGCATCACCCGATAATCCCGCTCGGGCGGCGTCTCCCCCCGGGCGTACATCCGCGCCAGGCGGAAGCGGAAGGCCGCGTCGGAGACCATCAGCGGGTCGTCGCTCCACAGGGAGCGCCGGAGCAGGGTCGAGCCGGCGACGACGACCACCAGGCCGAGGACGGTCAGTCCCCAGCGCACGCCCTCGTTCCTGAAAATCCTGCCTGCGGCGGTGACGGCCATGTGAAAAATATCGGTAAGCCGGCGTGGATTCGGTTCTTACGGGCCCGGATTATACCACGCTGAAACGGAGCCAAGGGGACGCGGTGCGATTTGCTCAACGGCCGCTCCCCCGATTCCCGAATGTCCCGAGAATCGGTCGCTTCCCAACAAAAAAGAGGGCCCCCGCCCTCAATCCTCAATGGACGCGAAGCGTCCTACGTCGGGTAGAGGTTGAAGAGCCTCCGGTAGCGGCGGAAGTCGTCGAGAATCATCCCGAGCCCCTCGATGATGGTGGTCAGGGGCGAGGCGGCGCGGTGGACCCGGAGGTTCGTCTCCTGGGTGATGGCGTCGTCCAGGCGCTTGAGGAGCGAACCGCCGCCCGTCATGTTGATTCCGGCGTTGACGATGTCGGAGGCCAGCTCCGGCGGCGTCTGCTCCAGGGTGGAGCGCACGGCGCCGATGACCTGCACGATGCACTCGCGCAACGCCTCGCGCACCTCGGTGGAGCTGATGGTCACCGTCGTCGGGATGCCGTTGAGCATGTTCCGGCCCTTGACCACGAATGTCTCCTCCTCCTCCAGGGGCACGGCGGAGCCGATGGCGATTTTTATCTCCTCACAGATCTGCTCGCCGACGAAGACGTTGTAGTGGCTGCGGAGGTAGCGGTCCAGCGCCTGATCCATGACGTTCCCGCCGATCTTGCGCGATTCGGACACCACCACCCCGCCGAGGCTCATCACGGCGACCTCGGTGGTGCCGCCGCCCACGTCCACCACGATAGAGCCAATACTCTCCTCGATGGGGAGTCGCATCCCCACCGCGGCGGCGATGGGCTCCTCGATGAGGTATATCTCCCGGACGCCGGCGTTCTTCACCGAGTCGCGGATCGCCCGCTTCTCCACCTCCGTTATCCCTGACGGCACGCAGCACAGCGCCCTCGGCTTTACGATGGACGCCCCCTTGAGCGCCTGGCGCAACAGGGCCTTGAGCATGAGCTCGGCGGTCTCGTAGTCGGCGATGACGCCGTCCTCCATGGGCCGGATGGCGCGGATGTTCGGCGGGGTGCGCCCCAGCATCCGCTTGGCCTCCCGGCCCAGGGCCTCGATCTGCCCCTTCTCGTTGACGGCGATGACCGAGGGCTCGTTCACGACCACACCCTGACCCTCGAGGTGGATCAGGGTGCTGGTGGTGCCCAGGTCCAGGGCGATGTAGCGTGGGTGAATCTTGTTGAAAATCAAGGCGCGCTCGCTGGACTGGAACGGAGTTCAGATTGGGGCGCAACGCTGCGCCCCGGATTGGATTAACCCGAAAGGGCGCCTATTCCTCGAGGAGTTTCCGGCACTCCTCCAGGGCGACCTCGAAGAGTGAGACGGCCTCGCGCAGCGAAATGTTGCGGCGCCTCAGACGGAGCTCAGAGCCCTTGACCTCGAGGACGATGTAGTTGTCGAAGGTCGTGGGCACCGCGGCGGCAGGCTCGGCGACCGGCGCGACGGCGGCCGGCCTGACCGGCTCCTCCACCGGGGCCTCTTCGACGGCCTCAACGGGCGCGGCTGCCACGGCGGAGGAATCGAAGGCGGGAACCGCGTACTCCTCCTCCTCGACCTCCTCCAACTCCTCGGCGGGCTCGGCGGTTTCGAAAGCGGGGACGGCGGCTTCCTCGACGGGTGTGGGCTCCGCAACGGAGGAATCGAAAGCCGGGACCGCGTATTCCTCCTCGACCTCGGCGGGGGCCTCCGCCTCCGCGGAATCGAAGGCCGGAGCGGCGTACCCTTCCTCGAGCACTTCCGTGGTCGTTCCGGAGTCGAAGGCGGGGACGACGAATTCGTCGGTAATGCCCTCCTGCTCCTCCGACACCGCGGCAACCTCTTCCTCCTCTTCGACCTCCTCTTCCTCGATGCGGCTCGTATCGAAGAGGGGCACTTTGAACTCCTCGAGCTCGGAGGTGCTGGGGCCGGTGTCCAGGGGGGACGGCATCTCCTCGGGCGCGGCCTCCACGGTCTCGCCGAGAATCTCGTCCCAGATACCCTCGGAGGGTACGAGGGGCTCCCTCTCCGCTTCGGGCGGCGGGGCCGGTCTCTCGGCCCGGGCTTCGCGCGGAGGAGGAGCAGCCGCGGTTCTGGCGGCGGGCGGCGGAGGCGGTGGAGCGGTGCGGGCCGCTTCGCCCCGGGAAGGCGGTGGCGGGGGTGGTGCGACCGACGGCCCCGCGGCCGGTTTGCCCGCGGGCGGGGGAGGTGGTCCGGCGGCTCTTCTTGCGCCTCCGGGGGTGATGACCACGGCCCCGGGCGGCTCGTCGCCGGCTCCCGAGGGGGCGAGCTTCGAAAAATCGCCGATTTTCAGGCTTTCCTTGAGCTTGGCCGCCCGCTCGGCGTTCCTACGCTTTATCTCCTCGATATAATTCTGGTCAACCATGACGGGTCCTTCCGAACAACCGGCTGGTTTATCCCTTGAAGCTGGAATGGTCAATGACGGTCAACGGGGAGGGACCGGCGCACAACGCCGTCCACTAACCGTACACAGGTTTCCGCCTCACCGCCTCCCCGATACAGGACGGCCGGAGATGACGACTCATCGGTTTAGTCTGCCACAAGGCGGATAAATATGCAAACGCAAAGGGCTATATAAACACAAAATGACCGAAGATATAGCGTAACTTCTCCCGGTAGATATCGTACTCCTCGTAGCTCACCTCGCCCATCAGGGTGTAGACCCACAGGTCCTTGACGAAGAAGGCGACGACGCGGATGTCGGCCTGGGTGTTGCGGGTGTGTGTCACCTTGATGACGTAGTACGTGCCCTGGAGCCCGTCCGAATCGAGGGTGGTCGTCGGCTCCCAGGTGTCCACGTTGTACGGGTGGTCCGGGTTCAGGGCGTAGAGCATGATGTTCTCGAAGGACTGGCGGGCCAGGGAGCTGGTAGTGCGCGGTTCCTGAAGCTGGAGCTTCCCCACCCGCACCCTGGCCACGGGCCGCTCGGCGTCGTAGAGGGTCAGCCGGCAGATCTCGGTGGCGTCGAGCCAGGAGACCGCGCTGAACGCGTCCGCCTCGTCGTGGCGCAGGCTGGTGCCGTAGGCGAACTCCCAATTGCCGTCGGGCCGCAGGAGCTGGATGTCCTCGTCGAAGTAGTTGATGAGGTTTTCGTCGATGTCCAGACCGGACCCGCGGACCACGGGGGAGTGCCCCGTTACCCCGTCCTCACCTTCGCCGCTGAAGAGGCTCGAATCCTTCAGGAAGAAGATGAGCCAGATGATTACGGCCAGGGCGGCGCCCAGGAGGATTATGTGCGTGATGGATCCGTACTTGGAGCGCGGCTTTGTGTTGCGCCGAAAGCGCACCCGGGGCTCATCTTTGTGTCGGCTGTCGTCGTCCATCGTGCGGTAAGCTCAACAGTCTTGTCCAGGCCCGTTCGCCGGATCACAACGGTCAAAACATAACCGGAATTTCTTTAATTGTCAAGGTGTTATGCATTTATCCCGGCGCGCTTCCGTGTGCTCCGCCGGGGTATCGCCCGGTGCACCCATTGACTGTCGTCCGTCGGAACGCTAGAATACCCGAAACTAAGCCCCCGGAGCAGCCAATTGAAAAACCTCGTCTTCGGCCTCTGCTTACTCGTTATCCTCTTCGCTGGTTGTTCACTCTTCGGCGCAGGTGGCGGTTCTCATCCCTCTACCACTCCCGAGGAGACGACCACGGCGACGGAGACTCAAGAGAGCTCCGAGATGTCCGCCTATATCGACGCGGGCAACGCCCTCCTCGCCGCCGGGGACCTGCGCGGCGCGACCCGGGAGTACGAGAATGCGCAGGCCATCGCCCCGGACGACCCCTTCGTCAACAACAACCTCGGCCTGGTCTACATGGAATCCGAGCTCTACTCCCTCGCCGTCAGCTATTTCGAGAAGGCCATCGAGGTCCTGCCTTACTACTACAAGGCGTACAACAACCTGGGCAACGCCTACCAGGAGCTGTCGTACTACGACCTGTCGCGGGAGTCCTACGAACAGGCGCTCAACATCAAGCCCGATTACGCGCTGGCCCACTGGAACCTTGCCCTGCTCTTGGAGAAGACCGGCGACGCCCTGGACGCCATCCGCCACTGGCAGCGCTACATCAGCCTCTCTGAGGGCGAGGGGGACATCGCCTTCGCCCGGAACCGAATAGCCGCCCTGCGCGACAGCACCGCCTCCACGGAGGAGGTGCACGTCATCACCGAGGAGGAGGCCGGGTATTCCGTTGAATGACACGTCTCTGCGCTTGATTCCTCTATTCGCGGCCCTCGTCCTCTGCGCCGCCTGCCGGGAGGACGCTCCCCCCCAAATACACCCCGTCGCCCCCGAGGGCGACCTGGCAGACCGGGTGACCGCCTCCGGCTACGAGCCGGGCGACCGCGTCACGGTCGGCGGCCTCGTGCGCGACACCGGCGCCCTGACCACGCTCACCGCGTACACCTGGAACACGGCCGGCATCACGCGCGAGGTCTATTTCCTGGAGCCGCGGCTTCCCGAGCTCACCGACTCGCTCGTCCTTCTCTCCGACGCCCTCGTGGTCGAAACCGGCGTTTACGGGTACGGCGTCCGGCTGTCCGGCGGAGAGGCGTCCGCCGATACGACCGCCGTCCCCCCCGTCGAGCTGCCGGAGGCCTGGCTCGGACGGCTGGAAGAGCTGGACCTGGACGCCCTCTCGGCCCACCCGGAGCACAACGGCAACTTCCGCCCGACCCCGGCGGGTTTCCGCGCCCTCACCTGGCGGGCGGTGGACTGGACGGGCGGGGGCGACGACCGCTGCTGGCTCCTGGAGGCCTCGAGGCTGCCCCTGCCTCCCTTCGCCGACCCGCGGCTGGAACGCTGGCTGCAACTCTACGCCGAGGTGAACGCCACGGGCACGGTGGAGCAGCTCTGGATCGGGGTTCGGGGGAGTTTTCTCGAATAGGATGGGGGGGCAAGGGGCTTAAGCCCCTTGTCTCATAAGCACCATCTCGGAAGCGCCCGTTGACCGACGAAAAACGCCACCGGCTGAAAAGGTTCTGGACCGGCCTCGCGGGGGCGGTCGGCTCGTTTTTCCGGCACCTGTTCCGGCATGGGGAGTCCCGTAAAACGGCGGCCCCCGAGGGTCCCCACCCCCGTACCCAGGACCTCGCCCACGGCCCCGACGCCCCGACCACGACGGAGACGAAAACCCGCCGCAAGCGACGCCGTCGTCTGGTCCGGGACATCATCCTGGCACTCGTGGCCGCCTTCACCCTCTTCTCCCTCTACAACCTCCAGGTCCAGTTCCCCGAGAAGAGCTTCGCCGTCTACCCCCGTCTGGGCGGCTACTACGCCTACCGGGGCGTGCTGGGCGTGCACAGCCAATACTCCGACGGCGTCTCGACGTACGGCGAAATCGCCGTCCTGGCGCGGAAGGCGGACCTCGACTTCGTCGTCTTCACCGACGTGCACTCGATGCGGGCCCGCAAGGACGGAAAGGTAGGCAACTACGGCCACCTGTACCTCATCTGCGGCGCGGAGCTCGAACGGCCGGAGGGGAAGCTGTGGATTCTGGGCCCCAAGACGGTGCCGAAGGGGCTCGGGCGGTCCACGGCGAGCATCTGCGCCGAGGTCGACGAGAAGGGGCTGTCGGTCGTCGCCATGCCGCTGGACGCCGAGGAACCCTGGCACGACTGGAGTCTGTCCAACTTCACCGCCCTGGAGGTGGTCAACCTGCGCAGCCTGTGGCGACGCGCGGACCCCCTGACCTGGCTAGGGGCGGTCGGCGTGAACCTCCTGGACGGCCCCCGCTCCTACGCCCGTCTCGGCGTGGACCGGGCGGTGTTCACGCTCTGGGACGAACTGTGCCGGACCCGGCCGGTGGTGGGGCTGGCCTCCACCGAGGCCCTGGGGCGGTCCAAGGTCCTGGGCGACTGGTACATGAACGTGCCGAGCTACGAGAGCGCCTTCGATACGGTCCAGACCTACGTCCTTCTGCCGCAACGCCTGCCGACCGACCCCGGCGTCGCCTCGAGCCTCATCACCGGGGCCCTCGCCCGGGGGCACTGTTTCGGCTGCATCGCCCCCATCGGGGACGGCCGGGGATTCCGGTTCACCGCCCGCGCGGGGGACAGGACCGTAGTCATGGGCGACGAGACGAGCCTCAACGGCGAGCCCACGACCCTGGAGGCCTACTGCCCCCCGGCGGAGGGCATCGAGCTGCGGCTCATCCGTGACGGCGAGTTGTTGCGGCGCATTCCGGACAACCGGTTCGTGTACCGGGTCTTCAGGCCCGGCGTGTACCGGGTCGAGGCCTGGGTCGAGGCGCCCAACCTCCCCTGGGGCACGGTGCAGAGGCTCTGGCTCTTCTCCAATCCCATCTACGTCCGGCCGGCGACGGACGGTCCGGGGGAGACGTCTTGAACGCCACCCGCAGGTCGTTCGGCGTGTACGTCCACGTCCCGCTCTGCCGGCGCCGGTGCGCCTACTGCGATTTCATCAGCTACGTCGCGACGCCGGAGTCGGGGGGGAGGGTGACCGCCGGGCTTCTCCGGGAGTTGGAGCACGTACCCGAGGTCCGCGG
>CAZNZF010000012.1:5239-7587 GCA_964577465.1 uncultured bacterium | reverse complement strand
GAACGCTCTACGTGGGCGGGGGGACGCCCAACATCCTGGGCGCGGGAAACCTGGGCCAGCTCATCGCCCGGACGCGCGACCGGTTCCGCATCCCCTCGGGGGCCGAGGTCTCCACGGAGTCCAACCCGTGCGCCAACGCCGGTGTCGGCTACTTCGAGGCGCTGCTGCGGGCCGGGCTGACCCGGCTCTCGGTGGGCTTCCAGAGCTTCGACGAGGGCGAGTTGCGGATGCTCGGCCGGTCGCACCGCTCCACGGACACCGGCATCTTCGCCAACGCCCGGCGCGCCGGTGTCCGGTCGCTGTCCATCGACCTGATGTACGGCCTGCCGGGGCAGAGGCCGGATACCTTTAAAAAAAGCCTGGAGGCCGCGCTCTCGTTGGGCGTGGACCACGTCTCCCTCTACGCGCTCAAGCTGGAGCCGTCCACCCCCCTGGGCCTGGCCGTGGAGCGGGGCGAGCTCCCCCCGCCGGACCCCGACGCGGCGGCCGACATCTACTACGCCGCCCTGGACCGCCTGGAGGCCGAGGGTTATGCGCAGTACGAGTTGTCAAATTTCGCCCGTCCGGGCCACCGCTGCCGGCACAACGAGATTTATTGGGAGGCCGGACCGTTCATCGGCCTCGGCCCCTCGGCGGTCTCCGACGACGGTACCGCAAGGCGGCGCAACACGCCGGACCTCGAGGCCTGGCTCGACGCCGTGAAGAGAGGCGGGCTCCCGAACGGGGATGAAGAGCGGCCCACGGAGGAGGAACGTCGGCTGGAGATGGCGATGCTGGCTCTCCGGACACGCGACGGACTTTCCGAGAAGCGATTCCGCGGGCGTTGGGGGTTGGGGGTGGCGGAGGCGTTTCCCTCTCTCGCGGCTCACCTCGCGGCGGGAAGGTTGGAGCTCCTGCACGGGTCAATCCCCGGCGAGGACCGCTGGCGTATCGCCCGGGGACACCAGCTCATCGCCGACCGCATCCTCGTCGACCTCGTGGGGGGGTCCTCGGTTGACCGGGGGAGGGGTTAAAGATATAATCGAGAAAAAGATGTGCCTGCGGTCGCGGTTTTGCCTTCCGACGCCGTCGCCGCGTAGAAACTCACCGAGAGCGACCCGCCGGCTTTCCGCGCCGTGGGGGAAATCACCGGGAGAGCCATGAAACGAATCGTCATCCTCCGGGAAGAGCTGGAAACCATCCGTACGGGTGCTCTCAACGAGATAGACCGCCTGACCTCTAAGCTCAAAGATACCATCAACAGCTACTTCCTCCGCTTCAAGACCGAGGACGTACACACCTGGAGCATGTACCGGGGCAATCCCGCCCACACCGGCACGGTCGGACCGACGCACCGGATGATCGAGGGCAAGCTGAAGTTCACCCACGATATCGGCCCCAATGTAACGACCTCGCCCACCATCACCATACAGCATATCTTCACCGCGGCCGGCGACGGCAACGAGTTCCACTGCCTCGACCTGGAATCCGGCGAGCTGGTATGGAAGACCGTCTTCGACGCCAAGGTCACGAGCCCCGCCGCCACCTCGTGGGACGGCTTCGTCTACGTGCCCTGCGAAGACCAGCACCTCTACTCCGTCGGGATTGAGTCGGGCCTCATACAGTGGAAGTTCCACCTGGACGACATCGTCCTGAACACCCCCTGCGTGGACGGCACCAACGTCTATCTCACCAGCCGCGAGGGATACCTTATCGCCCTGGACGCCACGCACTGCCAGCTCAAGTGGATCAGCCCCTGGGAGTCGGCACACAGCGAGCCCACCACCGGCAAGGTCAACATCTTCATCGGCACCTACGACGGCTGCCTGATGAGCGTCTGGCAGGGCTCCGGCGACATCAAGTGGAAGACGAAATCCCTGGGCCGGGCCACCAGCTCCGCAAGCTTCTACAACGGAAGCCTCTTCTACTCCCTGCCCGAATCGGATACGAGCCGGGGCTATCTCTACTGCCTCGACGCCGAGACGGCGGAGATACTCTGGCGCCACGAGACCATCGCCTCGCTCGTCTGCACCTCGGCCATCGCCAAGGACAACATCTACTTCGTGGCCCAGAACTACCTCGAATCGCTCACGGCCGCCGACGCCCAGAAACGCTGGCGCTTCAACACCGAAACCCCCATCCGCATGTGCCCCACGGTGATAGACCAGGCCGTCTTCATCACCACCAAGGCCGGGGTCGTCCACGCGGTGGACACCGAAACCGGCAAGGAGCTTTGGTCGAAGGAGCTGGGGGCCGGGGTCATCGGCTCCAGCGCTTACGCCGACGGCACCCTGGTGCTGAACTGCGAGGACGGCAAACTCTACGCCTTCGAGTAGGCGTGGAGAACGGATTCTCCAATCCGTTCCGCG
>CAZNZF010000012.1:0-5139 GCA_964577465.1 uncultured bacterium | reverse complement strand
CCGCGCCGCGCCCGAGAGGGAGGACGGCCGCGCAGGCACGGCCGCAACCCGACGCCGTTTCCTATCGTAGAAGTAACATGCGCCGATTCACCTTCCCACATCCCTCACGGGTCGCTTCAATCCTCTGTCCCGTCCTGGCGTTACTCCTCGCCGGCTGCGCGCCCGAGGAGCCCAAGACGGGTCACGGGATAGACGAGCTGGCCGCCCAGGTGCGGAACAATCCCGACGACCCCGAGCTGCGCTTCCGCTTCGGTCAGGCGTTTCTGGCCGAGGAGCCCCCGGACTGGGAACAGGCCGCCATCCAGTTCGGCCGCGCCGCCGAGCTGGCCCCGACATTCGCCGAGGCCCATTTCAACCACGGCATCTGCCTGGCCCAGACCGAGCGTTACCCGGAGGCCGAGGAGGCCTTCCGGCTCGTCATCAGCCTCGACCCGAACTACGCCCCGGCCTGGGTCAACCTGGGGGTCATCCACCAGCTCAACCGGCACTTCGACGAGGCCTGTAAAGCCTTCGAGCGCGCCGCCGGGCTCGACCCGTCATCCTACGAGGCGAGCTTCAATCTGGGGTGCGCCCGCGAAAAGTTGCGCGACCTCCCGGGAGCCCTCGAGGCCTACGAGGCGGCGATTGCGCTGCGACCGGATCTGCCGCACGCCTACGGCAACGTCGCCCGCCTGTACTACCTGGCCGGGAGGTACACGGACGCCATCGCGCGGCTCGATACCGCCCTGAAACTCCAGCCCGACACGCCCGCCCTCTACTACGACCTCTACCAGTGCTACCGGGCCCTGGGTGACATTGCGAAATCCGAGGATTACTATAAAACGGCGATTACCATCGACCCCCGCTACGCGGAAATCTACGGCGAGTCGAGGGAGTTCGTCACCCTCCCCCAGGAGTTGATGATGACGACCCCCCGCCCCGAGGAGGGCAAAAATGACAATTAAACCCGTGACCGGTGTGCTGATGCTCGTCGCGGCCGTGGCGGCCGGCTACATTCTCTCCGTGGCCTGTTCCTACGACCCCGTCGGCATCACCAAGGAGGGGGCCGCGAAGGTAAAGGTCTACGAGTTACCCGGCTCCAATTTCATGGCCGACCAGTACGAGCCCTTCGCCGAGCTCCACTTCGACCCCAACAACGACGACACCTCCCCCATGCTGCTCATCTACACCGACCAGGGCTCCGAGAAGGCCACCTGGTACCCGGTCTCCTCGAACGACTGGTACGTGCGCGACGGGGAGATGCACATGGAGGCCAATGCCAACTGGTGGTACCGCATCGTCATCCTCTACCAGATGGAGGAGTAAGATGCGCAACTGGCTTTTAATCGGCGCGGCGTTATTCCTCGCCCTGAGTCTTTCGGCCTGCGGGGACCCGGACACCATCGTCGAGCCCTTCGCCGGCTACGTTTCCTACGAGTTCTCCAAGGCCGAGGTGGAGGCCGTCGGCGGCTGGCTTCAGATTGCGGAGCTCGAGTACAACGCGCTGGACGATACGCCCGGGGTCCAGGTCTGGGGCGACGGGGACCAGGACGCCGACGACGACGGCGACGGGCCGGGGGAGCCGTACGCGCGCTGGAACCTGCTGGCGCCCGATGATTACCGGCTCAAAGATGACAAACTGTTCATTTTCCTCTCCGACGACGACACCGAGAACAGCCGGCACTACCGGGTGGTCATCTCCCGTCAGAGCCTGAACCTGTAATAGTCGCCCTGTATCCCCCCTCCCTCCTCTGGAAGGGAGGTTAGGGTGGGGGGCGGACGGGTCAACAGACCTAACCCTACGACCGATTTTCCGATACCGACGTAGGGCGGCAACTCCGTGTGCCGCCCGTTTTTACTGTAAAAGGGCGGGGTACAGAGCCCCCGCCCTACGTCCCGGGGGAGGAGGGGTGCGGTCCTCTCCTCTCCCGCTTACGGGTTGGGGTGAGGGTCGGGGTCGGGAACGTGTGCGCGGCGGCCCGCAGGGGATGCATCCCACGGGGCCGCCCTACATTTTCTCCTTCCCACCTCTGGAGGGAAGGCTGAGATTGGGGGCGGTTTCACCGACGGGCCGGGATGAGGGTTGAGACGGTCCCCTCCCCCCCCTTTGGTGGGAGGGCTAGGGAGGGGGGTGCCTACGGGTTGGGGTGTGGGTCAAAATTTACGACGAAAACAGGGCTGGCTTTGAAAGGCGGGCGGACCTAAAGGTCCGCCCCTACATCATCGCAAATGCGTTGTTCTCCTTCTCCCCGGTCGCCCGCTACTATCTATGACCCCCCCTATCCGACCGCACTCCCCGATTTGTTACAATAGCGGCGCTCGAAGGAGGGACCGGTGGATATTTCCCCCGCACAGCGTCTCGCCTCGATAAAACCCTACATCTTCTCGGAGACGGCCCTCTGGCGCCGGGATGCCGCGGCCAAAGGGCTGGAGATAATCGACCTGGGCCGCGGGGGTCCCGATATCGGCCCCGCCGCCGAGGTCGTCGAGGAGCTGGCCGTCACCGCGGCCGACCCCGCCCAGTACTCCTACACCCCCTACACCGGCTCGCCGGAACTGATTGGTGCCATCCGCGGCTGGTACTCCCGCCATTTCGGCGTGGAAATATCCGGCGACGACATCGTTTTGTTGCCCGGCAGCAAGGGGGGGCTCTCACGGGCGAACCTGGCGCTGGCCGACCCGGGCGACCTGGTCATCCTGCCCGACCCCGCCTTCCCGTCCTACCTGAGCTCGGCCCAGGTGGCGGGGCTGGAGGTCCACCGGCTGGAGCTGAAGCCGGAGCTGGGGTGGCACCCCGACCTTTCGGAAATTCCGGACGGGGTCGCGGAGCGGGCGCGCTTCATCATCCTCAACTACCCCAACAACCCCACCGGCGCGGCGACGACACTTGAGTTCCTCGCGGAGCTGGTAGAGTGGGCCGCGCGCACCGAGACCCTGGTCATCTACGACAACGCCTACCAGTTCATCGCCTTCGACGGCCACGGGCCGCTCTCGATTCTGTCCATCCCCGGAGCCGGCGAGGTGGCCGTCGAGTTCCACACCCTGTCCAAGGCTTACGGCATGGCGGGGGTGCGCATCGCCTTCGCGGCGGGGCATCCGCGGGCGGTGGCCGCGCTGAAGAAAATAGAGGTCTACTACCAGGCCGGCATCTTCGCGCCGTCCCTGGCGGCGGCCACGGTGGCGCTCAACGAAGGGGACGCGGCCGTGGACGAGGCGGTGTCCGTGTACACCGACCGGCGGGAGGCCGTCTCGATACTTCTGGACGGGATGGGGTGGCGGCACGATAAACCGGGCGGCGCCACCTACTTCTGGCTCCAAATCCCGGGCGGCGAGACGGACGACGTCGCCTTCTGCCGAAGGCTCCTGGATAAAACCGGCGTCATCCTCACCCCGGGCTCGGCCTTCGGCGAGGCGGGCCTGGGCCGCGTCCGCCTGGCGCTCACGCAGCCCAAGCCATTGCTCGAACGCGCCCTGGCCCTGGTCGGTAAACATCTCCTGGAACGGTGAGCACGGTGAAAAGACAGGCCCTCGTCGCCCTGGGCTCCAACTCCGGTGACCGGCGGAAAAACCTGACCGAGGGCCTGGCCCGACTCGCGGAAGACGGGGGTGTGAAGGTCCTCAAGGTCTCCGGCGTGTACGAGACCGTGGCCCAGGGTAAGGCCACCGGGCAAGACTTCTACAACGCGGCGGCGCTCGTGGAGACCGCCCTCGGCCCCGTGGAGCTCATCGCTCTTCTGGGGCGGGTCGAGCGCCGGTTCGGCCGCGACGAGGACCACCGGAGGGAAGACGGCGGCCGACGGCTGGACCTGGACCTCATCTACCTGGGCGACACGCTCTACGACCGGGACGGCATCGTGGTGCCGCACCCGCGCCGACGGTGGCGGGATTTCGTCCTCGCACCGGCGAACGAGATTGCGCCGGGGTTCGTGGACCCCGAGGACGGCCTGACCGTGGCCGAGCTGTGGGAAAACCTGAAAAGAACCGGTATTCGTGAGCCCGAGCGAGTGGCGGAGCTCCAACCCTAGGGGGAGACGATGGGAGCGGAACAGTCCGTGGAGCGGATGACGGCCGCCCAGATTACCGCAAAAAAGGCCGATGGGGAGAAAATCGTCTGCCTGACGGCCTACGACTTCCCCAGCGCCCTGGTCTGCGATGTGGCGGGGGTGGACCTCGTCCTCGTGGGCGACAGCCTGGGCAACGTCATCCACGGCGAGCCGACCACCCTCCGGGTAACGATGGACGACATGCTCTACCACACCCGAATCGTGGACCGGGCCCTGAAGCGGGCCATGCTCGTGGGCGACATGCCCTTCCTGTCGTTCTCGCTGGGCGAGACCGAGGCGGTCCGCAACGCGGGAGAATTCGTCGCCTGCGGGGCGCAGGGGGTAAAAATCGAGTGGCAGCCGGGCATCGAGCGCGTGGTCGCGGCGATATCCAACGCCGGCATCCCGGTGATGGGGCACCTGGGGCTGACCCCCCAGGCGATCCACCGCATCGGCGGCTATCGGGTGCAGGGGCGCGACGCGGCCCAGGCAGAGCTGATGCTCCGGGAGGCGAGGAAGATTGAACGGGCCGGGGCCTTCGCCATCGTGCTCGAGCTCATCCCGACGGAGCTGGCGCGCAGCATCACCGAAGCCGGGGGGATCCCCACCATCGGCATCGGCGCCGGACCGCACACCGATGGCCAAATCCTGGTCTTCCACGACATGCTGCACCTGTTGCCGGGGAAGAAGCTCAAGCACGTGAAGCGTTACCTGGACGGCTTCGAGACGATGAAAAAGGCGGTGGGTGAGTATTCGCGGGAGGTGCGGGAGGGGGGGTTCCCCGGCGCGGAGCACGGGTTCAGTTAGGCACGAGTAAAGTCGGAATAAATTGAATTATTACGTAGGGCGGGGGCTCTGTACCCCGCCCTTCTTTTCATCATCGTTAAACCGGGCGGCACACGGAGTTGCCGCCCTACAACTATAATCCGTAGGGCGGGGGCTCTGTACCCCGCCCTTCTTTTCGTCATCGTGAATCCGGGCGGCACACGGAGTTGCCGCCCTACAACTATAATCCGTAGGGCGGGGGCTCTGTACCCCGCCCTTCTTTTCGTCATCGTGAATCCGGGCGGCACACGGAGTTGCCGCCCTACAACTATAATCCGTAGGGCGGGGGCTC